>NZ_CP034279.1:6600000-6900000 GCF_009739905.1 Streptomyces ficellus | reverse complement strand
GCCGCCCGAGCGCGGCACGCTGGACGCCCTCATCTCGCAGACCCGCCGGTTGCGCGGAGACGTCGATGCCGTGCGCCGGGACGCCGTGGTGGACGAGGACGACCCGCAAGGACGCTGGCAGCGCGCGCTGTGCGACCTCGCCGTCCACCAACTGGACGACCTGGGCGCCCAGTTGGGCCAGCTGAAGGAGGGCGTGCCCGACGGCCCCGCGGAACCGGCGGAGGTGGACGGCGGTTCGGACCCCGACGGGGCGCCGGCCGGCCCGCCGCCCACCGGCTCCCTGCTCAGCCGGGTCGGCAGCGCGGAGTGGAACCTCCTGACCGACGAGGTGAGTTGGTCCGACGAGCTCTACGACATCTTCGGCCGCCCGCCCGAGACCGGTCCCCTGACCCTCGACGAGCTGCCCTCCATGGTGTTCGCCGAGGACCAGGCACTGCTGACCGCGATGGTGACCGGCTGCCTCATCGACGGCAAGCCCATCGACGGTGAGTTCCGGATCGTCCGGACGGACGGCCGGGTGCGCACCCTGCACATGATGGGCGAGCCGGTCCTCGACGTCGACGGGTGCACCGCGTCGATGTGGGCGGTCCTGCGGGACGTGAGCGAGCTGCGCCGCAGCGAGCGGGCCGTTCGGGAGACCCGGGACTCGCTCCAGCGCCGCCAGCACGTCGAACGGACCGAGCACCGGATCGCCGTGGAACTGCAGGAGGCCGTGCTGCCCCCGTGGCGCGGCACCTCCGGCTTCCCGCACGGCGGACCGGCCGGCCTCGACCTGGCGGGCCAGTACCTGCCGTCCGTGTCCAGCGCGACGATCGGCGGCGACTGGTACGACGCGCTCGAACTGCCCGACGGCGACGCCCTGCTGACCGTCGGCGACCTGACCGGCCACGGCGTCTCCGCGACGTCCACGATGGCGATGCTGCTGGGCGCGCTGCGCGGCATGGCGGTCGCCGGCATCCGCCCCGGCGCCCTGATGGGCCACCTCAACCAGGTGCTCGACTCGTCCTCGCAGCCCGCCCTGGGCTCCGCCGTGAGCTGCCGCTACGACCCCCGGACGCGGACGCTCGCCTGGGCGCAGGCCGGCCACCCCGCCCCGCTGCTGTTCCGCGGCGGGACGGGGCGCGCGCTGGCCCGCCCGGAGGGCGCCCTCCTCGGGGCGACGTCCGGGGCGACGTACGAGCAGGTCGAAGTCCGGCTGCTGCCGGGGGACGTGCTGGTGCTCCACACCGACGGGCTGACCCGTGGCACGGGGCTGGACAGGCTGCTCGAGCTGGCGCCGCTGTTCGCCGGAGCGCGCGACGCGCAGGAGTGTGTACGGGCGGTGGTGGAGGAGTTCGGCCGCTCGCCCCGCGAGGACGACGCGTGCGTGATGGTCGCCCGGGTCGACGCCCGGTCGTGAGTTCCGGCCCAGTGGTCTCGTGACCCAGTGACCCTGTGACGGGGCGGTGGTCGTGGGCCGGTGCGTCCGGCCCTTGCGTGGTTCCCGTGGACTCGTGGTGACGTGGGTGGCGGGAGTGCCGGCGCCCGTCAGGCCTGACCGCGTCTCGGCCTCTTCGTCGCGCCCTTCGGCATCGCCAGCTGGATCTCCTCGCGGAGGTCCTCGATCTTCGAGTAGCCCGCGTACTGCCCGGTGAGCCGGTACATCTCGCGCAGCCGGTCCCAGGTGCGCTGGGACGAGGTCTCACCCATCGACATCAGCGCCAGGCGGGCGTAACGGTCGGCCTGTTCGGGGTCGTCGGCGATGAAGCAGGCCGACGCCATCGACAGGTAGTCGAAGATCTTCGAGCGCTGCCGCCCGTCGTTGCGCAGCGCCAGGGCCTTCTGCGCGAAGTACTGCGCCTGCCGGGCCGCGGCGGGCTCGTGCTCGGCCAGCGTCCGGTAGGCGAGCGCCTGCATGCCGTACAGGTCCTCGCTCCTGAAGGTCTGCATCCAGCTCGGCAGGGGCACGTCGGCCTTGTCCGAGACGAACAGCTCCTCGGCCTCGCCCAGGGTGCGGCGCATCGCCTGGCCGCGACCCATCGACGCCTGCGCCCACGCCTCGATGGTGTGCAGCATGGCCTGCGTACGGGGCAGGATCTCCTCGCCCGAGCCGGACCGGGCGAGCTTCATCAGGTCCAGCGCCTCGTCGGGGCGCCCCAGGTGGACCATCTGGCGGGCGGCGCGGGACAGGGCCTCCCCGGCGCGAGGACGGTCGCCGCCCTCGCGCGCCGCGTGGGCCGCGATGACGAAGTACTTCTGGGCGGTGGGCTCCAGGCCCACGTCGTGGGACATCCAGCCGGCGAGGACCGCCAGGTTGGCGGCGACGCCCCACAGCCGGCGCTGGAGGTGGTCGGGGTGGCGGTAGGCGAGCATGCCGCCCACCTCGTTGAGCTGGCCGACGACGGCCTTGCGCTGGAGCCCTCCGCCGCGCGCGGCGTCCCAGGCCCGGAACACCTCCACGGAGCGTTCCAGCGCCTCGATCTCCTGCGACCCGATGGGGGCCGCCTCGTAGCGGTCGAACCCGGCCGGATCGGCGTGCAGGGGATCGCCCATGCGGGGGGCGTCGGCGGACAGGGCGGGGTCGGTGTGGAGCCAGTCGTGCATGGCGCTGGTGAGTGCGGAGCCTGCGGCGAGCGCGGCGCCCGCGCCCACCAAGCCGCGTCGGTTGAGCATGAGGTCCATTCCCGTGAATTCGGTGAGGACCGCAGCCGTACGCTCGGGCGCCCAGGGCAGCCCGTCAGGGTTGTCTGTGTTCCTGACGTCCCGCCGTTTCCCGGCGCGCCCGTGTCGTACGAACCCGAGGTCCTCGATGGTCACGACACGGCCGAGTCGCTCGGTGAACAGGGCTGCCAGCACCCGGGGGACGGGATCGCGCGGGGTCTCCCCCATGTCGATCCAGCGCCGGACCCGCGAGGTGTCGGTCGCCAGCTGGGGGTGGCCCATGGCCGCCGCCTGCCGGTTCACGAGTCTTGCGAGTTCCCCTTTCGACCAGCCGGCCAGGCCGAACAGGTCCGCCAGTCGGGTGTTGGGTTCTCCGGTCACGTCAAGCCCCCAGGTTCTCGGCTGAGTTGACACTAACCCGCTGTCATAGGGCTGGCGACTATTCGCCAGGGTTCGCCAGGGTGCGCCAGATGGTGTGCCACCCGCGCCCGGGTGTCAGGTAGGATAGCGCCACCCCGCTCCGGCAACCGGCCCTCATTCCCCAGGGTGTCGGCCGGTTGCCGGGACGGGGCAGCGTACGCAAATCGTCGGCGCACGAAGGGATCTGTCTCGCCCATGTACACAGCATCGTCCTCCGTGTCCGCCCCGCCCCGGCCGCAGCGCACCGTCCCGGCCGGCAGCGGACCGTATCTGGACCCCGCCCAGGCGGGCCGGGCGCGGCGCTGGCCGGGGACGGTGGCCGGGCCGCTCAGCGGACGACTCGACCTGTCGGGCACCCAGGGCGCGCAGCTGCGGAAGGTGATCGCGTCGGTGCACCGGATCTGCCCGGAGTTCAACCCGGTGCAGGTGCTGCGGCGCAGCGGCCGCTCGGTCCTGCTCGTCGGGACCACCGGACGCGCCACCGCGGTTGCCAAGTGTTTACTGGACCACTCCCCCGCGTGGGTCGAGCGGTTCCGTCACGAGATCGCCGCCTACCGGGCCTTCGTCCGCCACCGTCCCCCGGTGCGGGCGCCGCGGCTCATCGCGGCCGACCCCGACAACTGCGCCCTGGTGATCGAGCGGATGCCCGGCCGGGCCGCGGCCCTCACGCGGCACCCGCTGGAGGCACCGCCCCGGAGCGACCTGCGGACCGCGCTCGGCGCGATCACCCGCCTCAACGAATGGCGGCCGCCCGCCGGGACGTTCGACGCCCCGCTCGACTACGGTTCCCGGATCTCCCGCTACCACGAGCTGGGTCTGTTCACCGACCGGGACCGGGACGACCTCCAGAAGCTGCTGCACGGCCTGGCGCACGCCGGGGGGCGGCAGGGCATGGGGCAGTTCTGCCACGGGGACGCGCTGCTCTCCAACATCCTGCTGTCGCCCGCCGGCCCCGTGCTGGTCGACTGGGAGCACGCGGGCTGGTACCTGCCGGGGTACGACCTGGCCACACTGTGGGCGGTCCTGGGCGACGCCCCCGCGGCCCGGCGTCACATCAGCCAGCTCGCCCAGCGCGAGGGGCCGGCGTCGCGGGACGCGTTCCTGGTGAACCTGATGCTGGTGCTGACGCGGGAGATCCGCACGTACGAGACGGCCGTGCAGCGCACGATACGGGAGGCTCCGCCCGCCGGTTCGGTGCCGGCGGCACCCGGCGCGGTGTCGTTCGGGGAGGAACAGCGGCTGCTGCTGCGGCGGCTGCACGATGACTGCGCACTGGCACGGCGGGCCGTGCGCGCGGCGGTCGGCACGCGCTGACCGCCGGTGAGGGGGAAGCGCGAGGGGTGGCCGGTGCCGACACACCGGCCACCCCTCGCGCTGTGCACCGCCGGGGCGGTGGCCCTCGCGGCGGCGGGGCGGTGGTGGCCCGGGACGGCGGGCCGGGGGGGATGATGGTCCCCCTCGAGGAAGGGAAGGTCATGCCCCGAGCCGACGACGCCGCGGCCGTCATCAGGGAAGGACTCGGCCGGCTGGGCACCGCCGAGCGGGCGGAGCGGGACCGCGCGTACCTGCGCAGCGACCTCACGCACCTGGGCGTGCCGGTGCCCGACGTACGCCGGACGGTGACGGGCGCGCGGCGGGACCTGGGGCCGTTCACGCGCGAGGACACGCTGCGCCTGGCGGAGCTGCTGTGGCCCGGCGACGTGTACGAGCACCGGATGGCGGCGGTCGAGACGCTGACCGCGCGGGCGGCCGTCCTGCTCCTGCCCGAGGACCTCGCCGTCGTGGAACGGTACGTGCGCGCGTCGCGCACCTGGGCGCTGGTCGACGCCCTCGCCGTCCACGCGGTCGGCGCGGTGGTGGCCCGCGAGCCGGTGTCCTGCGGTGACACCCTGGACCGCTGGGCGCGGGACGAGGACTTCTGGCTCCGGCGGACGGCGCTGCTGGCCCTGATCCCCGGCATCCGCGCCGGCAGCCCGGACCTGCGGCGGCTGAGCCGCTACGCCGACGCCATGCTGGACGAGCGGGAGTTCTTCATCCGCAAGGCCATCGGCTGGGTGCTGCGCGAGCTGTCGGTCCGCGATCCCGGGTTCGTGGCCGGGTGGGTCCGGGAACGGCGTCCGCGTATGTCCGGCCTCACCTACCGCGAGGCCGTCCGCCGGCTCCCGGCCGACGCCGGGTGACCGGAGGCGTCCCGGCCGGGCGAGGCGGCCCGCGGCCATTCCTTCACGTTTGATTTCGGCCATACCCCTACCCCTGGTGGCCGGTTCGGGTGCATGCTGTGGCGGCGCCGCCCGCACCCCCGGCGGGTGGCCGTCACGGCTCGGCCCGGCGTCGTCGCACGGGCGGGGTCGCGCCACCTCCCGGCTCCCCACGGGAGGCCCGGCGCATGCTCCGAGTCACTGGAGGCCTGATGCCGCACGATCACCACGTCCGGGCCCTGCCCCTCTCCGACGGGCCCGCCCCCGCCTCCCGCCGGACGAAGGCGACGGAGTTGTCCCTGGCGGACGAGGAGCTGCTGGAGCGGTACCCGGCCGTCCGGGGGGTCGCCGAGCGCTGGATGGCGCTCAGGCAGGAGTCGGTGAACCCCGGCTGACCCCCGGCGCCCCGCGGCCGGTTCCGGGGTCCGTGTCCCCGGTCCGGCCCGGGCGCCGCGCCCGCTCCAGGGTCCGGGCGGGCTCCGGAGCCCGCGCGTGCTCCAGGGCCCGGGTGAACGGACCGCGCAGCGGGGGCGGCAGGTCGTCGCCGCGGGCGGTGGCCACCAGGGCGGTGGCGACGTCCCGCACCTTGGTGTTGCCGTGCTGGGAGGTGGTCACGAGGGCGTGCCAGGCCTCTTCGGCCGGGCACGCCGCGAGCGCCATGATCATGCCCTGGGCCTGGTCGATGACCGCCCGGCTGTCGAGCGCCCGGCGCAGCTGGGTCACCTCGGTGGTGAGGCGGGCGAGTTCGTTCTGCATCGACGTCACGCGGTCCTTCGGTGGAGGGGCGGGGGCGGGGTCAGTGGTGGCGGATCACCAGCGGCGGGCTGCACGCCGCGGCGGGCAGCTCCGGCGAGGTGATCCGGACGCGGTAGGGCCCCGTGGGCAGCTCGGGCACGACGACGGAGGTGCCGAGCGCGCGGGGGTCGACGTGGGCGGCGAGGAGCGCCGCGGTGGTCCAGCCCTGGTCGGTGCGCCGTTCGAGGAGCACGTCGCAGGGGTGCCAGAGTTCGCCGGTGTACTGCCAGTCGATCCGGTGCCGTTCGACACAGGTCCAGCAGGTCCCGGCGGTGGGGCTGCGGACGTGCAGCGATTCCGGTGTCGTCGGCGGCAGGGCGCGCCAGGGGTGGAAGAGGCCGGTCGCCTGCGCGAGCCGGTTCTTGGTGCGGTCCATCCACGTCATGTCCATGGGCGGTGTCTCGTCTCCTCGGCTGTACCGGTGGCCGGTGCCGGGCGCGGGGTGGCGCGGGGCTGCCGTCGGTATTGCCGGTGGAGGGACCGGGGAAGCTCGCCGTCCGACCTGTCCGATACGGGACTTTCGACCCTTTTTACCCGGGACCTACGACCCGCCCAGGACGGGTCGCCCGGCCCCGCGTGAGGCCGGTGGGGGCGGCGGGCGTTTACCGGCGGAGGCCGGGGCAAAGCGCTGTGATGTCCCGCCGCGTGGCGGAACGTGCGGAAGGCTACCGGAGGTCGAAAATGGGAATCATCGCGTGGATCTTCATCGGGCTGCTCGCCGGTGCGATCGCCAAGGCGCTGATGCCGGGACGTGACCCGGGCGGCATCCTGGTGACCATGCTGCTCGGCATCGTCGGCGGCCTGCTGGGCGGCTGGCTGGGCAAGGTCATCTTCGGTGTGGACTCGATCGACGGTTTCTTCGACCTGTCGACCTGGATAGCGGCGATCGTCGGTTCGGTGATCGTCCTCGCCCTCTACCGGCTCATCACCGGGCGAGGCCACCGTGGGCACGGCGTCCACGCCTGACCCCGCGCGACGGAACGACACGCCGATACGGACACGGACACGAGAAGTACGGACGAGGAAGGGCGCCGACATGAACGTTCCCGGCAGAAGACACGCGCCGTCCGACGGGACGGCCGGCGGCGCCGGGAGCGCGGCGTCCTCATGACCCGGTCGCTCACCTCCGACGTGGCGTCGCTGAAGGCGTACATCGAACGCGAGATCGCGACGCTGCGGGCGGAGGTGCGCCACCGGACGGAGACGGCCGGGGTGGCCGAACCGTCACCCGGCCGGTCCGCCGGCGGGGCCGGAGCACCCTCGCCCGAGAGGGGCGGGAGCGCCCGGACGGCCCAGTGCCCGTGCGGCCAGGGGTTCGGCGCTCCGCACTCGTGCGTGGACGCGGCCGAGGGCCACGACGCGTCGAGGTGCCTGTGTGCGGCGCTGCCCGCGGTGCCGGTGTCGGCGGCCCTGCTCAGCCCGGTGCGGGACGACTCCGGGGAGATCACGGACTTCGTCATCCGCGCGGGCAACCACATCCGTTCCGCCGAATGGCTGGTGTCACCCGACCAGCAGGCGGGACAGCTCTTCTTCGCCGAGGCCCGCCCGGGAGCGGCGGCCGGCGGGCTGCTGGCCGCGCTCAAAGACGTACTGGCCACCGGGCACGCCCTGAACGGTCTGGTCGTGGACTACACCGAGGAGCGGTACGGCAGGCTCAGGCGGGTCCAGCTGGTCCACTACGCCGCGTCGTGCGGCGATCAGGTGCTCACGACCTGGCGCCCGGTGCGCAGCCAGGCGGAGCTCCTCACCATCGACGCCCAGCACCTGGCGTCCATGGGATGGGGGCGCTGGGACCTGCTGTCGGGTTCGGTGTCGTGGTCCGAGGGCCTGCAGCGGATCTTCCGTACGGACCCGGCGCTGCCCTGGTCCCTGCTGGAGCTGTGCGACGCCCTGGTGGACGACGACGTGGGGGCGTTCGGCGAGTTCATCGCGTCGGTGCTGGCCGGTGAGGAGCCCGCGTGGACGCGCATCCGGTTCGTGGTGCTGGGCGAGGTCCGCACGGTCGATTTGCTGGGCCGGCCGGTGGCGGGCACGGACGGCCGGCCCTGGGCGCTGCAGATCGTGGCGCGTGATCTCACTCCGCAGATGCGCAGCCGCCGCCGGCTGGCGGAGAAGCAGGTGGAGACGGAGCAGCTGCGGCAGCAGGCCACCGCGGAGCGGCACGTGGCGTCGGCGCTGCGCGAGGCGTTGCTGCCGACGTACTCGGAGGGGCTGGCGGAGCTGGGGCTGACCGTCGCGGCGGCCTATCTGCCGGCGGAACCGGACGCCGCGGTGGGCGGCGACTGGTACAAGTGCCGGCCGCTGCCGGACGGCCGGGCGCTGATCGCGATCGGCGACGCGAGCGGGCACGGCCTGGCGGCGGTCGCCCGGATGGCCCAGCAGCGCCACGCGATGGCGGGCCTCGCGCAGACGGGCGCGTGTGCGGGTGACGTCACCACCTGGCTGAACGAACTGGTGTGCAGCGACCCCTCGTCGGCCACCGCCACGGTGGCGGTCGGGCACGTCGACGCGGAACGCGTCCTGCGGTGGACGTGCGCCGGGCACCCCGCCCCCCTGCTGCTGCGGGAGGGGCGCGCGTACGCGCTGCCGACGGAGCACCGCGGGCCGCTGCTGGGCGTCCTGCCGGGGCACCAGTACGACACGGCGGAGTTCCAGCTGGAACAGGGTGACGTACTGCTGCTGTACACCGACGGGGTGGTCGAGCGGCGCGGCCAGGACATCGCCGAGGGCATCCACGCGCTGACCGGGCTGCTCGCGGCGGGCGACGGACTGTCGCCGCAAGGGATGGTCGACCGGATCACCGACGTGTACGAGCGTGGCGTCCACGACGACGACGCGTGTCTGCTCGCGGTGCGGGTCGACTGATCCGGTCACGACCCGTCCGGGTTTCGGGTGAACTTCTGGCCGCGCAGGGCGCATTGACGGGTGGTGCGGCAGCCGCTACGCCTGTACGGGTCCGGCGCACATCACCCGTCCCAGGAGGCCGCCTTGTCCGCTCCGGCTCGACGACACGTACGGCAGGCGCGGCACGCGCGCGTGGCGGGCGCCGCGGTGGCGTCCGTGGCGCTGCTGTGGCCCCTGGTGTCGGCCGCCCCGCCGGCGACCGCGGAGCGAATGCCCTCCGCCGGGGCGCTGCAGCGTGACTTCGCGGCGGCCGCCGCCGCGTACGGGGTTCCGCAGAGCGTGCTCCTCGCCGTGTCGTATCTACAGTCCCGCTGGGACGGCCACGGTGGCGCGCCGAGCGTCACCGGCGGCTACGGGCCCATGCACCTCACCGACGCGCGGACCGCGCTCGCCTCGGCGCCGCACCACTCGCACGGCGCGGAGGACGCGCGGGGTGACACCTCCCGGACCGTGAAGCGGGTGGCGGACGCCGGGCTGCCCGAGCCGTCGGCGCTGCCGCCCCGGCTGCGGACGCTGGAGCGGGCGGCCGAGCTGTCCGGGCTCTCCCCCGAACGGCTGCGCACCGACCGGGCCGCGAACATCCGTGGCGGCGCGGCCATCCTGGCGGAGGCGCAGCGGGAGCTGGGCCACCCGGCGAGCGGCGACCCGGGCGACTGGTACGGGGCGGTGGCGCGCTATTCGGGCGCCGACGACACGGCGACCGCCACGACGTACGCGGACGACGTGTACCACATCATCCGTTCGGGTGAGCACAGGACGACGGACGACGGGCAGTCGGTGACGCTGGCGCCCGATCCGGACGTGACCCCGGAGACGGCACAGGCCGCCGGGCTCGGCCTGCGGACGGCCGCGACGGGCGGGACCGAGTGTCCGAGGACGGTGGCGTGCGAGTGGATCCCGGCGCCGTACGAGGAGCTCGGCGAGGGCGACTACGGGAACCACGACAAGGCGGACCGGCCCGCCTCCGCGTCCGTGGACTACATCGTCGTCCACGACACCGAGGCCACCTGGGACGTGACGCTGAAGCTGGTGCAGGACCCGGCGTACGTGTCCTGGCACTACTCGCTGCGCTCGTCCGACGGGCACATCGCCCAGCACGTCCCGCTCAAGGACGTCGGCTGGCACGCGGGCAACTGGTACGTGAACGCCAAGTCGGTGGGCCTGGAGCACGAGGGGTTCCTGGTGTCGCCGGACGCCTGGTACACGGAGGCGATGTACCGCACGTCGGCGCGGCTGGTGCGGTACCTGGCGAAGCGGTACGACGTGCCGCTGGACCGGCAGCACATCCTGGGCCACGACAACGTGCCGGGGCCCACCGGGGCGGCGGTGCGCGGCATGCACACGGACCCGGGCCCGTACTGGGACTGGGCGCACTACTTCGAACTGCTCGGGCGGCCTCTCACGCCGACCGCCGGTCCGTGGGCCGACGTGGTGACGATCCGCCCCCGGTACACCGCGCACCGGCCGCTCTACACGGGCTGTGCGAAGCCCGGTGAGGCGTGCGCGCCGCACGGCAGCGGCGCGGTCCGGCTCCACACGGAGCCCAGCGAGAACGCTCCCCTGGTGAAGGACGCCGGGCTGCGGCCGGGCGGCGAGGACTCGACCGTGGACGTCAACGACACGGGCGCACGGGCCTCGACGGGCCAGAGCTACGCCGTGGCCGGGCGGCGGGGGGCGTGGACCGCGATCTGGTACCTGGGGCAGACGGCCTGGTTCCACAATCCCGTGGCACGGCCGACGGCGGTGGGCGCGCGGGGCTGGGTCCTGACGCCGAAGCCGGGGCGGGCGGACGTCCCCGTGTACGGGCGGGCGTACCCGGAGGCGTCCGCGTACCCGGCGGACGTGCCGGTCCAGGCGCTGTCGCCGCTGCCGTACCGGCTCGGGGCGGGCCAGCGGTACGTGGTGGGCGACCGGGTGCCGGGCGAGTACTACTTCGCGCCGGCCTTCGACACCTCCGGGCACCGGGTGGTGCGCGGCGAGGAGGCGTACTACCAGATCCAGTTCGGCCACCGGGTGGCCTTCGTGAAGGCGTCCGACGTGACCGTCACCCGGGCCTGAGGGCGGCCGCCGCCCGCGACGGTGGTGACGGGGGTGGCGGGCGGGCCGGTGGGGGCTCGGGGGCCGGATGAGGCCACACCGCCGGGCATATGAGCTTCCCGGCCCGGGCAGGACGTGTACGCAGCTGTGTCACCCATTCGACGCGAGGGGGAACGGTGGCGGACTGCCCGGACGGGGAGATGGACGTCTGCTTTCGCATGAAGGGCATGAAGCCGGGAGGTCCCCTCGTGGGACTGCCCCGACCGCTGGGCGCGGCGGAGCTGGACCCGCGCCGCCATCACAGCACCACGGTGCTGGCGGGCCTGGCCGTGCTGTTCGTCCTCATCGCCTTCGACGGCGGTGTCGTGTGGAGCGCGCTGCTCCTCGGTGTGGTGCTGGCCTTCGCCGCTCTTCGCAGGCGGGGCGCCGTGCGGGCCGGGGACCGGCGGGCCGAGCGGGCGCGGCAGCGGTTCGAGAAGGACACCAAGTACTGCGGCGGGTGCGACCAGATACTCCTGCGCGACCGGGCGGGGGACGGGTCGTTCACGTTCCGGGGCCTCCCCCGGGAGAGGTTCCGGGCGGAGTTCACCCGCCGGGGCGCGGTGTTCCCCGAGGAGAAGAAGGAATCGGGCGCGGGGAGCTGACGCGAAGGACACCTTCGTGGCGTTCATATGACTTACCTGGCCCGCCGCGTGGGGCTCGTCGGGCAGGGGTAGGGGGTGGCGCGGTATGCCCGTCTCCACCGGAAGGCCCCCCTCGCATGGCACAGCCCTTCGTCCTGCCGGACTTCTACATGCCGTATCCGGCACGTCTCAATCCCCATGTCGAGGCGGCGCGTTCCCACACCAGGCAGTGGGCCCGCCGGATGGGGATGCTGGAAGGGTCGGGCGTCTGGGACGAGAACGACCTCGACTCCCACGACTACGCCCTGCTGTGCGCGTACACCCACCCCGACTGCGACGCCGACGCGCTGTCCCTGGTCACCGACTGGTACGTGTGGGTGTTCTTCTTCGACGACCACTTCCTGGAGGTCTTCAAACGCACCCAGGACCTCGCCGGTGGCAAGGCGTACCTGGACCGGTTGCCGGCGTTCATGCCGATGGACCAGTCGCTGGAGACGCCCGAGCCGGTGAACCCGGTGGAGGCGGGCCTCGCCGACCTGTGGAAGCGGACCGTGCCGAGCATGTCGTCCGCGTGGCGGTCCCGGTTCGCCCGGGCGACCGAGCACCTGCTGAACGAGTCCCTGTGGGAGCTGGCGAACATCAACGAGGGGCGCGTCGCCAACCCCCTCGAGTACATCGAGATGCGCCGCAAGGTGGGCGGCGCGCCCTGGTCGGCGGGGCTGGTGGAGTACGCGGCGGGCGCCGAGGTGCCGGAGAGGGTGGCGGACTCCCGGCCGCTGCGGGTCCTGCGGGACGCGTTCTCCGACGCCGTACACCTGCGCAACGACCTCTTCTCGTACCAGCGGGAGGTCGAGGACGAGGGCGAGAACAGTAACGGCGTCCTGGTGCTGGAGAGGTTCCTGGGCTGTACGACGCAGGAGGCCGCCGAGTCCGTCAACGACCTGCTCACCTCGCGGTTGCAGCAGTTCGAGAACACCGCGCTGACCGAGGTGCCCCAGCTGTGCCTGGACCAGGGCCTCGACCCCGGGGAGACCGCTGCGGTCGCCGCGTACACCAAGGGCCTCCAGGACTGGCAGTCCGGCGGCCACGAGTGGCACCTGCGGTCGAGCCGGTACATGAACGAGAACGCCAGGACCGGACCGTCCCTCTTCAGCGGGCTGCTCGGCACGTCCGCGCTCGACGTCACGACCCTCTTCGGCCGCCCCGCCGCCGCGCGAACGCGCGGCCTGAGCCATGAGCCGCACCAGCACGTCGGCCCCTCCCTGCTGCCGGACTTCGACCTCCCCTACCGCCTCGCGCTAAGCCCCCACCTGGACGAGGCACGGGCCCGGTCCCTGGAGTGGGCGGGCCGGATGGGGCTGCTCGACGACATCTGGGACAAGCGGCTGATGGAGGGTTTCGACCTCGCCCTGTGCGGCGCCGGACTCGACCCGGACGCCACCGCGGAGGAGCTGGAGCTCAGTGCCGAGTGGCTCACCTGGGGCACGTACGGCGACGACTACTACCCGATCGTCTTCGGGCGCCCCCGCGACCTCGCCGGGGCGAAGCTGTGCAACGAGCGGCTCACGGCGTGCATGCCCGTGGACGACCCGGAGGCCGGGGCCGCCGGGGCGGTCAGCCCGATGGAGCGGGCCCTCGCCGACCTGTGGGCACGCACCGCCGGGCCGATGCCCCCGGAGGCGCGGGCCACCCTGCGCGGGGCGGTGGACGTGATGCTGGAGAGCTGGCTGTGGGAGCTGCACAACCAGGCGCAGCACCGCGTGCCCGACCCCGTGGACTACGTGGAGATGCGGCGGCTGACCTTCGGCTCGGACCTCACGATGAGCCTCGCGCGGCTGCGCCACACCCACGACCTGCCGCGGGAGCTGCTGCGCAGTGGGACGGTGCGCAGCATGGAGAACGCGGTGATGGACTACGGCACCATGGTCAACGACCTCTTCTCGTACCAGAAGGAGATCGAGGTCGAGGGCGAGGTGCACAACGCGGTGCTGGTGGTGCAGAAGTTCTTCGACTGCGACTACCCGACGGGTGTGAGGATCGTCGACGACCTCATGCGTGGCCGGCTGCGCCAGTTCGAGCTCGTGAAGGAGCACGAACTCCCGGTGCTGTGCGAGCGGTTCGGTCTCGGTGAGGAAGGCCGGGCCGCGCTCGACGCGTACGTGCGGGAGATGGAGGACTGGCTCGCCGGCATCCTCCACTGGCACCGCAACGTACGCCGCTACGGGGCCGAGGACGTCCACTCGGGCGCCGGTACGGCCAGGCTGCCGGAACGTGAGGCGGCGCCGGTGGGTGGAGTGCCGCTCCCGGGCGGGGGGCCGCTCCCGGGCGGGGGGCCGACGGGGCTGGGGACCTCGGCCGCCCGGCTGGCGGAGACGTTCACGCCGTAGCCGCCGCCGGGCGCCTCGGGTCAGGACGGGCGCGTGCCGCGGAGCTGGTCCAGTTCGCGGCGCTCCCGCTTGGTGGGGCGCCCGGCGCCACGGTCGCGGACGCCCGCCAGGGCGACGTGTTCGCGGGGCGGCGGGGGCGGGCTGTTGTCGACGTACGCCTCGGCGGCCACGGGGGCGCCGACGCGCTTGGTGAGCACCTGCTTCACCTCGACGATGCGCTCACGGCCCGCGTGGAACAGCCGGACCTCGTCGCCCGCCTTCACCGGCTGGGCGGGCTTGGCGCGGTCGCCGTTGACGCGTACGTGCCCCGCGCGGCAGGCGGAGGCCGCCTGGGAGCGGGTCTTCGTGAGGCGCACGGCCCAGATCCAACTGTCGACGCGTGCGGTCGGGTTCCCTTCGTGTGCTGCCATGGTCCCGACTCTAGTCCTCCGGCCGGGCCCGGCGCCCGCCCCTGTCAGCCCTGCTGGAACAGCTCCGCGGGCAGGGGCTTGAGCAGCGCGTACAGGTCGTCGGTGATGGGGCGGTCCCAGCTGGCGATGGTGACCAGCACGTTGTCGCTGCGGTCGAACTGCACGCAGGAGATCCGGCTCTCGGAGAGCTTGAGGCGGCGGACGATGAGCAGGTTGTCGCCCTGCATCACCGGTACGTCCTCGGTCTCGACGACCTCGACCGGCTCGTCGTTCTCCAGCGCCGCGAGCAGCTGGGCGACCTCGAAGGGGATCTGGCCCTCCGCGAGCTCCCGGGCCGGGGAGCCCTCGGGGAGGTTGCCGATGATCATGGCGGGCCCACGGCCGCCGAACAGGTCGTACCGCAGGAACACGCCCTGGCAGGAGCCGTCGGGCGCGGGGAGGAGACCGGCGCCGAGATTGCCGGGCCAGTCCCCCGGGTCCATGGCCAGGACGTCGAAGTCCGGGCCCGCGGGTGTGGCGGCGCTGCGGCGGCGGAGGAAGGACATGCCGCCATGGTACGTGTCCGGGGCCCCGTACCGGCCCCCGGGCCCGCGCGGCCGGAGCCCCCGCGCCGACGGTCGCGGCGACCGCGTCACCGGCCGCCGGCGCGACCCGCCGTCGGGCCCGGGGCCGTCCGTGATTCACCGCTTCGGGCGATGTCCGGCACGGCGGCCGGCGCGGGTCGCGGGCGGGATGCCGGTCAGGCGGAGCGTTCCGCCAGGCGGCGCAGGGCGGTGAGGGCGTCGCCCGCACGGTCGTGCTCGACGAAGAGGTGGTCGTGGTGGAAGCCGGCCACGACGTTGCAGCTCAGTCCGGCGTCGGCGAGTTCCCGCGAGACGGCCGCCGTGAGCCCGACGGCGCCGAGCGCCGAGTGGACGCGCAGGGTGATCCAGCCGGCCACGTAGTCGTACGGGAGCGAGGCGGCGTCCGCCTCCTCCTGCGGCACGACGAGGGTGAGGCCCTCCGATTCGGCGACGGTGACGGCGGGGTGCAGCCCGGGTGGGACGGCGGGCCCGTCGACGGTCACGAAGACGAAGTGCCCGGCGTTGAGCTCGGGCCGCATCCCGGCGAGCAGCCGGGACAGATCACGCTCTCCACTCATGCCCCCACCCTAGGCCGGGCCGGCGCGGTCGGGCGCGGTGGCGGCCGACCCGACGGCATTACTCTGCGCCACCACAGCCTTGCGCCGCATGACAATCCGTGACTATCATGTGTCGCATGACAAAGGAGCTGCCGGCGACCGGTGACCAGCGGCGCAGCCAGCTTCTGCGCGGAGTGCTCGACCTGTGCCTGCTGTCGTTGATCGCCGAACGGCCCAGGTACGGCTACGAGTTCGTGGAGGCGCTCGACCACAGCGGGCTGGAGCTCGTCAGCGAGGGCAGTATCTATCCCCTGCTCGCGCGGATGGAGCGGGCCGGGGTCGTCGAGTCGTACCGGGCCCCGTCGTCCAGCGGCGGGGCACCGCGCAAGTACTACCGGCTGACCACGGCCGGCCGGGACGAGCTGACCCGGGGCCGTGCCGTGTGGGCGGGTTTCACCACCCAGGTCGGCCGGGTCCTGAACGACCAGCGGAAAGACCAGACGGGGGAATCAGATGATGACCGATGAGCGGGTACTGGCGGTCTGCCGGGCCAACTGGGAGTACCGCGGCATCGACGCCGCGTCCGTGCGGGAGATGCTCGCCGAGCTGGCCGCGCACCTGGAGGACGCCGCGGCGGCGGGAAGGAAGCCGGCGGACGTCGTCGGCGACGACGTCAAGGCGTTCGCCGCCTCCTGGGCCCGGGCGCGACAGCCTTTGCACCGGAGGGTGATGCGGCTGGCGGCCATACTGCCGGGTGTGGTGGGGACGCTGATGCTGTTCTCGCACCTGCTCTGGCGGACCACTCAGCTGCCCGTCACCGCCGGCCGCCTCGCGCTGATCGCCGCGATCGCCGCCGTCACGGTGACGGTGGAGCTGCGCCGGGGCAGTCTGGGGCTGGGCAGGAGCTGGCTGGTCGGTGCCGCCGTCGGCCTGCCGGTCGCGTTGGTGGCCGACCGGCTGGCCGGCGACGAACCACTGTTCACCCTGCCGCTGTGGGCCACGGCCCTGCTGATACTGCCGGGCGGCGTGTGCGCGGTGCTGGACGCACGGGCCCGGAAGCGCGCGGACCGGGACGTCACCGTCAGGTGAGGTCGAACTCCCCCTCCCTGGCGTTGACCACGAAAGCGCGCCACTCGGCGGGGGTGAAGATCAACGACGGGCTTTCCGGACGGCCGCCGTTGCGCATCGCGATGAAGCCCTCGACGAAGGCGATCTGGACGTCGCCCGCACCCTGACTGCCGGACTGCCAGTCCGCGTTGCTCAGATCGAGGTCCGGCTTCGCCCAGCCTGCGAGCTGCTGCTGGGTGGTGATGGTCTCCGCCACGTGCCTGCTCCTCCCGGTTCGTCGTCCGCGCTCAGACTAGCCATCAGGGCCGATCACGGACAGGGCGCGGCGCGCGGTCCGGGCGCCGGTCAGGTGGCCGGTCAGGTGGCCGGTGGTGCGGTGCCCACGAGCCACATGGCGAAGAACTGGGACCCGCCCCCATAGGCGTGGCCCAAAGCACGGCGGGCTCCGGGCACTTGGTGGGCGCCGGCCTGCCCGCGGACCTGGAGTGCCGCCTCGGCGAAACGGATCATGCCGGAGGCGCCGATGGGGTTCGTGGACAGGACGCCGCCGGAGGGGTTCACGGGCAGGTCGCCGTCGAGTTCGGTGACTCCCGACTCGGTGAGCTTCCACCCCTCCCCCTCCGCGGCGAAGCCCAGGTTCTCCAGCCACATCGGCTCGTACCAGGAGAACGGCACGTACATCTCCACCGCGTCGATCTCCCGGCGCGGGTCGGTGATCCCGGCCTGCCGGTAGACGTCGGCCGCGCAGTCCCGGCCCGCCCGTGGCGAGACGAAGTCCTTGCCCGCGAACATCGTCGGCTCACTGCGCATGGCACCTCCGTGCACCCAGGCGGCCGGTCTCGGCGAGCGGGCCGCACCGGCCCGGTCGGTGAGGACGAGAGCGCAGGCGCCGTCGGAGGACGGGCAGGTCTCGGAGTAGCGGACGGGGTCCCAGAGCATCGGGGACGCCTGGACCTTCTCCAGGGTGATGTCGTGCTCGTGGAGATGTGCGTACGGGTTCTTGAGCGCGTTGCGCCGGTCCTTGTACGCGACGAGGGAGCCGATCGTGTCGGGGGCTCCGGTGCGCCGCATGTAGGCCCGCACGTGCGGTGCGAAGAAGCCGCCCGCTCCGGCGAGCAGCGGCTGCTGGAAGGGGACGGGCAGCGACAGGCCCCACATGGCGTTGGACTCGGACTGTTTCTCGAAAGCGAGGGTGAGCACGGTGGAGTGGACCCGGGCGGCGACGAGGTTCGCCGCGACGAGCGCGGTGGAACCGCCGACCGAGCCCGCGGTGTGGACGCGGAGCATCGGCTTGCCGACCGCGCCGAGGGCGTCGGCCAGATACAGCTCGGGCATCATCACGCCCTCGAAGAAGTCGGGGGCCTTGCCGATGACGACGGCGTCGATGTCCGCCCAGGTCAGCTCGGCGTCGTGCAGGGCCCGGTGGGCGGCCTCCCGGACCAGTCCGGCGAGGGAGACGTCCCAGCGTGCGGCGACGTGCTTGGTCTGGCCGATACCGACGACGGCCACGGGCTCCTTATGCGGCACGGGGCTCTCCTTCCAGGACGGCGACCAGGTTCTGCTGGAGGCAGGGGCCGGAGGTGGCGTGGGCGAGCGCCCGGTCGGAGGTGCCCCGGTGGATGGCGGCCGCGGCTTCGCCGAGCCGGATGAGGCCGGCCGCCATGACGGGGTTGGCGGCGAGGGCGCCCCCGGAGGGGTTCACGCGGACCGTGTCGTCGAGCCGCAACGCCTTGCGCAGGACGACCTCCTGGGAGGTGAACGGGGCGTGCAGTTCGGCGGTGTCGGCGGGGCGTTCGAAGGCACCGGCACGCTGTGCGGCGAGGCGGGTGGAGGGCGAGTCGGTGAGGTCGCGCACGCCGAGGCCGTGCGCTTCGATGCGATGGTCGATGCCGCGGATCCAGGCGGGCCGGTCGCACAGCTCCCGTGCCCGGCGCCCGGCGGCGAGGACGACGGCCGCCGCGCCGTCGCCGACGGGCGGGCAGTCACCGGTGCGCAGCGGGTGGACCAGGTGGTCGCCGTGCGGGCGGACTCCGGTGAGCTGGGCGTGCGGGTTGTTCTCCGCGGCCGAGGACCGGCTGCGGGCGGCGATGGCGGCGAGCGCGGGCCCATCGGTCTCCCCCGCGTCGATCAGCGCCTGTGCCTGGAGCGCGGCGAGCGAGACGGAATCGGGCCAGAGGGGGGCGAGGTAATACGGGTCGAGCTGGCGGGTGAGCACGTCCCGGACCTCGCCGGCGGAGGACTTGCCGTAGGCGTAGACGAGGGCGGTGTCCGCCTCGCCGGTCAGCAGCTTCACCCAGGCCTCGTACAACGCCCAGGCGCCGTCCATTTCGACGTGGGACTCGGAGATGGGCGGCCAGGCCCCGACGCCGTCCAGTGCCATGGTGAAGGAGAAGGCGCGGCCCGCGAGGTAGTCCGAGGAGCCGGAGCAGGTGAAGCCGACGTCGCCGGCCTTCAGGCCCGTCCGCTCCAGCACCTCGTGCAGGACCGGCATGAGCATCTCGACCTCGGAGACGTCGTCCGTGCGCCGCCGGTGGTCGCTCTGGGCGAAGGCGACGATCGCGATGTCCCCGGCGGGCGGCGTCACAGCAGCTCCTTGTAGGTGTCGTAGTCGGCGTCCGGTTCACCAGTGGGCCGGTAGTGATCGGGATGGCGGCCCTCCCCCGTCCACACCGGTTCGACACGCAGGCCCATCCGCACCTGGTCGTAGGGGATGCCGCCGATGCGTCCGTGCAGGGCCAGGTCGGCGCCGTCGAGGGCGATGTGGGCGTAGACGTAGGGCACCTCGATGTCGAGGTTCTTGGCCTTGATGTTGACGATGCAGAAGGTGGTGACGGTGCCGCGGGGGCCGACCTCGACCCGTTCGGTGGTGGCGACGCCGCAGGTCGGGCAGGCGCCGCGGGGCGGTACGTACACCTTGTGGCAGGAGGGGCAGCGTTCACCGACGATCCGCCGGTCCGCGAGGGCGTCGAGGTGGGCGCTCTGGGCGCGGCCGGGAGTGTAGGTGTAGTCGAGGCGGGCGGGTGCGACGATGCCGGTGACGGGATCGGTGAACCGCCCGGTGTGGGGGCGCGGTTGGCGGGACTCCTCGCCGTCGTACGGTTCGAAGCAGGCGATGTCGGTGATGGCGCCGGCCCGGTCGGGCGCCCAGCGGATGCGGACGCGCATCCCGGTGCGCACGGCCCCGGGGCCACCGGGCGCGTCGAGCGCGTGCAGGAGGGAGGTGTCGGCGCCGTCCAGCCGGACCAGGACCCAGGCGAAGGGACGGTCCAGCGGCTGACCGCGCCGCGGGGCCGGGTTCCAGGCCCAGGTGGTGACGGTGCCGGTCGGGGCGACCTCGACCAGGTCGCGTATCCCCTCGGCGGTGACCGGGTCGTACTCGACAGGCGGCACCAGGACCGTGCCGGCGGTGGTGCGGACACCGAGGACGGTGCGTTCCCGCAGGCCGGTAAGGAAGGCCGACTGGACGGGACCGAGCGAGCGGGTGAAGGGGAACTCCACGACGAGTGGGGCGCGAAGGGTCTGTGGCGCGGGCGGGGAGGTCATGGTCGGGCTCCGATCGTGGCGACGGCGCGGATGGCCGGACGGCCCGGGCGGCCCGGGACGGGTTCCGGCCGGGCGACGGCTCCGGGACGGGTTCCGGCCGGGCGGCGGCCGGGAGGCGTGGTGGGCGCCCCGTCGGTGGGTGGGCGCGGGCCGTGGGGGGCGGGGGGGCGGGGCCCCGGGAGGGTCAGGTGCGGCGGTAGACGGGGGCGCGTTTCTCGGCGAAGGCGCGGGCGCCTTCTTTGGCGTCGGCGGTGTCGAAGACGGGCCAGCCGCGTTTGAGTTCGGCGGCGAGTCCGTCCGTTTCGGTGAGTTCGGCGGTCTCGTACACGGACGCTTTGACCGCCTCGACGGCGAGTGGGCCGCAGGCGTTGATCTGTTCGGCGATGGCGAGGGCCTTGTCCAGGGCGGTGCCGTCGGGGACGACGTGTCCGACGAGGCCGATGCGGGCGGCTTCCGCGGCCGGGTAGGGGCGGCCGGTGAGCAGCATTTCCAGGGCGTGGGTGCGGGGGATCTGGCGTGGGAGGCGCACGGTGGAGCCGCCGATCGGGAAGAGGCCGCGCCGGACTTCGAAGAGGCCGAAGGTCGCCGATTCCGCCGCCACCCGGATGTCGGTGCCCTGGAGGATTTCGGTGCCGCCGGCCACGCAGTGGCCCTCCACGGCGGCGATGACCGGTTTGCGGGGGCGGTGGTGGCGCAGCATGGCCTTCCAGTGCAGGTCGGGGTCGGCCTTGAGTCGTTCCCGGTGGTGCTGTCCTGCCATGCCGTCACCGGCGAGGGCTTTGAGGTCCATGCCGGCGCAGAAGGTGCCGCCGGCGCCGGTGAGCACGACGGAGCGGACGGAGTCGTCCTCGTCGGCCTCGATCCAGCCGTCGTACAGTCCGACGAGCATCGGCAGGGACAGTGCGTTCTTCGCCCCGGGTCTGTTCAGGGTGAGTACGAGTGTGGCGCCTTCGCGCCGCACGGTGAGGTGTTCCGTACCGCTCATGGCTGTCCTCCCGTATCGCGACCTAGAACAGGTTGCAGGAGCGGGGGTGCCAGTTCAATAGTTTCCTGACAGGTAGTCAGATTCTTCGGTGCGGTCCCTTCCCACTTGTGCGCGGCGACGCTCTAATGACCGCGAGCCAGTCCGGCCGGGGTGGAGGAGGAGCGGTGGAGTACAACCTTGCCGACCTGTTCGAGTCGGTCGTGGACGTGGTCCCGGACCGTGAGGCGCTCGTCCACATCGACCATCCCGGGACGGGTGCGGAGCGCCGGCTGACGTACGCGGAGCTGGACGCCGCCGCCAACCGGCTCGCGCACCACCTGCTCGGCGCCGGGCTGCGGCCGGGTGAGCACCTGGGGCTGCACCTGTACAACGGCGTCGAGTACGTCCAGACGGTGCTGGCCTGCCTGAAGGCGAGGATCGTGCCGGTGAACGTCAACTACCGGTACATGGAGGAGGAGCTGGTCTACCTCTACCGGGACGCGGACCTGGCGGCGCTGGTGTTCGACGCCGAGTTCACGGACCGGGTCGCGGCCGCGCTGCCCAGGACGGAGAAGCTGCGTCACCTGGTACGGGTGGGGACACCGCCCCGGGGCGCCCCGGACACCCGGTGCACCGCCTTCACGGAGGCGGTGGCGGCCGGTTCGCCGGAGCGGGGCTTCGGACCGCGTTCGGGAGACGACCTGTTCATCATCTACACCGGTGGCACCACGGGCATGCCCAAGGGGGTGATGTGGCGCCAGGAGGACCTGTTCTTCTCCGGGCTGGGCGGTGGTGCGCCGACCGGGGAGCCGGTGAAGTGCCCCGAGGAACTGGCCGAGCGGGTCGCGGCGGGTGGCGAGGGCATCGCCTTCTTCCCCACTCCCCCGCTGATGCACGGCACGTCGACGCTGACCGCGTTCATCGGCTTCAACTTCGGGCAGCGGGTGGTCCTGCACAGCAGGTTCGTTCCGCACGAGGTGCTGCGGACGATGGAGAAGGAGCGGGTGACCAGTGTGTCGCTGGTCGGCGACGCCATGCTGCGGCCGCTGATCGACGCGCTGAGCGGTCCGCTCCGGGGCGTCGACCTGTCGTCGCTGTTCAGTGTGTCGTCGTCGGGCGCGATCATGTCGGAGACGGTGCGTGAGCAGTTCCTGGCCCTGGTCCCGCACGTGATGCTGCTGAACAACTTCGGCTCGTCGGAGTCGGGTTTCAACGGCACGGCGACGGACGACTCGGGCCCGGAGAAGGGGTTCCGGCTGCGGGTCAACGGGCGTACGCAGGTGGTCGACCCGGCGACGTGCGCACCGGTGGCGCCGGGCGAGGTGGGGCGGATCGCCCAGCGCGGCCACGTCCCGCTCGGCTACTACAACGACCCCGTCAAGACGGCCGAGACGTTCTTCCGGCGCGGCGGCGAGCGGTGGGTGCTGCTCGGCGACATGGCGACGGTCGACGACGACGGCGTCGTGACCGTTCTCGGGCGCGGTTCGCAGTGCATCAACACGGGCGGCGAGAAGGTGTACCCGGAGGAGGTCGAGCAGGCGCTCAAAGCCCATCCGGACGTGTACGACGCGCTGGTCGCGGGCGTGCCGGATCCCCGGTGGGGCCACCATGTGGCGGCGGTGGTCGAGCTGCGGGCGGGCGCGCGGCCGCCTTCCCTGGACGACATCCGGCATCACTGCCGGGCCCGGCTGGCCGGGTACAAGGTGCCCCGTCAGCTGGTGATCACGCACCGGATCCAGCGCTCGCCCAGCGGCAAGGCGGACTACCGCTGGGCCCGGGCGGTGGCGGTCGAGGCGGTCGAGGCAGCGGAGGAAAGCGGAAGCGGCCGGGGAACGGCCCTGACCGAACGGTCCTGACCGAACGGTCCTGACCGCGCCGCGGCCCGTCGGCTTCCGGAACCGCGTTTCCGCCGGTCGCCCGGGGAGGGTCATACTCGTCGCATGACTTCGCGGGTGACAGGGCGCGGCGCCGCCGGCCGGCCGGACGGGCGGCCGGTGCGGATCAGGCGGGCGACGGCCCGGGACGCGAAGCGGCTGACCGCGCTGGTGCGGAGGTCCGGCGCCTACGAGGGCCCCTACGCGCCCATGGTGGCCGGGTACCGGGTGGGGCCGGACTACATCGAGGCCCATGAGGTCCATGTCGCGGTCGGCGAGGACGAGGAGGTCGAGCGGGTACTGGGGTTCTACGCGCTCGTCCTGGCCCCGCCCGAGCTGGACCTGATGTTCGTCGCCGATGCCGCGCAGGGGCTCGGCGTCGGTCGCGCCCTCGTCGCGCACATGACGGGGCGGGCGCGGGCGGCCGGGGTGAGCGACGTACGCGTCGTGTCCCATCCGCCCGCCGAGGGTTTCTACCGCAGTGTGGGCGCGCGACGCGTCGGGACGGTGTACGCGAACCCGCCCGCGGTGATGTGGGACCGCCCCGAGCTGGTCATCGCCGTCACGCCGTAGCGCCCCGGGGCAGCCGAGCGCACGGCCGGCGTCCCACGGGGCCTCCGGCGCGGCGTCCGGCGCGGGCAGAAAGTCGCCGCACACCCCTTGCGATCGGGCCGCCGGCTTGGATTACTGATCCCGAACGGATCGACCGAATGATCGGTCGTCCGGTTTGAGAGCGGTGCGAGAGGACGGAGTGCGGCGGATGACGGACTGGCTGGACGCCGGGGAGCGGATGGGCCGCGAGGAGCTGGAGGCGCTCCAGCTGGAGCGGCTGCGGGCCACCCTGCGCCACGCGTACGAGAACGTGGACTTCTACCGGCAGGCGTTCGACAAGGCGGGGCTGCGCCCGGAGGACTGCCGGACGCTCGCCGATCTCGGCCGCTTCCCGTTCACCGCCAAGACCGACCTGCGCGACCACTACCCCTTCGGGATGTTCGCGGTCGACCGGTCCCGGGTACGGCGGATCCACGCCTCCAGCGGCACGACCGGCCGTCCCACCGTCGTCGGGTACACCGACCGCGACCTGGAGACCTGGGCCGACGTGGTGGCGCGGTCGATCCGCGCGGCCGGGGGGCGGCCCGGCCACACGGTCCACGTGGCGTACGGGTACGGGCTGTTCACGGGCGGGCTCGGGGCGCACTACGGTGCCGAGCGGCTCGGCTGCACGGTCGTCCCGGCCTCCGGGGGCATGACGGCGCGTCAGGTCCAGCTGATCCAGGACTTCCGTCCCGAGATCATCATGGTGACGCCGTCGTACATGCTCACCCTGCTCGACGAGTTCGAGCGCCAGGGCGTCGACCCGCGGTCCACCTCCCTCGAGGTGGGGATATTCGGCGCCGAGCCGTGGACGGAGGAGATGCGGCGCGAGATCGAGGAACGGCTGGGGATCGACGCCGTCGACATCTACGGGCTGTCGGAGGTGATGGGCCCGGGTGTGGCGCAGGAGTGCGTGGAGTCCAAGGACGGGCTGCACATCTGGGAGGACCACTTCTATCCGGAGGTCGTGGACCCCTTCACGGGCGAGGTGCTCCCCGACGGGGAACCGGGCGAGCTGGTGTTCACCTCGCTGACGAAGGAGGCCATGCCGGTCGTCCGCTACCGGACCCGCGATCTGACGCGGCTGCTGCCCGGCACGGCCCGTCCGGCGTTCCGGCGGATGGAGAAGGTCACGGGTCGCAGTGACGACATGGTGATCCTGCGGGGCGTGAACCTCTTCCCGACCCAGGTCGAGGAGATCGTGCTGCGTACGCCGGGGCTCGCCCCGCACTTCCAGCTCAGGCTCGCCCGGGAGGGGCGGCTGGACACGCTGACCGTGCGTGCCGAGGCGCGGGCGGACGCGACCGGGGAGGAGCGTGCCGAGGCGGCGCGTGCGGTCGCGGCGGCGGTGAAGGACGGGATCGGGGTGTCCGTCGGGGTCGAGGTGGTCGATCCGGAGACGCTGGAGCGGTCGGTGGGGAAGATCAAGCGGATCGTGGACCTGCGCACCTCGGGCTGACCGGTACGGCGGGGCCGCGGTCGCCGGTGGCCGCGGTCACCGGTGGCCGCGGTCACCGGGGTCCTCGAACGGGCCGGTCGCACGCCGGGGGGCGGCCGGCGCGCGGCCGGCCGCAGGCGTGTCAGCAGCCGGCTTCCTGGAGGGGGACCTGGAGCCAGGGCGCCGGGCCGGTGCCGTCCGTCCAGGCGTCGAGGGCCTGGCGGTCGACGCAGAGGATGCCGCACTGGGCGGCGTAGTCGGCGGCCGGTTCGGTGAACTCGCTGGTGGTCACCACGGCGGCGACGTGCGCGTCGTGCACGGCGAAGCACGTCCCGCCGAAACGCTGTACGTCCTGGGAGCCGACCTTGTTGTCCGGTCCGTACGCCTTGCACTGGACGACGACGCGCCTGCCGTCCGGCGCGGTGGCGACCACGTCGGCGCCCAGGTCGCCCGCGCCGCCGACGACCTCGACGTCGGTGCAGCCGTCGCGTACGCAGAGGTCGGCGACGGCCTGTTCGAAGGCGTCCGCGTCCAGGGCCGTGTAGTCCACGTACACGGGCGGCTCCGGCTCCACCAGCGGGGCGGGGGGCTCCACGAGCGCGGCGACCGTGCCGCGGCGTCGGCGGGCGGCGCGTACCAGCGAGAGGGCCACCGCCAGGGTGCCTGCCACGGCCAGGACCGCGGCCGGTACGTCGGCGGAGTCCCCGACGGCCGCCCGCGCCATCACCCCCGTACCGCACAGGAGGATGGCGACCAGGCCGAAGCCGAACGTGGTCTCGCGCAGGCTGAAGCCCGCGCGGCGGTTGGGACGGTCCGTGCGTGACCTGCGGGCGGATATCGCCATCTGCCGGGCCCCTTCTCGTCTCTCGTACGCGGACGATCTTGCTCTGCCCATATGCCCCGCTCTTCCGCGATCGCACACCCCTCACGCGTCGGCGCGGGGCGAGGCGTGAGGGGCCGGATCGCGGGAAGACGTCGGGCACTGAACGAGAAAGGCGGGTCGATGGTGCGCAGTGTGGGCGTCGAAGAGGAGCTCCTCCTGGTGGACAGCCGGACCGGGGAGCCGCGGGCTTTGTCGGCCGCCGTCCTGGCGGCCGCGTCCCGGGATCCGCAGAGCGACGACGAGGTGTTCGAGAGCGAGTTGCAGCGGCAGCAGCTGGAGTTCGCCACCCGGCCGCAGACCGGGATGGGTGAGCTGGGCGACGAGATCCGGCGGTGGCGGAAGGAGGCGGCCCGGCACGCCGAGGGGCTGAACGCGTCGATCGCCGCGCTGGCGACCTCGCCGCTCCCGGTGTCCCCCACCATCGGGACCGGTGAGCGCCACCAGTGGCTGAAGGAGCACTTCGGGCTGACGGCGCAGGAGCAGCTGACGTGCGGCTGCCATGTGCACGTGTCGGTGGAGTCGGACGAGGAGGGTGTGGCGGTCCTCGACCGCATCCGGCCGTGGCTGCCGGTGCTGCTGGCCATGAGTACGAACTCGCCGTTCTGGCAGGGCGAGGAGAGCGGGTACAGCAGCTACCGCAACCGGGTGTGGGGGCGGTGGCCGTCCGCCGGTCCGGTGGAGATCTTCGGTTCCGCGGACCGCTACCACGAGCAGGTCGCGGAGATGGTGGCGAGCGGGGTGCTGCGGGACGAGGGGATGATCTACTTCGACGCCCGTCTCTCCCACTCGTACCCCACGGTGGAGATCCGGGTCGCGGACGTCTGTCTCGACCCGTCCACCACGGTGCTGCTGGCGACGCTGGCGCGCGGGCTGGTGGAGACGGCGGCGCGGCAGTGGCGGGACGGCGAGCCGCCGGCGCGGCACGGGGTGGCGCTGCTGCGGCTGGCCGCCTGGCGGGCCGCGCGTTCGGGCCTGGAGGACGAGCTGATCCACCCGGTGACGATGCGGCCGGCCCCGGCGGAGGCGGTGGTGCGGGCGCTGTTCGATCACGTCCGGGACGCGCTGGAGGAGAGCGGTGACGTGCTGCCCGCACAGGAGGCCCTCGCCGAGCTGCTGAAGAATGGCACGGGTTCCCGGGTCCAGCGGGACCTGTTCGCTCAGACGGGGAACCTGCGCGAGGTGGTCGCCGAGTGCGTGCGCCGCACCTGCGCCTGAGGTGACCGTCCGGCCCGCCCTCGGAGGGATGACCCCCGGGGGCGGGCCGGACCACGTCCACCCCGGGGCCGGACCAGGCCGGCCCGGGCGGGCCGGTCAGGAGGGCTGGAGGGCCAGCCGTACCGCGAAGCCGATCAGCAGCAGGCCGGTGACCTGCTCGATGCGGGCCCGCACGCGCGGGCGGCGCAGCACCCTGCCGAGCCGGTCCACCGTCACGACGTACAGGCTGAACCACAGCAGGTACAGCGCGGCGAACACCAGGGACAGGGCCATCGCCCGGGGCAGGACGTTGCCCGTGGTGGGCAGGAACTGCGGCAGGAACGTCACGAAGAACAGCGCGACCTTCGGGTTGAGGGCGTTGGAGAGGAAGCCGTACCGGACGTACCGGCCGACGGCGGGGTCGTCCGGCGGGGTCCCGTCCTCCTCGGTCTCCCGCAGGGTGCGGCGGGCGCCGCGCAGGGTGGCGATGCCCATCCACACCAGGTACACGGCGCCGACGACCTTCAGGACGGTGAAGGCGGTCGCCGAGGCGAGGAGCACCGCCGAGATGCCGAGGACGGCCGCCCCGACGTGGACGACCAGCCCGAGGGCGCCGCCCACCATGGTGAGCAGCCCGGCCCTGCGCCCGCCGGCGAGGGCGCTGCGGGTGATCAGCGCCTGGTCCGGCCCCGGGATCATGATCAGTACGAGTGAGGCGGCCGCGAAGGTCAGCACCGGGCGTCCCTCTCCCGGGCGTCCCTCTCCCGGGCGGTCACCGCGCCGAGCACGCCGGCCAGGGTCCGCAGGACGGGGGCGGGCCGGTCACGCAGGTAGAAGTGGCCGCCGGTGAACTGCCGTACGGTCACCTCGGCGTCCGTCAGTTCCCGCCAGGCGTCGAGCTGTTCGGGGGTGACCCGGTCCTCGGTGCCGCCCAGCACGGTGACCGGGACGGGGAGGGGTTCCTGCGGGCGGTGGGCGTAGGTTTCCAGGATCTGGTAGTCGGCCCGCAGGGCCCGCGCCGCGAGGGTGACGAGTTCCTCGCAGGCCATCACCTCCTCGGGGATGCCCCCGTGCAGCCCGGAGACGGCCTCCATCAGCTCGCGGTCCCCCAGCAGGTGCAGGCGTGAGGCGGCCCGCGGGAGGTGCGGGGCCGGGTAGCCCGAGACGACGAGGTGGGCGGGCAGGGGCTGTCCGGCCGTCCGCAGGGCGCGGGTGACCTCGAAGGCGAGGAGCGCGCCGAAGCTGTGGCCGAAGAACACGAACGGTTCCCGCAGCGGCGGTCCGGCGGCGAGGAAGGACTCGACGAGCGTGTCCATCGACGTGATCACCGGTTCGGCCGTCCGCGAGCCCCGGCCGGGCAGTTGTACGGCGTGGACCTCGGCGTTCCGCAGGTCGCGCGCCCAGCGCAGGTACTCGGCGGCCGAGCCGCCCCCGTGTGCGAAGCAGTGGAGCTGGGGGGCGGCCGGGCGGGGTGCCCCGCTGAGGGTCCAGCGGGGCGGCATGGCGTCGTTCACGGTGGTTTCACACTCCCGCGGGCAGCGGAGCGGACAGGTGCTCGCCCACGGCGTCCGCCGTGAAGTGGTCCAGGACGTCCCGGGGCCGTACCGGTATGCCGAACTCGGCGGCGAGTCCGGCGCACATGACGAGCACGGTGGCCGAGTCGACCCCCAGTTCGTCGAGGGGCGTGGCGGGGTCGATCTCGTCGGGTGAGACGTCGAGGAGTTCGGCGAGGAAGGCGAGGACCCATCCGGTGACGGCACCGGCGGTCGGGCGGCCGCCGGCCGGGTGTCCGCCGGCCGGGCCGTCCGTCCCGTCGGTGCGGCTGGGGCTCGGTTGCTGCGTCTGGTTCATCACTTCTCCCCGGGCATGAGCTCGGACGGTCCGAGGAGCTGCTCGAGGTAGCCGTCGAGCGCCTCCACCGTCGTGTACTGGAGGACCGTGCCGACCGGCACGGAGACGTCGAACGCGGTCTGGAGGTGGGCGACGAGCCGTGCGGCGAGCAGCGAGTCCCCGCCCGCGTCGAGGAAGTCGTCGTCCAGGTCCACCTGGCTCAGTCCGAGCACCTCGCGCCAGATCTCGACCAGCTTGCGCTGCCGGTCGGTGCGCGGCGGCTTCGCGGGCCGGCCGCGTGAGGCGCCGCGCGCGCCCGCCTTGGCGAGGGCGGCGCGGTCCACCTTGCCCGTGGTGTTGAGCGGCAGCTCGTCCAGGGCCAGGATCTGTGCGGGAACCATGTGGCGGGGCAGGCGTTCCGCGGCGAAGGCGCGCAGTGCCTCGGGTTCGAAGCGGCGGCGGGTGTCGGGTGCCTGGGCGACGATGACGTCGAAGCCGACGGAGGCCGGGCCGCCGCGGGTGGTGAGGATTTCGGCGCGGTCGTAGCCGGCGGCGGCGAGTTCGGCGCGCCACTGGTCGCGGGAGAGCAGGCAGTGGCGGTCGCGCAGTTCGGTGTCCTCGAAGTTGTCGAAGCCCTGCTGGAGGCCCATGACGAGGTCGAACCACGGGTGGAAGGTGGTCTGTTCGACCATCAGGAGGATGCCGCCGGGGGCGGTCATGGACCGCAGGTTCTTCAGTGTGGGGCGGATGCGCCGCATGTCGTGCAGCACGCTCGCGGCGACGAGGAGGTCGGCGGACTGGTCGCCGAACCCCTGCACGGCGGGCGGCTGGTCCAGGTCGAACAGGTCGTAGCGCAGGGCCGGGTGGTCGGCGAACTCGGTGCGGGCCCGGTCGGTGAAGTAGCGCGAGATGTCGGTGAAGAGGTACTCGGTGCGCTCGGGGGGCAGCAGCGGCAGCAGGTGGCGGGTCAGCGACCCGTATCCTGAGCCGACTTCCATGGCCTTCAGCGGGCGGTCCTGCGGCCACTGTCCGGCGAGCGCCGCCACGGCCTGGGCCGCGGCCGCGTAGGTGGGGCCGAAGAGCCGGTCGTAGACGCCGGGCGTGCGGTCCGAGGCGTACAGCTCGGCCGAGTGGACGCTCTGGGTGAGGACGTCGGCGAGGCCGCCGGCGAGGGTGAGCATCCAGTCGGTGACGTCCTCCTCGATACCGAGGACGTCCCCCAGCACCCGGCGGGCCCGGGCGTTGAGCTCGGGGGGCAGGGCGGCGGGCAGTTCGCGCGCCACGATCCGGCCGCCGGGGGTGGTGCGCAGGTACCCGGTGGCTTCGAGGCCGGCGACGGCGCGCGTCAGCCAGCGCTCGTAGCGGGGTGCGACGCCCGCGCCGCGCAGGGCCGCGGGGTCGAACGTGGCCCCGGGGGTGTGCGGCAGGCCGAAGGAGCGGAACGCCGCGGCGGTCGCGCTCGTGTACACCTCGTTCAGCACGTCCCAGGCGGAGCGCAGCGCGTCGGGCTCGGGTCCCTCGGCGGGCCGTTCGGCGGCCGAGCCGACGGCCCGCCACAGCTCCCTGCTCGCCGCGGGCTCCGCGCGCTCGGTCACGAACAGCGTCTCGTCGCGCGGTGAGGGGACGACGTATCCGTGGAGGCGGGCGGCGCCCGCGCCGTCGGCGGACTTCACCACCACCGAGGCGTCCACTCCCGGGTGCTGGGAGAGCGTCGTCTCGATCTCCCCGAGTTCGACACGGTGGCCGTTGATCTTCACCTGGCCGTCGCGGCGGCCGAGGAACTCGATGGTCCCGTCGGCGGTGTAGCGCCCGAAGTCGCCGGTGCGGTAGAGGCGTTCGCCGGTGCGCGGGTGGTGGACGAAACTGGCAGCGGTGCGTTCCTCGTCGCCCCAGTAGCCACGGGCGAGGCCGATGCCGCCGATGTACAGCTGGCCGGCGGTCCACACCGGACAGGGTTCCATGCGGTCGTCCAGCACGTGGAAGGTCTGGTTGCGCAGCGGGACGCCGTACGGGACGCTCTTGGCGCCCTGCGGGACCTCGTCGACGCGGTGGTGGATGGACCAGATGGACGCCTCGGTGGCGCCGCCCAGGCTGACGACCTCGGCGTCCGGCCACAGGTCGTGGATGCGGCGGGGCAGGTCGACGGGGATCCAGTCGCCGCTGAGCATCACGAGCCTGAGGCGTTCGGGGACTTCGCCGCCCGCTTCCAGGTGCTCCACCAGCATCTGCATCTGCGCGGGGACGGAGTTCCAGACGGTGACGCCGTGCTGCGTCATGACCTTCGCCCAGTGGGCGGGTTCGGAGCGCATGTCCGGGTCGGGCAGGACGAGCGCGGCACCGGCCGCGTGGGTGCCGAACAGGTCGTACACGGACAGGTCGAAGCCGAGGTCGGCGAGGCCGAAGACGCGGTCCGCGGGCCCGACGCCGAACCGCTCGTTGATGTCGTCGACGGTGTTCAGCACGGCGCCGTGCTCGATCATGACGCCCTTGGGGGTGCCCGTGGAGCCGGAGGTGTACAGGACGTAGGCGAGGTCGCCGGGCCGGGCGGGTCCCGAGGGACGGCGGCCGTCGCCGGGCTTGGCGGGCGGGTGCTCGGTGCGGTCGGCGAGGAGGCGGGGCACGTCGGCGGGCCATTCGAGGGCGGCGTCCAGGGCGCTGTCGGTGACGACGGCGGCCGCGGCGCCGTCGGCGAGGATCCGGGCCCGGCGCTGCGCCGGGAGGGTGGTGCCGACGGGGAGGTACGCGGCGCCCGCCATGGTGACGCCGTAGGCGGCGGCGACCTGCTCCGGCCCCTTGTCGAGGGTGATGCCCACGAGGCGGTCACGGAGTTCCCGGCCGGCGGCGGCGGTCTCGACCTGCTGCCGTACGGCGTCGGCGTGGGCGGCGAGTTCGCCGTAGGTGACCTCGCGGGTGGCGGTCAGGACGGCGGGCCGCTCGGGGTGGGCGGCGGCGCGGTCGAGGAACGGGTCGATCAGCAGTCCCCCGGGGCGCGGGCCGTCCGTCGCGTTGGCCTGCCGGCGGCCGGTCAGCTGGTGGCCGGGGAGGGTGAGGCCCAGTTCCTCGTCCCACGGCGCGTCCTGGCGCGCCAGCCGTTCGACGGTCGCGCAGTAGGTGGCGAACATGTCGTCCAGGAGGCCCTCGGGGAACAGCTCCTCGACGCAGTCCCAGGTGAGGTCGAGGGAGCCGGTGAAGTCGACGACCTGGTGGTCGAGCCACACCTGCGGGGTCTGGCTGACCCGGTAGGAGATGTCGCCGAAGTACGCCATGGCGTCGGAGACGTCCGCCGCGGTGCCGAGGCCGCTGGTGAAGACGACGGGCATCGTCTCGAAGCCGCTCTGGAGGCCGAGCCTGCGGCGTTCGCGCAGCGTCTGCAGGGCGCTGACCTGGCGGTGGCGCAGGTCGCGCTGGAGCTGGGTCTGGGTGGCGTCGGCGCGCTCGGTGAGCGAGCGTCCCGCCGAGGCGTCCATCTCCAGCAGGCAGATGGAGGTGAAGTCGCCGACCATGCGGCGCAGGTGCGGGTGGACGATCCGTTTGCCCGCCTCGTTCCGCTCCAGGAGCAGCGGCAGGCGGTTGAAGAGGGTGAGGTTGAGGGTGAAGCGCCGGGTGCCGCTCCAGACGGCGAGGACTTCGGAGAAGACCGCGGCGAGGACGGCGGTGGGGGTGAGGCCGCGTGCTTCGCAGCGGGCCTGGAGGCGCTTCCAGTCCTCCTCGGGCAGGTGGTACTCGCGGTGGGTGAAGCGCGGTTTGTGGACGCTGACGGGTGAGGTGGCCAGCGGCAGGTCCGGCGGCGGGGCGAGGGTCGTGGCGCGGGAGGTCCAGTAGTCGAGGGCGTTGCGGTGCCGGGGTGCCTGGGAGCCGCGCTCCAGGGCCAGGGCGTAGTCGCGGAACGTCACGTCCACCGGGGGCAGTTCGAGGGCGGAGTCCTGGCACAGGGCGCTCCACTCGCTGAACAGCAGGGTGAGGCTGGCCAGGTCGACCATGAGGAGGTCCACGCTGACGTGCAGCCGGTCGTGGCCCGGCAGGCGCGAGAGGCGGATGTCGAACAGCGGCCAGTCGGCGGCCGTGTAGACGTGGTGGGACATCTCGTCGCGTATGGCGGTCAGCGTCCGTTCCGCCTCGTCCGGCGGCGCCGACCGCAGGTCGGTACATCGCACCTCGAACTTCGGTACGGAGGCGAGGACGCGTTGCCGGCCGTCCTCGTCGACGATCGCGCGGAGCATGTCGTGGCGTTCGATCAGGGTGCGCCAGGAGCGTGAGAGGACGTCGGGGTCGAGGCGTCGTCCCTCGAGTTCGAAGTACGCGTGCGGTGCGACGTTGCCGAGCACGAAGTTGGATCCCCGGCCGACCCAGTACGCGTACTGGATCTCGGTCAGCGGGAACTTGTCGAACCGGTCGCCGCCTCCGGATGCCCGGTCCGTGCGGCTGCTGTCCGTCATTGCCATCCCTCTCGGTCGAGCTTCGCCGTATGCCGGGGCGCACGAGCGCCCCGGATACCGTTGGTTGAAGCAAGGAGAGTTGAACGAGGAAGTAAAATGGCCCCGCGTGCTGGGCGTCGCGGTGCGACGTGACCCTGGTTGGAGACGCGGCCTTTCGGTGTGGACCTCCTCGCAATCCCCCGTGGCACCCATCCGGATGGTGAGACCGCATGGGTCCGCCAATTGAAACCATCCCAGCCGGAGGGGTCCACCGTGACGCATGTCACGTTTGCTTCCGGTGACTGGAATTGATGTGCGCGGGGAGTGACGAAATCGCCCCGGGCACCGCCTTCGTCGCGGAACACGGGATTCCCCGCACGTGCCATATGGCGCGAACGCAACGGCCAGTGAGATTCTTTCGGCCGCAATACGGTCCAATTCGAGCACGCCTCGCGCGGCGTGGTCAGAACTGGCCGTCAGGGGCTGAAGGAGAGGAACACGAAGGCGGCGAACAGCACCAGGTGGACGCCGCCCTGGAGGACGTTGGCCCGGCCGGGCACCACGGTCAGGGCGCTCACGGCGGCGGTGAGGGCCAGCAGCGCCAGGTGCAGCGGGCCGAGGCCCAGCACCAGGGGTCCGGACAGCCAGACGGAGGCGAGCGCGATCGCCGGGACGGTCAGCCCGATGCTGGCGATGGCGGACCCGTACGCCAGGTTGAGGCTGGTCTGCACCCGGTCGCGGCGGGCGGCCCTGACCGCCGCCAGGGTCTCCGGCAGCAGCACCATCAGGGCGATGACCACACCGACGACCGCCTTGGGCAGGCCCGCCGACTCGACACCGTCCTCGATGGCCGGTGACACGAGCTTGGCGTTGCCGACGACGGCGAGGAGCGCCACGAACAGCAGCCCGAGGCTCCACCACGTCTCGCGGAGCGTGGGCGGTGAGGCCCGCCAGTCGTCGCCGGCGGCATCCGCCTCGGGAGCGATGGGCAGGAAGTACTCGCGGTGCCGGACGGTCTGTACGCCGACGAAGATCCCGTACAGGCACAGCGAGGCGACGGCGGCGAAGACCAGCTGCGCCCCGGTGAACTCGGGCCCCGGATGGCTGGTGGTGAAACTGGGCAGCACCAGTGTCATGGCGGCCAGCGTGATGACGGTGGCGAGGGCGCCGCCGGAGCCCTCCGCGTTGAAGACGGCGACCCGTCTGCGGAGGGCCGCGACGAGGAGCGACAGGCCGACGATGCCGTTGCAAGTGATCATGACGGCGGCGAACACGGTGTCCCGGGCGTAGGTGGACGCCTTGTCGCCTCCGCCGGCCATGAGCATGACGATGAGCCCGACCTCGATGACGGTCACGGCGACGGCCAGGACCAGCGACCCGAACGGCTCGCCCACCCGGTGGGCCACCACCTCGGCGTGGTGCACGGCCGACAGCACGGAGCCGATCAGGCAGGCCCCCACGAGCGCGACGAACGGCCCGGGCAGGTCGCGCCCCCACCCGAGGGCGAGGACGACCACGGCGACCACCGGTACCCAGGTCGTCCACTGACGCACGATCCGCACCCCGACGAGCCCGCCGCCCGCACCGCCCCCGTCGCCGGGCCCGGGCGCGACAGGCCCGGGCGCGCCCGGCCCGCCGGGTCCGTCCGCGCCGCCGGTGGCCGTACCGCTGTCCGGTCCCTCGCCCGTGCCCGCTCCCTCGCCCGAGCCCTTGCCGTTGTCCGCGTCTTCGCCCGAGCCCTTGCCGTTGCCCGTGTCTTCGCCCCTGCCCTCGCCCGTGCCGGTGCCCATGCCGCCACGCTGCCAGAGCGGGGGCCGCACCGCGCGGCGGGGGCGCCGAAACGGGTACGACGGCGGGCCGGCGCCCGCGAGGACCCGCCGGGCCCGGGTCACAGGGGGCGCTCGAGGCCCTCCCAGTACGGGGCGCGCAGATGGCGCTTGTAGAGCTTGCCGTTGGGGTCGCGGGGCATCGCGGCGACGAAGTCGACGCTCCTGGGGCGCTTGTAGCCGGCGAGCCGTTCGGCGCAGTGCCCGAGGATCGCGGCGGCCAGGGCGTCACCCGGCGCGTGACCGTCGGCGGGTTCGACGACCGCCTTGACCTCCTCGCCCCACTCCGGGTGCGGGACGCCGAACGCGGCGGCGTCGGCGACCGCGGGGTGGGTCAGCAGCGCCGCCTCGATCTCGGCCGGGTAGATGTTGACGCCCCCCGAGATGATCATGTCGATCTTGCGGTCGCGGAGGAAGAGGTAGCCGTCCTCGTCGAGGTGGCCGAGGTCGCCGACGGTGAAGTAGTCGCCGATGCGGTTCCTGGCGGTCTTGTCCTCGTCCTTGTGGTAGCGGAAGCCGCCGGTCGTCATCTTCATGTAGACGGTGCCGAGTTCCCCGGGAGGCAGGCGCTCGCCGTCGTCGTCGAAGACGGCGAGTTCGCTGATGGGCCACGCCTTGCCGACCGTTCCGGGCTTCTTCAGCCACTCCTGGGCGGTGGCGAACGCGCCGCCGCCCTCGCTCGCCGCGTAGTACTCCTCGACGCAGGTGCCCCACCAGTCGATCATCGCCCGTTTGACGTGGTCGGGGCAGGGGGCGGCGCCGTGGATGGCGTGGCGCATGGACGTCACGTCGTACCGGTCCCTGACCTCGGCGGGCAGGGCGAGGAGGCGGTGGAACTGCGTGGGGACCATGTGGGTGTGGGTGCACCGGTGGGTGTCGATGAGACGCAGCATCTCCTCGGGCGTCCACTTGTCCATGATCACCAGTGGGTGGCCTATGTGGAGGGCCGCGCCCGCGAACTGGAGGACGGCCGTGTGGTAGAGCGGCGAGCAGACCAGGTGGACGTTCCCGTTGTGCGGCGTGATGCCGAAGATGCCGAGGAAGCCGCCCAGGTGCGCCTCCTCCGGGGGCCGGCCGGGCAGGGGCCGGCGGATGCCGCGCGGGCGGCCGGTGGTTCCGGAGGTGTAGTTCATCACCCAGCCGAGGGTGCGTCCGGCGGGCGGCGAGCCGGGCCGCCCGTCGAGCAGGTCGGTGTACGGGCGGAACGTGCCGATGCCGCCGCCCACGGCGTAGCGGTGGCTCGGCGCGAGTCCGGCCTCGTCGGCGGCGGCCCGGGCGGCGTCGGCGAACCGTTCGTGGGCGATGAGCACCTTGGCGCCGGAGTCGGACACGATCCACGCGATCTCGGGTCCGACGAGGTGGTGGTTGACGGGAACGAGGTAGAGGCCCGCCTGGGAGGCGGCAAGGTAGGCGGTGAGGAACTCGGGGCCGTTGGGCAGGACGACGGCGAACGCGTCGCCGGTGGTGAGGCCGGCCGCGCGCAAACCGTGGACGAGGCGGTTGGCGTCGCCGTGCAGCCGCCCCGCGGTCCACTCCTCGCCGTCGGGTGCGGTCAGGACGGTACGGGCGGGATCGGCGGCGGCCTGCGCCCAGAAGCCGTTGGGCGGTGCGGTGGGGGGTCCGGTGGGCGCTGCGGCGGGCCCGGCGTCGGGCGGCCGGGTGGGCCCGGTGTTCGGCGGGGTGGTCATGACCGGCTCCTCTTCGCGATGCGGTCGAGGCGGGTGACGGCCCGTTCGAAGCCGCGGGTGAGGTCGTCGAAGACCTCCCGCACGGGGCGCTCGGCGGTCATGCGTCCGACGATCTGGCCGACGGGCGTGCCGAGCAGCGGCTCGGCCTCGTACTTCTGGATCCGGGAGACGGCGTCGGCGACCAGCAGGCCCTGGAGGGGCATGGGCAGGGCTCCGGGGCCCTCCGGGTCGTCCCAGGCGTCGGTCCACTCGGTGCGCAGCTGGCGGGCGGGTTTGCCGGTGAGGGCCCGGGAGCGGACGGTGTCGCCGGAGCCGGCGGCCAGCAGCTTGGCGGTGAGGGCGCGTGAGTGGAGGTCGGCCTCGGTGGTGGTGAGCCAGATCGAGCCGAGCCAGACGCCCTGTGCGCCGAGGGCGAGCCCGGCGGCGATCTGCTCGCCGCTGCCGATGCCGCCGGCGGCGAGGACGGGCAGGGGGGCGACGGCGTCGACGACCTCGGGCGTGAGGACCATGGACGCGATCTCCCCGGTGTGGCCGCCCGCCTCGTAGCCCTGTGCGACGACTATGTCGATCCCCGCCTCGGCGTGGCGGCGTGCGTGCCTGGCGCTGCCGGCGAGGGCGGCGACGAGGACGCCGTGCCGGTGGGCGCGGTCGACGACGTCGGCGGGGGGCGGGCCGAGGGCGTTGGCCAGGAGCTTGACGGGGTAGTCGAAGGCGACGTCGAGCTGGCCGCGGGCGACCTCCTCCATCCAGCCGGTGATGCGCCAGCCGGACGCTTCGCCGTCGGCGAGCGGGGGCACGCCGTGCTCGGCGAGGACCTTGGCGACGAAACGCCGGTGCCCGTCGGGGATCATCGCCTCGACGTCGGCCTCGGTCACCCCCTCCACTTTCTTGGCGGGCATGACGACGTCGAGGCCGTAGGGCAGGCCGTCGGTGTGGTCCTGCATCCAGTCGAGGTCGCGGGCCAGGTCGCCGGGGGCGGTGTAGCGGACGGCGCCGAGCACGCCGAACCCGCCCGCTCTGGTGATGGCGGCCGCCACGGCGGGGAAGGGTGTGAAGCCGAAGATGGCGTGCTCGACACCCAGGCGCTTGCTCAGCTCCGTCTCCATGGGCGGCAGGATGCCGCAGCGGGACGGCCGAGGGAAGAGACTTTCTGATACAGCGTCAGATTCTCGCGGAGGGCCGGTTCTTGACGGGACGGAGGGGTGGTAAGAAAGTTTCACCTGATGCGACGGGGACGAAGGATTCTTTCAGAACGCTTCGGGCGCCCGGCGGTGTCGCGGGGAGGGAGAGCGTGGTGGGGACGACGGAGGGGGTGGGCCGTCGCCGGTTCGGCGGCGGGGTGCTGGCCCTGGGAGGTGCGCTGGTGATCGGTTCGATTCCGTGGGCCGCGGCCGCCGCCGAGCGCGGCCCGGCGGGCGGTGGCGGTGGCCGGCCGACGCTCCGGCTCGGTTCCGCCGAACGGGCCGGCCTGCTGCCCGAGCACCTCGACCGGCTGGTCGACGACGCCGAACGGTTCCTGGAGCCCTCCCCCAAGCACCCGTGGTACGCCGGGGCGGTGCTGCTGGCGGGCCGCGGCGCGACGGTGGCCCTGCACCGGGCGATCGGGCACGCGGTGCGCTACGCGGCGTACGACGAGAAGACCGACACGGGCGTGGAGCTCCCGCCCGAGCGGCGGATCCCGATGGCCGACGACACGGTGTTCGACCTCGCCTCGGTCTCCAAGCTGTTCACCTCCATCCTGGCCGTGCAGCAGATCGAGCGCGGGGCGCTGGAGCTCGAGGAGCGGGTCACGGCGTACCTGCCGGAGTTCGGGGGCGGCGGTAAGCAGGACGTCACCGTGCGGCAGTTGCTCACCCACACCTCCGGTTTCCGGGCGTGGATCCCGCTCTACGGGGAGCCGACACGGGAGGGGAAGCTGCGCCTGCTGTGGCGGGAGAGCCCGGCGCACCCGCCGGGCAGCCGCTACCTCTACTCCGACCTCAACCTGATCTCGCTGCAGCTGATCCTGGAGGAGATCTCGGGCCACTCACTGGACGCCCTGCTCCGCAACGAGATCACCGCTCCGCTCGGGATGCACCGCACACGGTTCAACCCGCCCGCCTCCTGGCGACCGAAGATCGCCGCCACCGAGGACGCCCGCGCCCCCTGGTCGGGTCTGGAGCGCGGCATGGTGTGGGGCGAGGTCCACGACGAGAACGCGTACGGCTTCGGCGGCGTCGCGGGCCACGCCGGTGTCTTCTCCTGTGCCTGGGACCTGGCCGTCCTCGCCCGCACCCTGCTGAACGGCGGCGTGTACGGACGCGCCCGCATCCTCACCCCGAAGTCGGTGGAGCTGATGTTCACCGACTTCAACACCGCCTTCCCCGGCGACGAGCACGGTCTCGGCTTCGAGCTCTACCAGCACTGGTACATGGGTGCCATGGCCACGCCGTACACCGCGGGCCACACCGGTTTCACCGGCACCAGCCTGGTCATCGACCCCACCACCGACTCCTTCCTGGTGGTCCTCGGCAACTCGGTCCATCCGGTACGGCAGTGGCGTTCGGGCTCCGCGCCCCGCGTGGCCGCCGCCAACCACCTGGCGCGCGCCGTTCCCGTACGCCCGGAGCGTGGCCGCGCCGCCTGGTACGCGGGCATGGCGGCGGACACCTCGGCGACGCTCACCCTGCCGGAGCTCACCCCCGCGTCACCGCGCCCCCGGCTGCGCTGCGCGCTCTGGTGGGACATCGAGCCGGGCACCGACGGGCTGTTCCTGGAGGCGTCCGGCGACGGGGGCGCGACGTGGCGGCCGGTACCGTTCGTGACCGTGCGTCGCGGTCAGCAGCCACGCCCGCACCCGGCCGGGTCGGCCGGCGGCTGGTCGGGCCGGGCCTGGCACCGGCTGGAGGCGGACCTGGCGGCCTGGCGAGGCGTGCCGGTCCGGCTGCGCTGGCGGTACGCCACGGACCGGCTGTACGTCGGGCGCGGGGCGTACGTGGACGGCATCCGGGTGCAGGACGGCTCGCGGACCCTGTTCGACGAGGCACGGCCCGCCGACGGGTCCCGTATCGAGGCGCGGGGGTGGGCCGCCTCGGTGGACTGAGGGGCCGCGGGGGCCCCGCCCCGCCCGGGCCGCACGCCGCGGATGCGGGTTCCGCGAGGGCGGGCGAAACTGGGGGCGGGGGAGACTCGGCGAGGAGGATGACCCTATGTCCGTGATGGACAAGCTCAAGCAGATGCTCAAGGGCCACGAGGAGCAGGCCGGCAAGGGAGTCGACAGGGGCGGTGACTTCGTCGACGACAAGACCCAGGGCAAGTACAGCGGCCAGGTCGACACCGCGCAGGAGAAGATGCGGGAGCAGCTCGGCGGCGACCGCCCCCAGGACCCGCCGCCGCCCCGGCCGTGACCCGCTGACCCGGTCGTGATTCGCTGACCCGATCCACCGCAGTACGTTCGTCCGTCGTCCCCGCGGGGCCGTGCCCGTCACGGCCCCGCGGGGACGCGGCATGTCCGGGGTGCACCCGGATGGCGCGGGCGGCACCACCCGCCCGCGCGACTCGGCGTGCGGTTGGGCGGCGGCTGATGAACAGTCGAGTCGAGTCCCCAACTCGAAGGAGAAACTCATGCTTCGGCGCATCTCGCTCGTTCTGGCCGGTCTGCTGGCGGTCGGCTTCATGGCCGCCGCCCCCGCCGCCGCCCACTCCTCGGATGTCGAAGGCTGCTGGGGTTCCGGCGGCAAGGTGAAGGCCGGTGACGTCAAGGTCGCGCACATCGACGGCACCTGCTGGGAAATCGACTGACCTTCCCGGACGGCACATCGGATGGGCGCCCCGGTGGCGCCCATCCGGCGTTGTCGGGCCCGGCTCGTGACCCCCGGCCGCCCGGCCCCCGGCCCGCCTCAGCCGCCCAGGACCGCCATGGCGGCGTTGTGGCCCGGGATGCCGCTGACCCCGCCGCCCCGGGCCGCGCCGGCGCCGCACAGCAGCACGTTGGCGTGCGCGGTCTCCACGCCCCAGCGGCCGGTGCCGTCGGCGGCGTACGGCCAGGCGAGGTCGCCGTGGAAGATGTGGCCGCCCGGCAGCCGCAGGTCCCGCTCCAGGTCGAGCGGCGTCTTCGCCTCGATACAGGGGCGGCCCTCGGCGTCGGTGGCGAGGCAGTCCGCGAGCGGCTCGTCCAGGTGGGCGTCGAGTTCGGCGAGGGTGGCCTTGAGGAGCGCGGCGCGGGTGGCGTCGTTGTCGGCGGTGAACAGGCGCGCCGGGGTGTGCAGGCCGAAGAGCGTCAGGGTCTGGTAGCCCCGGGCGGCGAGGTCGGGGCCGAGGATCGACGGGTCGCTCAGCGAGTGGCAGTAGATCTCGGAGGGCGGGGCGCCCGGCAGCCGGCCGGCCGCCGCCTCCCGGTACGCGGTCGCCAACTGGCCGTACCCCTCGGCGATGTGGAACGTTCCGGCGAACGCGTCCCGCGGGTCGACGGAGCGGTCCCGCAGCCGGGGCAGCCGCTTCAGCAGCATGTTGACCTTCAGCTGGGCGCCCTCGGCGGGCGGCGGGGCGGGCGCGTCCAGCAGCGCGGCCAGCGCGTGCGGCGAGGCGCCGACGAGGACGTGCCGGGCGGCGACGGTGCCTTCACCCGCGACAGTGCCGTCGCCCGCGTCGGTGCGGTAGGCGACCTCGGCCTCCTGGCCGTCCGTGGTGATCCGGACCGCCTCGTGGCCGGTGCGGATCTCGGCGCCCGCCGCGCGCGCCGCGTCCGCGAGGGCGCCGGTCAGGGCGCCCATGCCGCCGACGGGCACGTTCCACTCCCCCGTCCCGCCGCCGATCACGTGGTAGAGGAAGCAGCGGTTCTGGGCGAGGGACACGTCGTGGGCGTCGGCGAAGGTGCCGATCAGCGCGTCGGTGAGGACGACCCCGCGGACGAGGTCGTCCTGGAAGGTCCGCTCGATCGCGACGCCGACGGGCTCCTCGAAGAGCATCCGCCACGCCTCGTCGTCGTCGACGCGGACGCGCAGCGCCTCGCGGCTGGGCAGTGGTTCGGTGAGGGTGGGGAAGACCCGTTGGGCGACGCGCCCGGTCTTCGCGTAGAACCGCCGCCACGCCTGGTACTCGGCGTCGGAGCCGGTGAGCGCGGCGAACGACTCCCGGGTACCCTCGCCGCCCACCAGCAGCCCCCCGGCCCGGCCCCCGCGCTCGACCGGGGTGTACGAGGAGACCGTGCGCCGGGCGACGGCGAACCGCAGGCCCAGATCGGCCACGATCTTCGGCGGCAGCAGGGACACCAGGTAGGAGTAGCGCGAGAGCCGGGCGTCGACGCCGGCGAAGGGCGTGGTGGAGACGGCGGCCCCGCCGGTGCCGGGCAGGCGCTCCAGGACGAGGACGGAGCGCCCGGCGCGGGCGAGGTAGGCGGCGGCGACCAGTCCGTTGTGGCCGCCGCCGACGATGACGGCGTCGTACGCGCGCTGTACGGTCATGCCCCTTCGTAGCACGCGCCGGCTTCGGTCTTCCAGGGGCCGCTGCCCAGGCGGCGCAGTTCGGCGACCCGGCGGTACAGGTCGACGGCCTCGGCCTGCCGGCCCAGTTGCTGGAGGCAGTGCGCCTCGTCGTTGCGGCTGGTGAGGGCGTCGGGGTGGGTGGTGCCCAGCACCCGGTCGCGTGCCTCGGCGACCCGCCGGTACGAGGAGAGGGCCTCCGCCCAGCGGCCGAGCCAGCCGAGCCCGACGGCGACCTCGCGGCGGCTGACCAGCGTGTCGGGATGGTCGGGGCCCAGCACGCGTTCGCGGATCGCGCACACGTCCCGGGCTTCGGCGAGCGCCTCCTGCCAGCGGCCGAGCCGGCCGAGGTTGACGCCCAGGCCGTGCCGGGCGCGCAGCGTCTCGGGGTGGTCGGGGCCGTGCGCCCGGGTGCGGGCGCCGACGAGGTCGCGGTACAGCTCCAGCGCCTCGTGGCTGCGGCCGAGCCTGCCGAGGCTTGTCCCCACCTCGTAGCGGGCGGCGAGGGTGTCGGGGTGGCCGGCGCCCAGCGCGCGGGCGCGGGCCTCGGCGACCTCGCGGTAGGTGTGCAGCGCGTCGGTCCAGCGGCCCAGCTGGCCGAGGGTGTACGCCACTTCGTACCGGGTGACCAGGGTGTCGGGGTGCTCCGGTCCCAGCAGGCGGGCGCGGGCGGCGGCCACGTCCTGCGCGGTGCGGCAGGACTCCTCCAGCCGCCCGAGCCGGCCGAGGGTGAACGCCAGGTTGTGGCGGCAGCGCAGCGTGTCGGGGTGGTCGGCGCCCACGGTGCGGGTGCGGGCGTCGAGGACGGAGGTGTACACCTGGTGGGCTTCGACGTGGCGGCCGAGCCGGCCGAGGACGTACGCCATCTCCTGGCGGGCGGTGAGGGTGTCGGGGTGGTCGGGGCCGAGGACCCGGGCCCGGCCCTCGGTGACGCGGCCGAACTCGCGCAGGGCGTCGGCGTCGCGGCCCGTGCGGTTGAGCGCGACGCCGACCTCGTAGCGGCTGGTGAGCGTGTCGGGGTGGTCGGGGCCGAGGGCGTGTTCCCGCTCGGCGGCGACCGCGCGGTGCACCTCGCCGGCCTCCTCCCAGCGGCCGAGCCTGCCGAGGCTGAGGCCGGCGCCGTGCCGGCCGGCGAGGTGGGCGAGGACCCCGGGCCGGGGGGCGGGGCGCTGCGGCGGGGTGTGCGGGGGCGGAAGGGCCGTGCCGCGCGGGCGGGAGGTGGTCCACTCGCCGGTGAGGCCGGCCGAGGGGTCGGGCGGGGCGGTGAGCGGCGGCGCGGTGCCGACGGCCTTGTGGCCGGTGGTCATGCCACGGGTCCACCAGGGCAGGTGGGGGTGCGCCGGGGCGGGCGCGCGGGACGCGTGGAGCAGTGTGGCGGCGCTCGGGCGGCGGGCGGCGCCGGTGATGCGGCGGAGGAGGTCGGTGGCGTCGGCGGGGCGTTGGTCGGGGGTCTTGGCGAGCAGGTCGAGGACGGCCCGCTCGAAGGACTCGGGTACGTCCGCCCGGTGGCTGCGCAGCGGTTGGGGCGGGGTGTCGCGGTGGCCCACGAGGACGGCCCAGGCGTCGTCGAGGTCGAAGGGCGGTGCGCCGGTGGCGATCTCGTACAGGACGCAGCCCAGCGAGTACAGGTCGCTGCGGTGGTCGACGTGCCCGCCGCTGATCTGCTCGGGTGACATGTAGTGCGGGGTGCCCATGGCGACGCCGGTGCCGGTGAGGCGGGCGGTGAAGCCGATGTCGGCGCCGAGGCGGGCGATGCCGAAGTCGCAGATCTTCACCGTGCCGTCGCCGAGCCGCATGATGTTGGCGGGTTTGAGGTCCCGGTGCACGATGCCCTGCCGGTGGGTGTGGGCGAGGGCGTCGGCGACCTGTTCGGCGATGTCGACGACGTCGTGGACGGGCAGCGGGTGCTGCTTGTTGTCCTCCAGGAGCTGGCTGAGGTTGCGGCCTTCGAGGAGTTCCATGACCAGGTAGAGCAGGCCGTCGGACTCGCCGAAGTCATGGACGACGGTGATGCCCCGGTGCTGGAGCGCGGCCGCGACGCGCGCCTCGCGGCGGAACCGTTCGCGCAGCACGGTGACGAAGGTGCGGTCCGCTTGCGGTCCCAGCGGTTTGAGGCACTTGACCGCCACGCGGCGGCCGAGCGACTCGTCGGTGGCGCGCCACACCTCGCCCATGCCGCCGCGTCCGATCAGCTCCTCGAGCCGGTAGCGGCCCTGGAGCAGCCTGGTGTCCCCCATCGCGTGCCATCGCCCCCGTCGCGTACCCGTCGGTCTGCCCGTCGTCCCCGTTACGCCCTCCCCGGCCCGTCCAGTATGGCGGCCCGTGTGCGGAGTGTGTACGGGGCCGGGCGTGTGTCGGGACCCAGTCTGGCCACGGCTTCCAGGATGTGCCGGGGCGGGAGTTGCCAGCGGATACGGGAGGGGACGGAGCGAAGCAGGTTGCCGGTTACCCGCAACCTGTGGGTGACGGTGGCGGGGCTCGGCGCGGGCCTGCCGTACAGGGTGTGGGCGTACGGCGGGAGGGAGTCGTAGGCGAGGGCCGCCACCTGGCGCCAGATCAGGGCGCGGGCGGGGACGAGTGGTGGCGGGACGGGCGGGCGGCGCAGGAAGGCGTCCACGGTGCGGGCGTCGGGGCCGACCGTCAGCGCGGGTCGCATCCGGTCGAAGTAGGCGGCCAGCGCGGTGGTGGTGCCGGGTACGCGGTCGGGGTCGAGGCCCACGAGCCGGGCGCTGACGCGCTGTTCGGTGAGGTAGCGGTCGGCCTGCCGGTCGTCGAGGGGGATGCCGGAGCGGCGCAGGACGTGCAGGTAGGAGTCGGTCTCGGCGCAGTGGACCCACAGCAGCAGCTCGGGGTCGTCGACGCCGAGCAGCCGGTGAATCCTGCGGACGCGGGCGCCGGCCTTCTCGGCGGCGTCGGTGGTGCCGTAGGTGCGGGTGCCGACGAATCCGGCGGTGCGCATCAGCCGGCCCCAGGCGTCGTCGAGGAAGCTGCTGTTGATCATGACTCCGCGGACGGCGTCCGGGTGCAGTGCCTGGAGGTACAGCGCGCGGATGCCGGCGATCCACATCATGGGGTCGCCGTGCAGCTGCCAGGTGACGGAGGCGGGCCCGAAGAGGCCCGGGTCCGCGCCGCTCGCGCCCGTGGGGGTGGCCATCGTCCGACGCTACCTCCGTACCCGGGGCATGCCCAGTCCGATCCAGGAGATGATCTCGCGCTGGATCTCGTTGTTGCCGCCGCCGAAGGTGAAGATGACGGCGGAGCGGTAGCCGCGTTCCAGGTCGCCGTGGAGGACGGCGCCGGCCGAGCCCTCCTTGAGGGGGGCGGCCGAGCCGACGACCTCCATGAGCCAGGCGTACGCGTCGCGGCGTGCCTCGGAGCCGTACACCTTGACGGCGGAGGCGTCCTGGGGGGTGAGAGTGCCGTGCTGGAGTGCGGTGACCATGCGCCAGTTGAGCAGCTTCAGCGCCTCCAGCCGGGTGTGGGTCCGCGCGAGGCGCGTCCTGACCCAGCCGAGGTCGATGACGCGCCGCCCGTCGGCCAGTTTCGTGCCGGCGGCCCAGCGTTGTACGTCGTGGAGGGCGCGGACGGCCATGGTGCCGTGGGCGGCGAGGGTGACGCGTTCGTGGTTGAGCTGGTTGGTGATCAGCCGCCAGCCGTGGTTCTCCTCGCCGATGCGGTGGGAGACGGGGACGCGGACGTTCTCGTAGTAGCCGGCGGTGGTGTCGTGACCGGCGAGGGTGTTGATGAGGGTGCAGGAGTAGCCGGGGTCGGTGGTGGGGACGAGGAGGATGGTGATGCCCTTGTGGGGCGGGGCGTCGGGGTCGGTGCGGACGGCGAGCCACACCCAGTCGGCGGTGTCGCCGTTGGTGGTCCAGATCTTCTGGCCGTTGATGACGTACTCGTCGCCCTCGCGGACGGCTTTGGTCCGGAGCGCGGCGAGGTCGGTGCCGGCGCCCGGCTCGCTGTAGCCGATGGCGACGTCGATCTCGCCGGAGAGGATGCGGGGCAGGAAGTACGCCTTCTGCTCGTCGCTGCCGTACCGCATGATCGTGGGGCCGACGGTGTTGAGCGCCATGAGCGGGAGCGGTACGCCGGCCTGGGCGGCCTCGTCGAAGAAGATGAACTGTTCCATGGGGGTCAGCCCCCGCCCGCCGTATTCGCGCGGCCATCCCACGCCGAGCCAGCCGTCGGCGCCGAGGCGGCGGACGGTGGTGCGGTAGAACCGCTTGCGGGCGGCCGGGTCGGCGTCTCCCGGGTGGGTGCCCTGCGGTACGAGTTCGGCGAAGTAGGCGCGCAGTTCGGCGCGCAGCCGGTGCTGCTCCGGCGTGTATTCGAGGTGCACGGCCCCTCCAGGCGTCGCGGCCAGTCCCTTCGGCGCCGCACAGAGTAGAACGCGTTCCAGTAATGCGGAAGGCCCGTGCGGTGCCGGGCGGCGGGCGGCGCGCACGGCGGAGCCCGCCGCCCCCGGGCGGGGACGGCGGGTGGGGGGGCCTGCGCGGTGGTGGCGGGGTCAGTCGCTGGAGAGGGCGTCCAGGAGGTCGCCCACCTGGGCGTCGGGGAGTCCCCGGGCGATGTCGGCCTGGGCGATCATGCCCACCAGGCGGTGGTCGTCGATCACCGGGAGCCGGCGCACCTTGTGGCGGGACATCTTGCGCAGCACCAGCTTCGCGTCGTCGTCCGCGTCCACGTACACCACCTCGCCCTGCGCCAGTTCGCCCGCCGTCGTCGTCGCCGGGTCCTTGCCGGCGCCGAGCGCCTTCACGACGATGTCGCGGTCGGTCAGCATGCCCTTGAGCCTGTCGTCCGCGCCGCAGATCGGCATCGCGCCGACCCCGAGCTGCCGCATCATCTCGGCCGCCTGGAGGACGGTGTCGCCCTCACCGACGCAGTCGACGCCCTTGGTCATCAGCTGACGGGCGGTTGTCATGCCGCTGACTCCCTTCAGAGTGCGATCACGATGGCCATCACGAGGAACAGTGCCGCCACGAGGCCGACGACCAGCAGGATCATCACCAGCGGGACCTTGGACCAGCCGGTCGGGGGGTTGTGCGTCTCCCGCGGTCCGGCCCCGGACATGCTCGATTCCGCGGGTGGCGTCTCGCCCGGCGGGACGCCACCACCGGGGTCGAGACCCGGGGTGCGCTCCGGATCGGGATCCGGGTCGGGGTTCGGGTTCGGGTTGGGGTGGTTCATGCCGTACGAGTGCGCAGCCCGGAACCTTTCAATCCTCCCCGTGCGTCCGGTCGGTCTCCCCGCGTGTCCGGCGCCGGTGGCTGGTGTCGCACCAGGGATAGCGGCGGCTGCGGCGACAGGTGCACACCGCGACCATGAACCGGTCGGAGTACGCCGTCGACCCGTCCGGCAGCCGGATCTCGACGGGCCCCTCCATCAGGAGCGGCCCCTCCGGGTCGATGACCACCCGTTCGGCGGCACGCCCGGGAACGTGTTCAGGTTCGCTGCGCACGGATCACCACCAGGTCCTCCTTGCGCTCCTCGGGCTCGATCAGCCCCTGCTCCTCCAGCCAGTCGGCGTGCCGGGCCATCACCGGCCCGAAGGGGATGGTCGTGCGCAGCTCGACCCGCGCCGTCAGGCCCCCGTCCTGCAGCCGCTCCAGGGTGGCGTCCACGCCGGACAGGGCCGACTGCACCAGCAGCAGCACCCCCGCGTCCGTCAGCATGCCGGGCGCCCGGTCGCACAGCCGGTCGATGACCTGCCGCCCGTCCACGCCCGCGTTCCAGGTGCGCACCGCCCCGCGCCGCAGCGGGCGCGGGGACAGCACGTACGGGGGGTTGGACAGGATCAGGTCGAAGCGCCGGCCCGAGACGGGCCCGGTCAGGTCGCCGTGGCGCACGACGACGGGCAGCCCGAGGCGCCAGGCGTTGTACCGCGCGGCGAGCACCGCACGCCAGGAGATGTCGACGGCGGTCACCCGGGCCGCTCCGCACTCGGCCGCCATGAGCGCCAGCGCGCCGGTCCCGGTTCCCACGTCGAGCACCTCGACACGGGGCTGCTCGCACAGGGCGCGCAGTTCGCTTCGGGCGGCCTGGGCGAGCAGTTCGGTGTCCTCCTGGGGCGCGTACACGCCGCGCGGTCTGAGTAGACGCATGCACAGCGGGTACCTCGGACTTTCCCGGCGAAACGCTGGTGAGAGCTGTGTGAGGAGTGAGCGATGAGTTTTGCGTCCGGTTCCGGTGCGGTCTCCGGTTCGCTGTGGATGGAGTACGCGCCCGGCCCCGCCCGGCCGGCCGTGGACGGTCCCGTCGAGACGGAGGTGGCCGTCGTGGGCGGCGGGATCGCCGGGCTCTGCACGGCGTGGGAGCTGGCCCGGGCCGGACACCAGGTGGTCCTCGTGGAGGCGGACCGCATCGCGTCGGGCGTCACCGGCCACACCACGGCCAAGCTGTCGGCGCTGCACGGCCTGGTGTACGCGGACATCGCCAGGATCCACGGCGCCCGGGCCGCCCGGCTGTACGCCCACTCGCAAGCGATCGCCGTCGACAAGGTGGCCGGGGTGAGCGAGGAGCTGGGCATCGACTGCGAGTGGGAGAGGCAGCCCGCCTACACGTACACCGGTGACCCGGCCAAGGCGGACCAGCTGCGCGAGGAGGCGGAGGCGGCACGGGCGGCGGGCCTGGACGCCTCCTACGTGACCGACGTACCGCTGCCGTTCCCGGTCGTCGGCGCGGTCAAGGTGGAGAACCAGGCGCAGTTCCACCCCCGCAAGTACCTGCTGGGGCTCGCCGCCGACCTGGAGGTGCTGGGCGGGCGGATCTTCGAACGGACGCGGGTGACCCAGCTCAAGGAGGGTTCGCCGTGCGAACTGACCACGAGCGCCGGGCACACGATCCGGGCGAAGGAGGTCGTCGTCGCCACCCACTACCCCGTCTTCGACCGGGCGCTGCTGTTCACCCGGCTGGAGCCCAAGCGGGAGCTGGTGGTGGCCGGTCCGCTCCCGGCCGGGCAGGACCCGGGCGGGATGTTCCTCACCTGGGAGGAGAACACGCGCTCGGTGCGCACCGCGCCGTACGGCGAGGACGGGCGCCGGATGCTGATCGTCACGGGTGAGAAGTTCACCCCCGGCACTGTCGACGAGGGCGAGGTCGGTGCGCGCTTCGACACGCTCGCCACCTGGGCGCGGGAACGGTTCGACGGCCTGGAGATCACCCATCGCTGGGCGACGCAGGACAACGTCACCACCGACAAGGTGCCCTATGTGGGGCGGCTGCACGCCGGGTCCCGGCACGTGTACGTGGCGACCGGTTTCGCCGGCTGGGGCATGAGCAACGGGGTGATGGCCGGCGACCTGATCGCGGCCCGCATCCGGGGACGGGAACCCGCCTGGACGAGCCTGTACGACCCGGTGCGGCTCCACCCGGTGCGGGAGGCGCCCGCCATGCTGCGGCTCCAGGCGCAGGTGGGCAAGCACTTCATCGGTGACCGGCTGCCGGGCGCCCACGCCGACTCGACCACCGACATCCCGCGCGGCGGCGGCGCCGTCGTACGGGTCGGAGGGCGGCGGCTGGCGGTGCACCGCGACGCGGCGGGCTCCCTGCACGCCGTGTCGGCGCGCTGTACCCACCTGGGGTGCCTGGTCCACTTCAACGACGATGAGCGCGCGTGGGAGTGCCCGTGCCACGGGTCGCGGTTCGACGTGGACGGCAAGGTGGTGCAGGGGCCGGCGGTGCGGCCCCTGGAGCAGATGGACGTGGAGGAGGACGAATGACGGCGGCCGCTCCCCTGCCCGAGGAACGGGGCCCCCTGTCGGCTGCCGTGCTGGAGGTCCTGCGGGACGGGACGGCGCCCGGGGTGGGCGTGGCGGGCGCCGACCCGCTGGGCGAGGACCTCCAGCTGGCGCTGTACCTGGCGTACGAGCCCCACTACCGGGCGCTGGAGGGCGTCGCCGACGACCGCGAGTGGGACCCGGCGCTGCTCGCCCTGCGCCGCCCCATGGAGGACGCGTTCCTGGCGGCGCTGCGCGAGGCGGTGCCCGGCGACGACGACGTGACCGCCGCGCTCGACCCGCTGTTGGTCGAGCCGGTCGACGGGCACGGCGTGTCGCACCGGCTGATGGCGGACGGCACCTGGGAGCTGATGCGCGAATACCTGGTGCACCGCTCGCTGTACCAGCTCAAGGAGTCCGACCCGCAGGCGTGGCTGATCCCCCGGCTGGAGGGACAGGCCAAGGCGTCGCTGGTCGCGGTGGCGTACGACGAGTTCGGCGCCGGACGCGGCGAACGGGTGCACGCCCGGCTGTTCGCGGACCTCATGGACGGCGCGGGGCTGGACTCCTCCTACGGCCGCTACCTGGACCTCGCCCCGGCCACGACGCTCGCCACGGTGAACGTGATGTCCCTGTTCGGGCTGCGCCGCTCGCTGCGGGGCGCGGCGGCCGGGAACTTCGCGGTCCTGGAGATCACCTCGCCGCCGGGCGCCCGGCGGATGGCGAAGGCACTGGAGCGGCTGGGGGCGGAGGAGCGGTGCGTCCGGTTCTTCACGGAGCACGTCGAGGCGGACGCGGTCCACGAGCAGGTGATGCGCCGGGACGTCCTGGGCGACCTGCTGGAGCGCGAACCCGCGCTCGCCCGGGACGTGGCGTTCGGGATCCGGGCCACGGTGTGGCTGGACGAGCGCTGGGAGAACCGGGTGCTCACCGCCTGGGACGAGGGCGGCTCGTCGCTGCGGACCCCGCTGCCCGCTCCGGAGCCGGCCTAGGACCGGTCTGACAAGGGATCTTGACGGCTCGTGCGCCGGCCGGGGCGCGTGGTCAGGTGGTGAGGCGGGTGCCGGGGGTGTGGCCGAAGGTGCGGCGGAAGACGTTGATGAAGGTGCTGGCGGATGACCAGCCGCAGTGGTGGGCGACGGTAGTGACGGGGGTGTGGTCGGCCAGGAGGATCAGGGCGTGGTGGAGTCTGATCTGGGTGCGCCACTGAGGGTAGGTGAGGCCGAGGTCGTCGCGGAGGCGGCGGGAGAGGGTGCGGGCGCTGGCGCCGATCTGGCGTCCGAGGTCGTCGAGGGAGCGGTTGTCGGACGGGTCGGTGCGCAGGATGTCGTGCAGTTCGCGGAGCAGGGGGTCGGTGGGGACCGCCAGGTGCAGGGGGCGTTCGGGGGAGAGGGCGAGCTGGTCGAGCATGACGGCGCGCAGGTTGTGGTGGGGTGGGGTGTCGTTGGAGGGGGCGCGGGTGTAGGCGACGATGAGTTCGCGCAGGAGGGGGCTGACGGCGAGGACGGCGGGTTTGTCCAGGCTGAGGGGGTTGTCGGTGGTGGGCAGGCCGACGAGGTGGAGGTCGAGTTCGCCGTGGGCCTGGTGCTGGTGCACGGTGCCGGCGGGGATCCAGAGCGCGCGGGTGGCGGGGGCGATCCAGGAGCCGGCGTCCGTGGTCACCGCGATGGTGCCGCGGCTGGCGTAGGCAATCTGGTGGTCGTCGTGGCGGTGCGCGTCGATCTCGCCGCCGGGGGCCAGGCGCTGGGTCCGGGTCGGCGCGACAGGAGTGTGGCGGATTTTCTGCATCATCTGTCAATTTATCGAAAGCGCGACACCGGTGGCCCTTCCAGCATGGGTGGGTGCGAAGGAATACATCGATCTTGCTGCTGGCCGTTGGGCATGCCTGCGTTGACATCTATCAGGGCGCCGTCGCGGCGCTGATCCCGTTCTTCGTCGCGGAACGCGACTACACCTACGCGGTCGCCTCCGGCCTCGTGCTCGCGGTCTCCTTGCTGTCGTCGGTGGCCCAGCCCGTGTTCGGGCTGCTCACCGACCGGCGGGCGATGCCGTGGCTGCTGCCGGTCAGCACCCTGCTGGGCGGGGTGGGCATCGCGCTCAGCGGCCTGAGCGGCTCCTACGGGCTCACCCTGTTCTTCGTCGCCGTCTCCGGCATCGGCGTAGCCGCCTACCACCCGGAATCCGCCCGCGCGGCCCGGCAGGCCAGCCAGGGCAGTCACAGCGCGATGGGCTGGTTCTCCCTCGGCGGCAACATCGGCTTCGCGCTCGCCCCGCTCATGGTGGCGGCCGCGATCGGACACGGCTCCCTGCACTGGACCCCCGTCCTCGTCCTGCCCGCGCTCGTCGGCGCCGCCCTGTGCGTGCCCGTCCTGCGGATGCTCGCCCGGCCCCAGACCGGAACGACCAAGACCCAGGCGCCCCCCGGTACGGACGATGTGGCCTCGTTCGTGAAGCTGTCCCTAGCGGTCGTCTTCCGCTCCATAGTCTTCACCGGCCTGAGCACCTTCATCTCCCTCTACGCCCAGCAGCGCATGCAAGGCAGCACCACCGCGGGCACCGTCGCCCTGTTCCTGCTGTTCCTGGGCGGCGCCGTCGGCTCGATCCTGGGCGGGTCCCTGGCCAGCCGCTACGACCGCGTCCGCGTCTCGCGCTGGTCCTACCTGCTCTCCATCGCCGCCGTCACCGGCGTCATCCACACACCAGGCCCCGCCATGTTCCTCTTCGTGGCCCTCACCTCCGCCGGCCTATACGTCCCCTTCTCCCTCCAGGTCACCCTCGGCCAGGACTACCTGCCCTCCCGCATCGGCACCGCCAGCGGCATCATCCTCGGCCTCACCGTCAGCATCGGCGGCCTCATCAGCCCCCTGCTGGGACACCTCGCCGACACCACCACCCTCCAGACCGCCCTCACCCCCCTGATCGCCATGCCCGCCCTGAGCTGGCTCCTCTTCCGCGCCCTGCCCGAACCCACCGCCCCCGGCACCCGGACCGTCACGCCCGCGCCCGCAACCGCACGACAGGACGCGTAGACTCGTTGGTCCGGCCGTGAGGGATGACGGACACGGCTCCCGGGCCGCGCGACGGAGCGTGTCGCGCGGCCCGGGAGCCGTGTCAGGGGGTCGCCGGGGTCGGGAGCCCGCCGGGGTCAGGGGAGCAATTCGTCGAGGGCGGCCTTGCCCTTCGCGGCCAGCCTGCGTTCCGCCCAGGCCAGGTTCTGGGGATTGACGTCACGTCCTGAAGCGAGGACCAGGTCTTCCGCGTTGAATTCGCCTTCGGCGCCGCTGTGCAGAAGCCGGTCGGGCGTGACGCCCTCCCGCTTGGAGGTCGAATCGGGCTCAGCGTTCATGCCGCCTCCTTGTTCGTCCTGCAGTCATTGTCGTCGCCGGGTACCCGGATCGCATCCCTTACACCCGCCCGGCCCGGCCGATGTCGCGGCTCACGTTCCGTGCGGGACCCCTCACCGCCTCCGGGGAGCGCCGGCGGGCGAGCGGGTCGCGCGACGGGCTGTCGGCGCCCCAGCGGGGCGTTTCGCGGACCCCGAGGGCGTGCAGGACGGCCTCGGGCACGCCGGCCTCGTCGCGTACGGGGGCGAGTTCGGCGACCCAGGTGCCGTCGGGCCGGGTGTCCCCCTCGGCCCGTGCCGCGGCGGCCGCCTCCAGGGCGAGCCGGGTCTTGCCGACGCCCCCGGGGCCGGTCAGGGTGACCAGGCGGCGCTCGCGCACCTGCCGGGCGAGCGCGGCGAGTTCGTCGGCGCGCCCGACGAAGGAGGTGAGGCGGGCCCCCAGGTTGCCGGCCCCGGGGCCGTCGGAGCGGAGGGGGCCGTGCGCGGGGGTTCCGGACGCGGGGGCGTCGCCGGGTCCGGGCGCGTCGCCCGTGAGCAGTTCGGCGTGCAGGGCCCTGAGGTCCGCTCCGGGGTCGGTGCCGAGCCGGGTGGCGAGGCGGGCGCGGACGTCCTCGTACGCCGCGAGTGCCTCGGCGGGGCGGCCGGCGGCCCGGAGGGCGCGGATGCGCAGGGCCGCCAGCGGCTCGTCCAGCGGCTGTTCGGCGGTCAGTTCGGCGAGCCCGGTCAGGGCGGCTTCGGCGCGGCCGAGCGCGACGTCGGCGGCCAGCCGGTCCCGGCGCGCCTCGGTGCGGCGGTGTTCGGCCCGTACGGTGAGGGGGTCGCCGTCCCGGCCGGGGAGGTCGGCCAGGGCGGGGCCGCGCCACAGGTCCAGGGCCTGATCGAGCAGCCGGGCGGCTGCGGCCGGGTCCCCGGCGCGGAGCGCGGCGGTGCCGTCGGCGGCGAGCCGCTCGAAGCGGAAGAGGTCGATGTCCTCGGGGCGGACGTCGAGCCGGTACCCGCCCGGTGCGGACACCACGGCGTCCCGCCCGAGTGCCCGGCGCAGCCGGCCCACGAGGGCCTGAAGGGCGGCGGGCCGGTCCGCCGGCGGTTCGCCGGTCCATACCTGGCCGGCCAGCCGCCCCACCGGGACGGTCCGTCCGCCCGCCGCGACGAGCGCGGTCAGCAGTGCCCTCAGCCGGGCGCCGGTGACCGGGGCCCGCGTACCGTCGGGACGCACGGCCCGGGCGGGGCCGAGGACCTGGAAGCGGGGTCCTCCCGAACCGGCCGGGTCCGAACCGCCCGCCCCCGGACCCCCCGTTCCCGTACCGCCCGTTCCCGTACCGCCCGCCTTCGCGCCGCCCGCCGTCGAACCGTCTGCCACTGGACCCCCTGTCACCGGGCCATTGTCACCCCGCGGTCAGGACGGTGCGCCGGGGCGGGCCGCCAGGCCCCGGGCGAGGGCCTCGGCGAGGCGGGTGGCGATGCGGCCGTCCGGGTCGAGGCGGGGGTTGAAGATCGTCACGTCGAGTCCCCTGGCGCCGTCGCCGGCCAGCGCCGTCCGGAGCACGGTTTCGAGTTCCGTCCAGCTGAGCCCGCCCGGCAGGCGGTAGTCGACGGCAGGCATGATCGCGTCGTCCAGGACGTCGGCGTCGAGGTGGATCCAGTAGCCGTCGCTGCCGCCACTGCCCAGCCGGTCGACCGCGCGGCGGGCCGCGGCGGCGGCGCCCTGCGCGCGTACGCCGTCGAGGTCGATCGCGCAGAGGGCCGGAGGGAGGGGCTGCATCCCCGCGGCGGCGGATTCCGCGGCGTCGCGGAATCCGAGGACGACGACGTCCTCGTCCCGCAGGAGCGGGCCGCGGCCCTCGAGGTCGGTGAGGCGGCGCGGTCCCCGGCCGGTGGCGAGGGCCAGCTCCATGGAGGCGGCCTCCCCCGCCGGTTCGGCGGCCGGCTGGTAGAAGTCGGTGTGGCCGTCCAGGAACAGGAGCCCGGGGCGGCCCCGGCGGCGCAGGGCGAGGAGGTTGCCGAGCAGGATGCTGCAGTCGCCGCCGAGCACCACCGGGAAGCGCCCGGAGTCGAGGACCTCGCCCACCGCGTCGGCCAGCTCGGTCGCGTACCGCGCGATGCCGCCCGGATTGAGCACCCCGGTCTCGCGGTCGCGCTCCGGTTCGTACGCGGGCGGCTCCACCCGTCCGGCCCGTACCGCGCCCAGCCGTTCGAGCAGGCCGGCCCCGAGGAGCGCGCCGGGCAGGTCCTGCACGCCCGTGGGGCGCAGACCCAGCACGGAGGGTGCCTCGATGACCGCCGGTTGCCGCAGAACGCCGGATTCCACCATGTACGGGACATTACCGCCGTGGTCGGGGGCACGGGCCGCTCCGGAGCGGGGCCGGTTCGGGGCGGGCCGGTTCGGGGCGGGCCGGTTCGTCAGCCCTCGATCATGCCGAGTTCGGTGTCGGGGCGGCACACCGCACAGGCCTCGACATGACCGGCCAGCGCCTGCCGCGCGGCCTCCGGGGACACACCCGCCGCGCCCCTGCCCGCCAGCACGCAGGTGCCGAGGTGGACCCGCACCGGCGTCCGCCCGGCGTCCAGGCTGCGCTGGATCCGGTACGGCGGCGGGGCCGGCGGGGCGGTCCGCTGCTGGATCTCGCGCTGGCGCGCCCGGCTGGCGCGCTGGCTGCGCACGTACATGAGCTGCACGGTCAGGTACGTCTCCAGATCAGCCAGCCGCTCGTCGTCCGGCGGGTACGGGGGCGGTAGCGACTCGGACACGGTGGGGTCCTTCGGGCGTCATGGGCGCGGGCGGGTCGGCGGTCAGGCGGCTTCGGCGGCCCCGGGGAACGCTTCGGACCGCGTGGCGTGCTTCAGCGCCGAGCGGGCCCGCACACGTTCCCCGGTCTCGACCTGCTGCCAGAAGGGATGACCGGCGACCTCCAGGGACAGCTCGGCGCACCGCGCCCGGAGCCGGTCGACCGCCTCCCTCTCCTCCTCGGTCCAGCCACGGCTGGGCGCCCGGCCCCCGGTGACGGCGCCGGTGTGCGGATGCTCCCGCCCCGGCCACCCGTCCAGGGGCTCCACGCTCCACGGCAGCGTCCGGCACAGGGCGGCGAGCTCGGCGGTCGCCTGGTGGAGGCGGGTCTGGGCGGCGCGCAGATCGTCGGGGAAAGCAGTTCCAGCCATGGCCCGAATCATACGCCTGTTCGATTCTCGAAAGCGATGCCCAGCACGCCGGCACGCGGAGTACCGGTGCTGTGCGGGGTGACTGGGTGCGCACCGGCGTCAGACCGGTGGGACCGTGCGGAGCAGGAGCAGCGCGATGTCGTCGTGGCGGGGTGCCGAGCCGCGGGCGTGGGCGACGAGGACGTCGGCGAGGGCGTCCATGGTGGGCGCGTCCGTTGCGCCGAGCAGGGCCGCCAGGTCGGTGGTCGCGTCGTCGAGGCTGATGCCCGGTGCCTCCACCAGGCCGTCGGTGTAGAGGACGAGCACGGTGCCGAGGGGCAGGGTGACCCCGCCGGTGGGGTAGTCGGCGGCCGGGTCGATGCCGAGGAGCAGTCCGGGCGGCAGGTCCAGCACGTCGGTGCGCCCGTCGGGGTGGCGCACCAGGGGTGGCGGGTGGCCGGCGGTGGCGAGGAGGGCGCGGTGGTGCTTGAGGTCGATGTGCGCGTACAGGCAGCTGGTGAACAGGCCCGGCTCCAGGTCGGTGAGGAGACGGTTGGCGCGGGCCAGGACCTCGCCCGGCGGCGCTCCGGCGCCGGCGTGGACCGCGGCGCGCACCTGGCCCATCAGGGCGGCGGCGGCGACGTCGTGGCCCTGTACGTCGCCGATGGTGGCGGCGGCGCTGCTGCCGCGGAGCCGGATCAGGTCGTAGAAGTCGCCGCCGACGCCCATGCCGCGACCGGCGGGGAGGTAGCGGGCGGCGACCTCCAGGCCGGGGACGTGGGGCAGGGTGTGCGGGAGGAGGCCGTCCTGGAGGCGGTGGGCGAGGTCGCGTTTGCTGTCGTAGAGCCGGGCCCGGTCCAGGGCCTGGGCGATCAGGCCGGCCAGGGAGGTGAGGATGGCGCGCTCGGCGGGGTGGAACGGGCGCGGCCGGTCGTAGGCAAGGATCAGGGAGCCGACCGGGCGGCCGGAGGCGATCAGGGGCAGGAACGCCCAGGCGTCGCCCACGGCGTCCAGGACGATCGCGGCGGGATAGGTGTTCTCCAGTTCCGCCCGGGTGCCGAAGAAGAGCGGCAGGCCGCTGGCCAGGACCCGGGCTGCGGGGGTGTGGGAGGAGAGCGGCGCGGAGTCGAAGCGGGCCATGACGCCGGGGGCGTAGCCGCGGTGGCCGACGACGTGCAGCCGCCCCTCCTCGGCGGTGAGCAGGGCGAGGGCGTGGGCACCGAGGGCGGGGACGATCTGGTCGGCGGCCTGGTCGGCGACGTCCCGTACGCCGGCGGCCTCGGTGAGCGTGGCGGCCAGGTGCATCAGGTGGTACAGGGCGGTGGCGCGGCTCGGCAGGGCCGACCGCGTGGTGTGTTCGGCCTCGGTGTCCGTGCCGTTCCGGGGCGTCTCCCCTTCCGGCTCGGCCGGGGTGACGCGGACGCTGATGCCGGTGGCGTCGGGGTGGAGTTCGAAGCGGAGCCAGTGGTCGGGCGGGCGCAGCGTGGTGAACGTGGTGACGCGGCGGCTGATGACGGCGGCCCGGTAGCGGTCCTCGACGGCGGGGTTGTCCATCCAGGGCAGCGCTTCCCAGGGCAGGCGGCCCATCAGCGTGTCGATGTCGGCGTCGAGCAGGGCGGCGGCCTCCTCGGTGACGAAGGTGATCCGGCCGCCCAGGTCCAGCGCGCAGCTCCCGCCGGGGAGGCGGTGGATGAACTCGACCGCCGCGACGGCCTCGACGGGCCCCGGGGTGTGCCGGGCGGGCCGGACGAGGCGCGGGGTGCGTCCGGGGAGCACGGGGCTGCCGTCGGCGGCGGCCCGGGCGAGGATCCCCGCCATGCGCGCGCGGCCGTCGTGCAGGGCCTCCTCCTCGGGCGCGGACAGTTCGGGCGGGTGGCCGCCCGGCCACATCAGCACCAGGCCGCCCCAGGTGGTGCCGTCCGCGGCGACCGGGGCCGCGGCCAGGGAGAAGGGGTACGGCAGGACGAGCCCGGGCCGGGGATAGCGGCGGGCCATGTCCTCCCGGTCGGCGATCCACACCAGGCGCCCTTCGGCCACGGCGTGCGCGACGGGCACCGGGTCGTGCGGCCCGACCCGCATCCAGGGGGCGGCGAACTCCAGCGAGACCCCGCTCAGCACCGCGAGCCGCAGGGCGTCGTCCCCGGGCGGGTACAGGTACCCCATGCCGATGGCCGCTCCGGTCCGCCTCATGGCGTCGGACAGGGCGGCGCCCAGGGTCCGCAGGCCCGAGCCCGTCTCCTCGGGGTTCGTCACGCTTCAAGCCTGCCCCGGGGTGCCCCCGGACGCAGTTCGAGTCGCCGTCCCCGGACGGCCACGCTCACCCCTACGGGGCACGCCGACACCTTGGCGTTCGCGCGTGACCGGCTCGACAATGAGGGGGATGACGGACAACCGGGCACACAGCGGCGAGATCGGGCCGACCGAGCGGCTCGCCATGAACCGCACGGGCAGCTTCGACTGGGACCTCGACGCGGGCACCATCGACATCGACGAGGCGGGGCTCCTGGTGTTCGGCCTGGCCCCCGGGACGTTCGACTCCCGGCCCGCTTCCCTGGTGCACCGCCTCGACCCCGAGGAACGGGCCCGGCTGGATGACGTGATCAAGGAGGCGCTGGTCAGCGGGCGGTCCTCGTACGCGGCGCGCTTCCAGGTGCCCCTCGACGACGGGTCGGTGCAGTGGACGCACGTGCAGGCCCGCATCCTGCGCGACCGGGACGGGCGGGCGCACCGGATCGTCGGGATCGTCCGCGACGCCACGTCGGAGATCACGCACTCCGCCTTCGTGATGGAGCTGGAGAAGCGCAGGCAGCGGCAGACGAACATGGTCGAGCGGACCACGCAGGCGCTGTCCCGGGCGGTGACCGTGGACGACGTGACGGCCGCGCTGACCGGGCCGGGGGGCCTGGCCCGGCTCGGGGCGGACGGCTTCGCGCTCGGTCTGGTCGAGAACGGCTCGCTGAACATCATCGCGCTCAGCGGCGAGTCCCTGGACGTCCTGGAGCACCTGCGGATGCGGCGGCTCGAGCCGGGGATGCCGCTCGCCGAGACGGTGCTGAGCGGGCGGCCGCTGTTCAGCAGCTCGTTCCAGGAGCTGATCAAGGACTATCCGGTGCTCGCGCCGTACGCCGGGCGGCTGCGGTTCCGGGCGGCCGCCTACCTGCCGCTGGTGGCCCAGGCGCGGACGCTGGGCGGGATGGCGCTGTTCTACCGGGGCCGCACCGCCTTCAGCGCCGACGAGCGGAACCTCTCGCTGGGCCTGGCGGCGATCGTCGCCCAGTCGCTCCAGCGGGCGACCCTCTTCGACGAGGAGCGGGAGCTGGCCACGGGCCTCCAGGCCACGATGCTGCCGCGCCGCATCCCGGCGGTCGAGGGCGGCGAGATCGCCGTGCGGTACCACTCGGCGTGGAGCGGCCGGCAGGTCGGCGGTGACTGGTACGACGTGATCCCGCTGCCGCGCGGGCGGGTCGGGATCGTGGTCGGGGACGTGCAGGGCCACGACACGCACGCCGCCGCGATCATGGGCCAGCTGCGGATCGCGCTGCGGGCGTACGCGGGCGAGGGGCACGCCCCGTCGACGGTGCTGGCCCGGGCGTCCCGCTTCCTCGCCGAGCTGGACACGGAGCGGTTCGCGACCTGTACGTACGCGCAGGTGGACCTGGACTCGGGCACGGTACGGGCGGTGCGGGCGGGCCATCTGGGGCCGCTGATCCGGCACACGGACGGGCGCGTGGGGCGGCCCAAGCTGCCGGGCGGCCTGCCGCTGGGCGTGGCGTCGGTGTTCGGGGACGAGGAGTTCCCCGAGACGCGGCTGGACCTGGTGCCGGGCGAGACGCTGGTGATGTGCACCGACGGGCTGGTCGAGCAGCCGGGCGCGGACATCGGTGAGGGCATCGACGCGCTGGAGGCGGCGGTGGGCAGCGGGCCGCCGGGGGCGGAGGCGCTGGCCGACCACCTCTCGCAGCGGTTCTGGGAGCGGTGGGGCGCGGGGGACGACGTGGCGCTGCTGGTGCTGCGGCGCAGCCCCGATCCGGGGACGCCGCGGGCGCCGCGCATTCACCAGTACATCCACCAGGCCGATCCGCAGGGCCTGTCGGAGGCGCGGGCGGTGGTGCGGCGGGCGCTGCGTGACTGGGACATGCGGGGCTTCGCGGACGACGCGGAGCTGGTCACCGGGGAGCTGCTGGGCAATGTGCTGCTGCACACCGAAGGGGGCGCGGTGCTGACCCTGGAGGTGCTGCCGGAGCCGGTGCGGCGGGTGCGCCTGACGGTGCAGGACCGTTCCAGCGCGTGGCCCCGGAGGCGTACGCCGGGTGAGGCGGCCACCTCGGGGCGGGGGTTGTTGTTGCTGGACGCGCTGGCGCTGCGCTGGGGCGTGGAGCCGCGCGGCGAGGGCAAGGCGGTGTGGTGCGAGATCGGCCCGTCGTCACGGCCCGGTTAGCCGAGGAGGAGCACATGGACCCCGTCGAGGCCCTGGACCGGATCGCCTACCTGCTGGAGCGGTCGCAGGCGCCGACGTACCGGGTGCGGGCGTTCCGCACCGCGTCGGCGGCGCTGTCGGCGCTCGGTGACGGGGAGGTGGCCGAGCGGGCGGCGGCCGGGACCCTGGAGCGGCTCAAGGGTGTGGGGCCGAAGACCGCGCAGGTGGTGCGGGAGGCGCTGGCGGGGGACGTTCCAGCGTACCTGGAGCGGCTGGAGGGCGAGGTGGGCGAGGCGCCGGAGCGGGGCGCGGCGCTGCGGGCGGCGTTGCGCGGCGACTGCCACCTGCACTCCGACTGGTCGGACGGCGGGAGCCCGATCGACGCCATGGGGCGGGCCGCGGCGGCGCTGGGGCACGAGTGGGCGGTGCTGACCGACCACTCCCCCCGGCTGACGGTGGCCCGCGGCCTGTCGGCGGAGCGGCTGCGGGAGCAGCTGGACGTGGTGGCGGAGCTGAACGAGCGGTGGGCGCCGTTCCGGCTGCTGACGGGCATCGAGTGCGACATCCTGCTGGACGGCTCGCTCGACCAGGAGGACGAACTGCTGGACCGGCTGGACGTGGTGGTGGCGTCCGTGCACTCCAAGCTGCGGATGGACGCCCCGGCGATGACGCGGCGCATGGTGCGGGCCGTGAGCAGTCCGCTGGTGGACGTGCTGGGGCACTGCACGGGCCGGCTGGTCGGCGGGAAGCGGCCGGAGTCGGAGTTCGACGCGGACAAGGTCTTCGCCGCGTGCGCCGAGTCGGGGACGGCGGTGGAGATCAACAGCCGCCCGGAGCGGCTGGACCCGCCGCGGCGGCTGCTGCGGCGGGCGGTGGACGCCGGGGTGTTCTTCGCGGTCGACACCGACGCGCACGCGCCGGGGCAGCTGGACTGGCAGGTCCTGGGCTGCGCGCGGGCCGAGGAGTGCGGCGTACCGGCCGGCCGGGTGATCAACACGTGGACGGTGGAGCAGTTGCTCACCTGGACGCGTACGCGCGAGGCGCCGGTGGGCGGGTGAGGCACCGGTGGGTGAAGGAGGCGTGGGGCTCCGGTACGCCCCGGGCACGCGGGGCCACCCTATCACGGGGGACGTACCGATGATCCGGTGTGGCGGCCCGGAAGGCCCTGGCTCGACCTTGCCCGGTATCCACGCGATGCCCGGCAGGACACGCTGCCCGTGCCCTGCGTTGCCCGTTTCTGGCATGAGGCGCGGACAACGCCCCCCGTAATAGCGGTTTCGCGGACCGGCCGGAGCCCGGAGGCGAGCCGATCAACTCGTCCAGCATGCAGCAATCCCCCGGGGATTTCTTCTGATGCTTCTTCGGTGAAAAACCTCGGCCAACGCCGGGCCGCCGGACGGCTCCTGGCTGGCCGGATCCTCACTGCCCGGGTCCCGCCGTCTCCGCCTTCCCGGCCGTCTCCGCCTTCCCGGCCGTCTCCGCCGTCTGCGATGTCTCGTCCGTCATCCGGTGCCGTTCGGCGGACAAGGCCCACCGGTAGGCGAGCGCGGCGAGGGTGGGGGCGCCCCAGCGGGCGCGCAGGACGCCGAGTTCCTTGGTCAGGGTGCGCAGCCCGATGCTCAGGCGCCGGGCGGTGATGCGCTGGTCGACACCGGCCGCCGTGTCGATGAGGATCTCGCGCTGGCGGTGGGTCAGTCCCGTCCCGCCGTCGGGCGCGGCCCGCCGGGGGTCGCCGTGCCAGATGTCGGCGCGGCGCCAGGCGTCCTCGAAGCCCTCGGCGATGAACGCCACCAGGGCCCGGTCCATGACGTGCCAGGCGGCGTGCGTGGGGCTGGAGCCGACGACGTGGTCGGGGATGAACGCCTGGCGCCGGTCGACGACGACGCAAGCCTGGAACGGGGCGGCCAGCGTACGGAACTGGGCGCCCCGCGCCGTCAGCCGTGTCACCCGGTCGCGGGTCGCCGGGTCGTCCCGCTCACCGTCGCGGCACAGGGTGCGCACGCTCACGCCGCGGGCCAGGGCGCGGGCGTCGCGGTCGAGCGCGGCCTCCACGGCGTCGGCGCCCGGCGGGCCGAGCGGCTGGGCGGTGAGGACCTCGGTGCCGGCCCGGCCGACCGCCTCGCCGATGCGGGCGCCGACCTGTTCGGGTTCGGCGAGGAACTCGCTGCCCGAGCCGGACCGCCACTTGGCGCGCTCGAAGTGCAGGGCGAGCTCGTCGGCGACGGCGGGGAGGGCCGCCATGCCGGCCGCGCGGGCGGCCAGTTCGCGCAGTCCCTCGTCGAGGTGGCGCCGGCCGGCCTCCTGGGGGTCGAGCGCGACGGGCGCCGCCGGGCGGTCGGGGTCGACGGCGACCAGGCGCCAGGCGAGCAGTTCCGCCAGGGCGGGCCCGTCCGCCGGGCGGGTGGTCCCGCCGCCCGTGATCCGGGCGTAGAGCGCCCTCGCGGCGGCGGACAGGGCGTCCCGCCCGCCGTCACCGGTACCGGCCCGGGCGCCCGTATCGGCCCGGGCACCCGATTCACCGCGCGCGGAATTGTCCTCGTCCATCGCTCTTGCCCCCGTATACGCCTGCGTGTGTGCGCCGTGCGCATGTACGCACCACGCGAACGCTTGATCGCTGACGCACGACGGGCCAGCGTACCGGTGTGGCCCTTCCGGCTGTCTTCCCGGAACGGCCCGTGGCACACCACGGCGGCCACGGCACCACCGGCGGCCGCCCCCTTGGGGAAGAAAGCGTCATGGACAAGCTTGCACTGCGTCTCCTGCTCAGCGAGCGCCGGGCGTCGATCACGCCGGAGAGCCAGGGCCTGTCGCGCCCCACGCGGCAGGGCAGGCGCGCCCGCGGACTGTCCCAGGCGCAGATCGACCAGATCCTGCACCGGGCCCCGGACACCTACGGTCGCCTGGAGTCCGGCCGTTACCCCAACCCGCCGGTCGACCTCCTCCAGGACGTGGCTCGGCTGTTCCGCATGAACGAGCAGGAGTGGATCGCGCTGTGGCGGTACGCGCTCGGCCAGGACCCGCCCCGCCCGCTGGACTTCCGCTCCGGCGAGGAGCTGCCCGGCGTGTGGCAGGAGATCCTCGCCGGTGTCTCCCACCCGGCGTACATCAACGACCGCTCGTGGAACGTGCTCGCCCACAACGCGCCCTTCGCGGCGCTCTTCCCACGGCGCCGGGTCCCGGCCAACGCGATGCGGTGGATGACCGTCGAACCCGCCGCCCGGACCCTCCTGACGGACTGGGAGACGGCGTGGGCGCCCCTGGTCCTGCCCCAGCTGCGCGTCGCGCTCGCCGCCGACCCGTCCGACAAGACGCTGTGCGCCATCGAGCAGGACGTCCTGGCCGACCCGGTGGCCGCGCGTCTCTACGAGTCGGCCAGCGCCTACAGCCACCTCGACGGCGACGAGCGGCCGCTGCGCCATCCGTCGCTGGGCGCGGGGTGGGTCACCATGTGCGCCGCGCAGCCGCTGGCCGCGCCGGGGTCCCGGCTGATCGTCCTGGTCTTCCACCCCGGGGCGCGCCGCCGCCGGGGCCGCGCCCCGAGCCTGCGCGCCCGGGCCGACGACTGAGCCGCGACGACCTGGCCGCGGGGCGTGAGGGCGGGTCCGGGGCGGGTACCCGGTCCGTGTCCTTCCCCGTCGTCAGAGAGGTCAGGCATCGTGCGCGACTCCGGTGTGTTCCAGCGGTCCGCGAGCCACTTCACGGACCGGATCACCGCCGACGGGCGGGACGGCTGGCCGGTCGAGGCCGGGCGCTACCGGCTCGTCGTCAGCCGGGCGTGCCCCTGGGCGAGCCGTTCCCTGGTGGTGCGGCGGCTGCTGGGCCTGGAGGAGGCCCTGTCCCTCGCGGTGGCCGACCCGGTGCAGGACGAGCGGAGCTGGCGCTTCACCCTCGACCCGGACGACCGGGACCCCGTGCTCGGCATCCGGTTCCTGAGCGAGGCGTACGAGGCGAGGGAGAAGGGCTACGACGGGGGCGTGAGCGTTCCGGCGGTGGTCGACGCCGCCACCGGCCGGCTGGTGACCAACGACTACCAGCGCCTCACCCTGGACCTGTCCACCGAGTGGGGGGCGCTGCACCGCGAGGGCGCGCCCGACCTCTATCCGGAGGCGCTGCGGGACGAGATCGACGAGCGGATGGAGGGCATCTACCGCGACGTCAACAACGGGGTCTACCAGGCCGGGTTCGCCAAGAGCCAGGAGGCCTACGACGCCGCGTACGCACGGCTGTTCGCCCGGCTGGACCAGGTGTCGGAGCACCTGGCGGGGCAGCGCTACCTGGTGGGTGACACCATCACCGAGGCGGACGTACGGCTGTTCACCACGCTCGTCCGGTTCGACGCGGTGTACCACGGCCACTTCAAGTGCAACCGCAACAAGCTCACCGAGGACCGGGTCCTGTGGGCGTACGCGCGTGACCTGTTCCAGACGCCGGGCTTCGGCGACACGGTGGACTTCGACCACATTAAGCGGCACTACTACGTGGTCCACGAGGACATCAACCCGACGCGGGTCGTGCCGCGCGGCCCCGACCTGCGCGGCTGGCGCACCCCCCACCACCGCCAGGAGCTGGGTGGGCGCCCGTTCGGTGACGGTACGCCGCCGCCCCCTCCCCCGTCGTCCGAGGTGGTCCAGCCGCTGTAGTCCCGGCGGAGCACCCCCTACGACGCCTGCCACACGGTGGTGGCGTTGCAGAACTCCTTGATGCCGTGCCCGGACAGCTCACGCCCGTAGCCCGAGCGCTTCACCCCGCCGAAGGGCAGGGCGGGGTGCGAGGCGGTCATGCCGTTGACGAACACGCCGCCCGCCTGGAGGTCCCGGACGAACCGGTCGACGTCCTCGTCGTCGCGGGTCCACACGTTGGAGCTGAGTCCGAAGTACGTGTCGTTGGCGACCCGCACCGCCTCCTCGATGCCGGACACCCGGTAGAGCGTGGCGACCGGTCCGAAGGTCTCCTCCTGGTGGATTCGCATGCCGGGGGTGATGCCGGCCAGGACGGTCGGCTCGTAGAACCAGCCGCGTTCCAGGCCGGGTGCCAGGTCCTGGGGGCGGCCGCCGCCGCACAGGACGCTCGCGCCCTGCCGTACGGCGTCGTCGACGAGTTCCGCGAGGCCGTCCCGGCCGCTCTCGCTGGCGAGCGGGCCCACGTCGGTGGACTCGTCCATCGGGTCGCCGACGGTCAGCGCGGCCATGCCGGCGGTGAACCGTTCGGCGAACGCGTCGTACACGTCCTCGTGGACGATGAACCGCTTGGCGGCGATGCAGGACTGGCCGTTGTTCTGGGCGCGGGCGGTGACGGCGACGGTGGCGGCCCGTTCGACGTCCGCGGAGGGCATGACGACATACGGGTCGCTGCCGCCGAGTTCCAGCACGGTCTTCTTGATCTCGTCGCCGGCGACGGCGGCCACCGACCGTCCGGCGGGTTCGCTGCCGGTGAGGGTGGCGGCGGCGACCCGGTCGTCGCGCAGGATGCCCTCGACGGCGCGGGAGCCGACGAGCAGGGTCTGGAAACAGCCGTCGGGGTAACCGGCCCGGCGGAAGAGGTCCTCCAGGTAGAGCGCGGTCTGCGGCACGTTCGAGGCGTGCTTGAGCAGCCCGACGTTGCCCGCCATGAGGGCGGGCGCGGCGAACCGGATCACCTGCCAGAGCGGGAAGTTCCACGGCATGACGGCCAGCACCAGGCCGAGGGGGCGGTAGTGCACGCGCGCGCGTGCCGCGCCGGAGTCCCGCACGTCGTCCTCGGGCGGGTGTTCGTCGGCGAGGAGCCGCTCGGCGTGGGCGGCGTACCAGCGCATGGCCTTCACGCATTTGGCCGCCTCCGCGCGGGCGGCCGTGAGGGGCTTGCCCATCTCGGTGGTCATGGTGCGCGCGATGTCGTCCTGGTCGGCCTCCAAGAGGTCGGCCGCGCGGCCGAGCAGCCGGGCCCGCTCGGCGAAGCCGGTGGCGCGGTGGCGCCGGAAGGCCGCGTCGGCGGTGGCGAGACACCGCTCGATCCCCTCGGGCGTCAGCTCGTCGAAGGTCTTGAGCGTCTCGCCGGTGGCGGGGTTGACGGTCGCGATGGGCATGGGCGGGTCCTCCTCGCAGTCGCTGCCTCGACCCTGCCGCCCCGGTACGGGCGCCGCAACGCGAGCGCCCGCGGCGCGACGGCGGCGGATTGAGCCTCGTATACCGGGTAACCCATGCCGGTATGGCACACACAGGTGAGGACAAGGAAAAGGGCGCGGGGACGCCACAGGAGCCGACGGACCTGTCCGCCGGATCGTGGCGGGCGGTGCTGAAGCGCACCGGCAAGGAGTTCATGGACGACGAGCTGCCCGACCGCGCCGCGGCACTGACGTACTACAGCGTCCTGTCGATCTTCCCGGCGCTGCTGGTCCTGGTCTCCGTGCTGGGCATGATCGGCGAGTCGGCGACGCGCACGGTCATGGACAACCTCCAGAAGCTGGCGCCGGGCCCGGTGCGGGACGTGCTCGGTGACGCGGTGCAGCAGTTGCAGGGCAGCCCGGGTGCGAGCGGTGTGGTGGCGGTCGTCAGCCTGCTGGGCGCGATCTGGTCGGCGTCCGGGTACGTCGGGGGCTTCATCCGTACCGCGAACGCGGTGTACGACCTGCCCGAGGGCCGGCCGGTGTGGAAGGTGACGCCGCTGCGGGTGGGCCTGACGCTGGTGCTGATGGTGCTCCTCGCGGTGAGCGCGGTGATCGTGGTGTTCACCGGGCCGCTGGCGCAGCGCGCGGGCCAGGCCATCGGGCTCGGCGACGCGGCGGTCACGGCGTGGAACATCGCCAAGTGGCCGGTGCTGGTCGTGCTGGTGATCGTGATGATCGCGCTGCTGTTCTGGCGGGCGCCGAACGTCCACGGCCAGGGCTTCCGCTGGCTGAGTCCGGGCAGTGTGCTGGCGGTGCTGCTGTGGCTGCTGGCGTCGGGCGGCTTCGCGCTGTACGTGGCGAACTTCGGCTCGTACAACAAGACGTACGGCACCCTCGCGGGCGTCATCACCTTCCTGATCTGGCTGTGGCTGTCGAACCTGGCGATTCTGCTGGGCCTGGAGCTGGACGCGGAGCTCGCGCGCCAGCGGGCGATCAGCTCCGGCATGCCGGAGTCGGAGGAGCCGTACGTGGAGCCGCGGGACACTCGCAAGTGGCCGCCGGAGCTCCGTGAGGAGGTCTCCGGCGACGACTCGCGGTCCGACGGCCCGCGGTCCGACGGCTCCCGGTCCGACGGCTCCCGGTCCGCGTAGGCGTCACGTCTGCCGGGGGGCGACGCGGGCGTCGTCCAGGTCGTGCAGCAGCCGCTGGATCTCCGCGGCGAGCCCGCCGACCGAGGTGGCGGTCTCGTGGTCCTGGTCGGCGAGCCGCGTCTTCAGACGCCGCTGCGCCGCCCAGGCCCGTTCCATGGCCTCGTCCCGCCCGCCGGCGGTCCCTCCCCCGGCGTCGCCCCGGTCGCCGCCGGCGGCTGGGGCCGGCGGGTTCAGGGCGGCGCAGTCGGCTTCGCAGACGTCCGCGAGGGCGTGCAGCAGCGGCGGTACGTCGGCGAGGACCGTGTCCGGCGGCGGCCTGAGCCGGGGCTCCTCGCCCGCCGCCTCCGCCAGCATTCCGGTGAGCGCGGTCAGGTGGTCGGCGACCCGTTCCCATGCCGCGTCCCACTGCGTGGACGGCAGCTCCTGCCCGGAACGGCGGATGCGGCCCGCCGGGTTGAAGCGGTAGCTCTCCCGGCTCCACATGCGCGCGTTGCGGAGGTCCGCGACGAGCTGCGGGAGCCTCCGGGCGCGGCTGTGCCACTCCTGCGCCTGCTGCCGGTCGTAGCCGCGTTCCATCTCCTCGGCCATCGACCGCAGCAGCGCCGCCCCGTCCCGGGGCAGCCGGTGCAGCGACTCGTGGGCGTGCCGCAGGTGGACGGGCGGCAGGACGAGCGCGTTGACGCCGATGCCGATGACCGCGCCGAGGAGCGTCTCCAGCAGCCGGTGCAGGATGTCGAAGCCGCCGAACGAGCCGTACACCAGGACGAAGAGGGCCGTGGTGGAGGCGTAGACGCCCTGGTTCTCGAAGCGGGAGTAGTTGCCGAGCAGGGCGGTGACGGGCAGCACGATCGCCATGGCCGCCATGGTGTTGCCGCCGGTGAGTCCCGCGGCGACGGCCGCGAGGACGGTACCGGCGGCGATGAGGACGACCTGCTGGACGCCGGTCCGTACGGACCGGTAGACGGTGCTCTGTACGAGGGCGATCGCCGTCCAGGGGGCCATCAGCGCCAGTGGGGCCTGCCACCACCAGCCGGCCACCGCCCAGGCGAGGATGGCGGCACCGGCCGCCTTGAACGCCTGGACGGCCAGATCGCGCTCCGGTCCGGGGCCGGTGAGGGCGCGGCGCACGGACGTGCCGACGGCCGCCGCCTCCCACCCGGCCCGGTGCCACCACTCCTGTACGCGGGTCGCTGCCTGGTTCACGGGAGCGGGGTGCCTCCGGTGGCGTTGACGATCTCCCCGGTGATGTAACTGGATCCCGGCGCGGCGAGGAAGACGTACGCCGGGGCCATCTCGGCCGGCTGGGCGGGGCGGCCGAGCGGCGACTGCTTGCCGAACTCGGCCGTGTCGGGCAGCGTCGCCGGGATGAGCGGGGTCCAGACCGGCCCGGGGGCGACCGCGTTGACCCGGATGCCGCGCTCGGCGACCATCTGCGCCAGGCCCTGCGTGAAGGTGACGATGGCGCCCTTGGTCATCGCGTAGTCGAGCAGCGGCGGACTGGGCTTGTAGGCCTGCACGGAGGTGGTGTTGATGACGGAGCCGCCCCGGGGGATGTGCGGCAGGGCCAGCTTGGTCAGCCAGAACATGCCGTACAGGTTGGTCTTCATCACCCGGTCGAACTGCTCGGTGGTGATCGCCTCGATGCCGTCGGGCTGGGCCATCTGGTAGGCGGCGTTGTTCACCAGGATGTCGATGCGCCCGAACTCGTCGGTGACGCGCCGGACGAGGGCGCGGCACTGCTCCTCGTCGCGGTTGTCGGCCGTCAGGGCGAGGGCCTTGCGCCCGGCCTCCTCGACGAGCCTCGTGGTCTCCCGCGCCTCGTTCTCCTCCTCGGGGAGGTGGGTGAAGACGATGTCGGCGCCTTCGCGCGCGTAGGCCAGGCACACCGCGCGCCCGATGCCGGAGTCGCCCCCGGTGACGACGGCGACGCGGTCCCGCAGCAGTCCGGTGCCCCGGTAGGAGTCCTCGCCGTGGTCCGGCGGGGGGTCCATCGGGCCGGTCCAGCCGGGGTGCCGCTGGTCCTGTTCGGGGAAGTCGGGCCGCGGGTGACGGGTGACGGGGTCCTGCGGCTGGTGTGGGTCGGTCATGGTCCGCCTTTCGGGTCGTCGGGCATGGACCTCTCGCGTTCCCAAGACTTGACGACCGAATCGCTCACCGCGAATCAGAAGTGGTGAAACGGTGTCAGACGGCGATCCGGCGTTCGGCGGGGCTGATGGGCACGTCGTTGATGCTCGCGTAGCGCTTGCGCATCAGGCCGTTGGCGTCGAATTCCCAGTTCTCGTTGCCATGGGCGCGGAACCACTGTCCGCCGGCGTCGTGGTACTCGTACGCGAAGCGCACCGCGATGCGGTCGCCGGTGAAGGCCCACAGCTCCTTGCGGAGCCGGTAGCCCAGCTCCCGCCGCCACTTGTCGGTGAGGAAGGCGACGATCTCGTCGCGGCCGCTGAGGAAGACGTCGCGATTGCGCCACTCGGAGTCCTCCGTGTAGGCGAGGGCGACCGTCTCCGGGTCGCGGGTGTTCCAGGCGTCCTCGGCGAGCCGCACCTTCTGGCGGGCGGTCTCCTCGGTGAACGGCGGCAGGGGCGGGCGCATGTCGGATCCTCTCGGCACGGCGAGAACGGTCGTTCTCGCCTGGTCGAGTACCCTAGGAGAACGTTGGTTCTCACGCAAGGAGCGGGCGCTTTGGAGAACGGGGAAGTCAGGACGCGCATCCTGGACGCGGCCGGGGAGCTGTTCTACGGGCAGGGCGTCCAGGCCGTCGGCATGGACGCCGTCCGCGCCGCGTCCGGCGTCACGCTGCGGCGGCTGTACCAGCTCTTCCCCTCCAAGGACACGCTGGTCGAGGCGTACCTGCTGCGGCGCGACAGCCGCTGGCGGGGTGCCCTCGCCTCGTACGTCGACGCGGTGGACGGGCCGCCGCGCGAACGGGTGCTGGCGGTCTTCGACTGGCTGCGCGACTGGTTCGAGGAGCCGGGCTTCCGCGGCTGCGCGTTCGTCAACTCCTTCGGGGAGCTCGGCGCCACGTCGCCCGAGGTGGCCGGGGTGGCGCGCCGGCACAAGGAGGAGTTCCGGCGGTACGTCGGCGACCTGGTGGCCGAGGCGGGCGCACCCGCCGCGACCGGCGCACAGCTGGCCCTGCTGGCGGAGGGCGCCATGACCACGGCCGCCCTCACCGGTTCGTCCGCGCCCGCGTGCGAGGCCCGCGAGGCGGCGGCGCTGCTGCTGGACGCGGCGGCCCGCCCCTGACGCGGCACCCCCGCACCACGCCGCGCCCCACCGCACCACGCCGCACCGCACCGCACCGCACCGCCGAACCGGTGAATCGGCGCCGCCGCGCGCATGCCGCACCGCCCTTCTCGCAAGGACACCTTCGGGTTCCGTTCCAGGTCCCGCCCTGCGAAAGGATGGAGATGCGCCTTGCCCATGCCTCATGGAGTGCCGCCGCGCTGGCCCTCGTGCTGAGCGCCACCGCCTGCGCGCCCGTCCAGGAGCGGTCGTCCGCCCGGTCCACCGCCCCCGCCGCCGCACCCGCACCGCCGGGGCACGAGGCGGGCGGGGCGTGCCGCCCCGCCACCGAGCAGAAACGTCACTGCACACGGGTGCCCCGGCCGCACTACGGCCAGCGGATCGTCACCATCGACATCCTGGCCGGGTTCACCGCCCGCGCGCTCGCGGAAGCCGGCGGCGAGCGCACCCTGCGGGCGAGGATCCGGCAGGCCGTCACCTCCGCCTCCCAGGCGTTCGCCGCCGGCGCCGTCCGCGCCCGCCTCCGGCTCACCGGCGTCGTCCGCGCCACGGTGCCCGCCCGCCTCGACCGGCCCTCGGACGCCCTGCTGAAGGCGGTCGCGCGGCCCGGCGACGGCGTGGCCGACGAGCTCGTGCACCTGCGCGACAGCACGGGCTCCGACCTGGTCACGCTGGTCACCGGAAGCGGTGGAGCCGCCGGGCTGGCCAACCGGCCCCGGCGCGTGACGTCCGGGACGAGCGCCCACAGCTACAGCCTCGTCGCGCAGAAGGCGCTCGCGCACCACTCGCTCGCCCACGAGGTCGGTCACAACCTGGGCGCGATGCACGACTACGTCACCGCGCCCCGCGGCGCGAACAGCGCCCGTGGCTACTTTCCGCCCTCGGGGCGGTGGTCGACGCTGGAGGCGTACGAGTCGAGCTGCCGCAAGGCGACCGGCGGCCCCTGCCGGCGCATCAACCGGTACTCCAACCCCCGGCAGACCTATCGGGGCGAGCGGCTCGGGACGGCTGCGGGAGAGCGGCGGCCGGCCGACAGCGCCCGCGCCTTCAACGCCGTCGTCGGCATCGTCGCCGACTACCGCCGCCGGCCGGCCGGTTGACGGTGGGGACGGTGGGGTCCGGGCGCCCTGTACGGTGCCGGGTCCCGCCCCGCCGCCGTACCCCCGTCGCGCGCGGCAACGGATGCACGGTGCCGGGGACGCGCTCGGCCGAGGCGCGCTCGACCGGGGGCGTGACCCAGGAGCGGGCTCCTGCCGGGCGGTGGTCCCGGGGCCGCGGGTCCCGCCCGCGCGGCTCAGGGCGCCGGGGGCGGGGCCTGCCGGGTGGGGGTCTCGCCCCGCCGGCGTACGCGCGAGGCCAGGAGCGCGCCGAGGGGCCCTATGACCAGCCCCCACAGGAGGGCGAGCCCGACGGTCCTCCAGACGTGCGGATGGAGGACCACCTGACCGCCGAGGTTGTCGATCTCCATGATGCCCAGCACCGACAGGGCCAGGCGGGCGACGATCTCGCTGACCGGGGTGACCACGAGCAGGGTGAGCGCGAAAGCGATCCCGAGGTGCAGGGCGTACTGCCAGAGCCGGGTGCCGGCCGGGGAGCGCATCGCCGTGACGAAGGCGGCGGCCAGTAGCAGCACGGCGGCGACGGGGACGAGCCACCAGGCCCGGCCGTCCTGCTCGGCGAGGGACGACACGTCCAGCGTGGTGTTCTGGGAGCCGCGCAGCGCCGCGTCCAGGATGTGCGGCATCGGCAGGCCGAACGGGCCCTCCACCCTGCCCTCCCAGGAGCCGCCGATGCCGAGGCCCAGGGCGAGCCACGCGATGTTGGGCAGGCCCAGGAGGATCACGGCGAACGTCTCGGCGGGGTGCCCCCGGGTCGCCGCCACGACCAGCCCGACGACCAGGGCGATGACGACGTACGCGAGGAGCAGGAGCAGCATCGCGGAGGCGGCGGGACGGGCCGCTCGCTGGGGGCGGAGCAGCCCGGCGGGGAGCGGTGCCCGGTGGGAGACGAGGAGTGCCATGGCGAGGACGCCGAGGATCCAGATCAGGCCGAACAGCAGGGTGGGGCCGGTCTCGGCGGCGAACCCGACGGTGGGCGTGGCGCCGAGGAGGCCGGTGATGAAGTCGATGGCCGAGTCGGGCGGGACGAGGGTGAAGGTGTGGCGGGCCAGCGCGATGAGGGCGCCGAGCCCGGCCAGCCACAGGACGACCGTGCGGGCGACGCGGCCGAGGAGTGCGCCGGTGCCGGCGACGGGGCGGTGCCGCAGCGGCCGCAGGAAGCAGGCGCCGGCGACGAGCGCCCCGACGAGGGTGACGCTCAGCGGCATCAGGGTGAGCTGCCCGCTGGTGTCGGCGAGCCCTCCGGCCCGGCCCGAGATGTCGACCGAGCCGCCCGCGGCGATGACGACGACGGCCGCGACGACGTGGAGGAACGCGCCCTCCGGCAGGTCCGCCGCACCCGCCGCCCACAGGCCGAGGGTGGCGGTCACCGCCATGGCGACCAGCGCGGCGAGCACGGCCAGCAGGGCGTCGGCCCACTCGCGCACTTCGCCGTGCGCGCCGCTCGTGGCGGGGTTCTTGTCCGGTGTGCGGGGTCCCTGACGGATCACGGTGCCACGTTAAGCGCGCAGGCGGCCGGCCGCCTGCTCATCGCACGCCCTAGAGGTGCAACCGGAAGTAGCACCGGATGGTGGTGCCGGCGTCCGTGGTGTGGATGCGTACGAGGTCGGAGAGGTAGTGCACCAGCAGCAGGCCGCGGCCGCCGAGCTGGCCGGGTGCGGCGGGGCGGCGGCCGGCGAGCGGGTCGTCCAGTCTGCCGCCGTCCCGCACCTCGCACACCACGTGACCGTCCTCGGTCCACACCCGCAGCGTTCCCGTGCCGCCGCCGTGGATGACGCTGTTGGTGGTCAGCTCCGACACCGCGAGGGCCACGTCGTCGTGCCGGTCCGCGGGCAGGCCCAGCCGGTCCACCCGCTCCAGGGCGTGGCCGCGCGCCTCGGGCAGCAGGTCGGCGTCGTAGACCAGCCCGCGGACGCCGGGCGGCAGGGTGAGGGGCAGGTTGTAGCCGCTCACCACCCGGTCGGGCGCGTACGCGACGCTGGCGCGCTCGACGCCGTCCTCGATGAGCACGGGATGGGTGATCCGGGCGTCGGCGAGCGCGACGTCGTCCAGCCGCGAGGTGTCGTACGGACAGAGGATGGTGGCCTCGCGGCCGGTGAACGCGTGGTTGATCAGCGCCTCGTGCTGCGCGCAGGCCGGGTACTCGCTGTCGCTGCGGCCCTGCCAGATCGGTTCCCCGATGATCCGGACGCGCCGGGTGGGGTGGGCGTCGGCGAATCCGCGCAGCACCCGCGGGATGATCCGCCCGGGGTTGCGCCCCTCCTGCTCCATGTCCAGCAGGCGTACGCGGTCGGCGTCGCCGCCCAGCGCCTTGCGCAGCAGGGCGAGGTTGGCGCCGGGCACGGCGACGGCGACGGGCTCCCCGGCCGCCAGGCCCGCTTCGACGAACGGCACGGTGCCCGCCAGGTAGGCGGTCTCGTCCGCGTAGAACAGGGCCGGGTGCGTGAACGGATCGGCCGTCGTCGCCACGTCGTTCACTCCACCACCTCGATCGCCACCAGTTCCGGCCAGAACAGCTCCAGCACCCGCCTCAGCGACGCCGGCGGCCTGCGGACCATGATCCGCCGGTCGCCGGGAAGGCGCTGCGCCGTCCGGGCCAGCGAGGTCGCCCCCGCCACGTCGACGAAGGTGAGCCCCGAGAGGTCCATCCGGATGTCCCCGTCGCTCCGGAGCAGGCCGTCCAGGATCCGCTCCCACTCCGTGAGCGTGTCCAGATAGACCTGCCCTGCCACGTGGACGCAGCCTCCCTGTCCGCAATCGTCCGACACGAGGGGACGGGGAGATCCGGGTACGGGCCCGTTCTCGGTGTGCGGCACCCCCATGGCCCCCCTGTGATCTCCGTCCGGCCCCCTGACGGTACCTCCGACGCCGCCCAGGGCGAAGCCGGTTCCCTGTCGCGGGACGGTTCCCCGTGCGCGTGGCCCCCTTTTGCGGGGATACGTTCGCTTTAGCCTGACGGCATGTCCGATGCGCACGAAGCCGGGGAAGCCCGGAGCACGCCTCACGGGGCACACGGCCGTCCGCCGACGCGGGGCGACAGGTGGGCGGCGCTCAAGGCGTCACCGTTCCTGCCCGCCGCCGTGCTGGTGCTGATCCTCGCCGCCGCGGCCGCGCTGTTCGCCGGCTCGTACACGTACACCATGGCCAATCCCACGCCCCGGCACATCCCGGCCGCGGTGGTCGGCGCCACGGACACGGCGGAGGGCAGGAAGGTCGTGGCCGGCATGGAGCGGGAGCTGAACGCCTCCCTGGAGCTGCGTCGGTACGACAGTGTGGCGGCCGCGCGCCACGCGGTGGACGAGCAGGAGGTCTTCGCCGTGCTCACCGCCGGCCCGGACGGCACCGGCGTCCTGCTGGACGTGGTGGGGGCCGCGGGGGCGTCGGTGGCGCAGGTGCTGGCCGAGGCGGGGGTGGCGGTGGGCCGGGCGACGGGGGTGCCGGTCGGGGTGCGGGACATCAAGCCGCTCCAGAAGGGTGATCCGCGCGGGCTGGCGCTGTTCTACATCTCGCTCGCGGCGGTGATCATCGGCTTCGTGGGGGCGATCCAGCTGAGCGTGCACGCCCGCGCGCTCCTTCCCGCCGAGCGGATCGCGTTCACGGCGGCGTACGCACTGCTCGGTGGTTTCGCGATCGCGGCGACCGTCGACCTGCTGCTGGGCGCCCTCGATCTGCCCTTCGTGGAGTCCTGGCTGATCCTCGCGCTGACGTTGTTCGCGTCCGGGATGGTGTTCACGATGTTCAACACCCTGATGGGGCGGTGGGCGATGCTGCCGACCTGGGGTCTGATGGTGCTATTGGGCAACCCGTCGTCGGGCGGCGCCGTCTCCTGGCCGCTGCTGCCGTCGGCGCTCGGGCACATCGGGCGCTGGCTGCCGCCCGGCGCGTCGGTGAACGCGCAGCACACGGCTGTCTACTTCGGCGGCCACCAGCACCTCTTCCCGTTTCTCGTCCTCGGCGGGTGGGCGCTGGTGTCCTGCGGCGTCTTCTGGTTCTGGCGCCACCGCCACCCCGGCGGCCGCGACCGGGCCCCGGCGCACGCGGCGGACTGACGGCCAAGCGGGGGGTCGGCGCGGCTTTACGGCGTACGGGTTCGGGGGCGACGGGGACGCCGTCCGCGACGCCCTGACGGCCGAGCTGGACGCGGTGGGCGACGCGCCGCTGATCGTCGTCGGACACGGCCTCGGCTCCGTCGTGGCCGACGAGGTGCTGGCGGACACGGGCCGGGAGGCCGAGCTCCTCGTGACCGTCGGCTCCCCGCTGGGCGTCGCGGAGACCGAGGACCACCTGGCCGCCCCGCCCGCGGTGCCGCCCGGCGTGCGCGCCTGGCTCGACGCGTCGGACCTGCGAGACCTGGTGGCCCTCGACCACACGCTGCGCCCGGAGTACTCCCCCGCCGACCGGGTCACGGACCTGCTGGTGACCAACGACAGCGCCCACCCTCACGGCGCCGCCGCGTACCTGGCGGACGCGGGTTCGCCTGGCCCGGGGCGTGTCCCGGGCGTCGCGTCGTCCGCCCGCAGGACGCGGGGCGGTGGCGGGGTCAGTCCGTGGCGAGCAGCCCGTTCATCGTGGCGATCTCGGCGGACTGTGAGGCGACGATGTCGCCGGCCATGGCCTTGGCGGGCCGGTGGGAGCCCTCGGCCCGCTCGGTCTTCGCCATGGCCACCGCTCCCTCGTGATGCTTGATCATCAGCTTCAGGAACGCCGTGTCGAAGGCCTTGCCGGAGGACGTGCGCAGCCCGTCCAGCTCCTGTCCGGTCATCATCCCGGCCGTACCGGCCCCGTGCCCGGCGTGGCCGGCCGCGGGCTCGTCGGCGGGGACCGGCTCGCCCCAGGTGGTCAGCCAGCCGGACAGGGTGCGGATCTCGGGGGCCTGCGCCTTCTTGATCGCGGCCGCCAGGTCCTTCACCTCCTTGGAGGAGGCGCGGTCCTCGGCCATGCCGGCCATGTCCACGGCCTGGCGGTGGTGCGGGATCATCCCCTGCGCGAACGCCACGTCGGCGGCGTTGTGACCGCCCTGCTCGGCGGAGGCCGATCCGGAGGCCGATCCTGAGGCGGAGGGTGACGCGGTGGACGCGCTGCCGTGGTCCGCGTGGCGGGCGGAGTCCTGGTCGCCGGCGCCGCAGGCGGTCAGGAGGAGAGCGGCGGCGGTGACCCCTGCGGCGACGGCGGAGGCGGCGGTCGCCCGGCGGGCGTGGGAAGGGCGTCGTGCGGTCATGGTGGTGCAACTCCTTGCGTACATGGGGTTCCTCGGGGACGGGCGTGCGGGCACGGCGTCGTGCGTCCTCGCGCGGGAAGCGGGAGGACGGCAGGACGGTGCGCCGCGCGGGCGCCCCTATATGAGGAGGAGTTGCAGCTGCGCCAGATCGGGCGGAGCCCGGTCGGTGGCTCCCGCGCCCCGGGCGTGGACGCGCGGGACGTCGTCGGCGGCCGCCGAGACGGCGCCGGCGAGCAGGGGCGCCTGTGCGGGTGCGGTGGAGACACCTCCGGCCGCGCACATGGCGTCCGCGTGCTCGACGTGGCCCGCCCCGCCGCCGGGCTCGTGCAGGTGCTCGCAGGCGTCACCGGTCGCATGGGCGGCCGGCCGGGCGTGCCCGTGGCCCGCCGTGGCGGGGGCGGGCGTGCCGGGCGCCAGCCCGTGCATGGCGAAGACACCGGCGAGCAGAGCCAGGACCAGCAGCAGCCTGCGGTACGCCGGGGGGCGTAGGCGGCTGCGCTGCTGACGGGGGCTCATGGCCCCATCGTAGAGGCCCGTCCGCGAGGCGCCCCGGCGGGTGGCCCCGCCTGTGGACAGACCAGGGCCCCCGGACGGTCGGACCCGTCCGGGGGCCTGGCCCAGCAACCCCTTGGGGGCGCTTGGAGTTAACGAGCCCACCTTGCCCGCGCGTCACGTGCCACCGCCGCAGACACGGCCCGGCACGTCGATCGGATCACCCGTCCGGCCCGCCGCCCGGACCGCGGGCCGGGCGGTCACGCCGGGTGTCAGACCTCGCCGCGCCAGGAGCCGGTGGCCGTGCCGCGCGACTCGATGAAGGACTTGAACCGCTTGAGGTCGCCGGTGACCTGACGCTTGACGAAGCCGAGCTTGTCCCCGACGGTCTCGGTGAGCCCGTCGGGCTCGAAGTCCATCTGGAGCATCACCTTGGTGGTCGTGTCGTCGATGCGGTGGAACGTCACCACACCCGCCTGCCGGGCCTCACCGCCGACGGTGGTCCACGCGACCCGCTCGTCCGGGATCTGCTCGGTGATCTCTGCGTCGAACTCACGGGCCGCGCCGTTCACCTGCGTCACCCAGTGGGTGAGGGTGTCGCTGCGCTGCTCGATCCGCTCCACGCCCTCCATGAACTCGGGAAAGCTCTCGAACTGCGTCCACTGGTTGTAGGCGGTGCGCACCGGCACGCTGACCTCGACGGACTCCTCGACCTGCGACATGTGCTGTTGCGTCCTTCCCGGGCCCCGACAGCCCCGGCCGTACGCCGGGCTCGACCCCATCGGTTCCCTCGGGCCCTCGTGTGCCCCCTCCTCACGCGCTCATGGCTCCCGTTTCCCAACGGTTCGCCGCGGGTGCCTCCGCCGGCCCGTCGCGGGCCCGGCCGCAGGGTCCCGCGTCACATGGCCAGGTGCGCCGGGATGTGCGTCACCTCCTCGATCTCACCCCCGGCCTTCTTCATGAGGTTCCGGGAGAGTTCGTTGAGGCAGCGGGCGGCGGCGATCTCCTCGCCGACGCGCTGCTGCTCCCTGTCGTCGGGGTGCCGCTTGGCGTGGCCGTGCGCCCGCAGTTCGGTGCCGTCCGGGAGCCTGACCATGCAGGCCGCACGCGTCTTGCCCGCGACCTCGTCCTCGGTGAACTCGATGTCCACGTGCCATCCGACGATCGTCTTCATCACACACCTCCGGGGGCTCGCTCCGTCACTCCTCCAGCGTGCACCCGCGGATGCCCGTGCGCCCGTTCGAGGGACCCGGGGCACGCGGGAAGGCGGGGAACAGGCGGGAAACCGGTGAGGACAGGTGGGAACACCGTTTCGAGCAGCGCTGAACGGGGTGCGGGCACCGTCCGTACTGATCCGGTGAGACATCACTGCGGCGACGACAGGAGCGGCGATGAACGAGCGCGACGAGCCGGCGATGCGAGGGCTCCCGGACGGTGGTGCGGAGGTGGCCGTGGTCCTGCGGTTGCGGTGGGACGACATCGCGGCGCTCGGCCGGGAGGCGAGCCGGCTGGCGGAGCAGCGCGGGGCGCCGGTGAGTTTGGACGACGCGGCGAGCCACCGGCTGCGCACCTGGTCGTCGGTGGCGGCGGGCGCGCCGGAGGACCGGGGCAAGGGCGCGGCGGCCGCCCCGGCGACGGCGGCCATCACCGGGACGCCCGCGCCGGCCGACCGGGCGCGGCACCAGGTGGGGCACCTGAGCGAGACGGCCCCGGTCGCGTCCATCGCGGCGCACCCGGCCCGCCAGGCGTAGGGCGGGGCCGGTACGCGAGGGGCGAGGCCGCTACGAGGGGGCGGCCCGCCCGGTCAGACCCGGCCGTGGGCCTTCTGGGCGCGCCGTGACAGCGAGTCGATGACCACGGCGACGAGCAGCACCCCGCCCGTGATCATGTACTGGACGGCGCCCTGGATGCCCAGCAGGGCGACGCCGGAGGCGATCGACTGGATGACCAGGACGCCCAGCAGCGCGGACCACACCCCGCCGCGCCCGCCGAACAGGCTGGTGCCGCCGATCACGGCCGCGGCGATGGCGTTCATCATGAGGTTGCCGCCGCCGGAGGCCTGGCTCGCGGAGGTGACCCTCGACGCCAGGAAGAGGCCGCCCACCGCCGCCATGGTGCCCGACATCATGAACACCGAGATCCGCACGCCCGCCACTGCGAGGCCGGCCCGCCGGGCGGCCTCGACGCCGCCGCCGATCGCGAAGACCATGCGCCCGTACGCGGTGCGGCGCAGCACCTGGTCCAGGCCGACGAGGACCACCAGGAAGATCAGCAGGGCGAGGGGGAGGCCCTGGAACCGGTTGAGCACGAACGCGGCGGCGAAGGCGACGACGGCCAGGGCTCCGGTGCGTACCGCGATCCCGCCGAGGCTCCGGGACGGCACACCGGCGGCGGCGCGGCGCCGGGCGTCCAGGTAGGAGACGAGGAAGAAGCCGGCCGTGCCGAGCGCCGCCACCCCGTAGGCGACCGCGACGTCGGTGAAGTAGTGGCTGGTGAGCCTGGCGACCAGGCCCCGGTCGTCGAGGTTGATGGTGCCGCTGGACCCGAGGACGTACAGCATCAGGCCGTTCCAGCCGAGGAGTCCGGCGAGGGTGACCACGAAGGCGGGCACACCGACCCGCGCGAAGAAGAAGCCCTGTGCGGCCCCGATCGCCGTTCCCATGACCACGGCGACGAGGACGGCGAGGCCCTCCGGCATGCCCTGCTGGATGTTGAGGACGGCGAAGGCGGCCGCCGCGAGGCCGCTCACCGATCCCACCGACAGGTCGATCTCGCCCAGGAGCAGGACGAAGACGACGCCGACGGCGATCATCCCGGTGCCGACGATGTCGACGCCGAGGTTGGAGAGGTTGCGCGGCGAGAGGAAGTTCCCGTCCAGGACGAAGAAGACGAGCCAGATGGACGCCAGGCTCAGCAGGACGGGGAGGGAGCCGAGCTCGCCGCTGCGGAGGCCCTCCCGGAAGGCCTCCCACCGGTGCGGACCGGGGGTGTCCTTGCCGGCCGTGCTCCTGGCCCCCCGGCCGCCCGCGCCGCCTCCGCCGCCTCTTGTGCCCCTGCCGTCCGCACCGCGTCCGCCGCTCATCAGCCGGCCTCCCACTCGCGGGTCGCGCGACGGGTGACGGCGTTGTCGGTGGCGCCGGTGATGGAGGAGATGATCTGCTCGTGGGAGGTCGTCGTCACGTCGAAGAAGCCGTTGTTGCGGCCGAGGCGCAGGACCGCGATCCAGTCGGCGACGGCCTTGACGTCTCCCATGTTGTGGCTGATGAGGAGCACCCCGAGGCCGCGTTCCCGCAGCCGGTCGACCAGGTCGAGGACCTGGGCGGTCTGCTCGATGCCGAGCGCGGCGGTGGGCTCGTCGAGCAGCACCAGCCGTGGCTCGCCCAGCAGCGAGCGGGAGATGGCGACGGTCTGCCGCTGGCCGCCGGACAGCGAGGCGACCGGCACCCGGACGCTGGGCATCCGGAGGGAGAAGGTGTCGAGGAGGTCGAGGGTGCGGCGCTCCATCTCGACCTCGTCGAGGACGCCGATCCGGTGGATCTCCCGGCCGAGGAACAGGTTGCCGACGACGTCGAGGTTGTCGCACAGCGCCAGGTCCTGGTAGACGGTCGCGATGCCGAGGGCCTGCGCGTCGTGCGGCCGGGTGATGTGGACGGGCCGGCCGTCCCACTCGACGACGCCGTGGTCGGCGGGGTCCACACCCGCGATGATCTTCACGAGGGTCGACTTGCCGGCGCCGTTGTCACCCACCAGGGCGACGACCTCACCGGCGCGGATCTCCAGGTCGATGCCGGCGAGCGCCTGCACGGCGCCGAACCGCTTGGAGATGTCCTTCAGCGCCAGCAGGGGTGGTGCTGACATGGGAACCCCTTCCTCGCCGTGCGACCCGCCCGCGCCCGCCGCTCCCCTCCTAGGGAGCCGGGCTCGGCGGAGTCAGCCCCGCCCGCTCGCAGGCGTCCGCGTACCGGGGGGTGCAGATCTGGTCGACCGTGTACACGCCGTCCTTGACGACGGTCTCCTCGATGGTGTCGGCCGTCACGGCTATCGGCGTGAGCAGGACGGAGGGAATGTCCGGCGTGGTGGGGCTGTCGACGGTGCCCGTCGCGATGCCGTACGGCGTCCCTCCCCGTACGAGCGCGACGGCCATCTCGGCGGCGGCGTTCGCCTCCAGCCGGAACGGTTTGTAGACGGTCATGTACTGGTCCCCCGCGACGATCCGCTGGATTCCGGCGAGTTCCGCGTCCTGGCCCGTGACGGGTGGCAGGGGGTGGATCTTGGCCGCCTTCAGGGCGGAGATGATCCCGGCGGCGAGGCCGTCGTTGGCCGAGTACACGCCGTCGATCTCGTCGGCGCCCAGGGACGCGATGGCTCCCGCCATGTTGACGTGGGCGTTCACCGGCCGCCACTCCGCGGTGTCGTACGCCTTCCCGATCGTGACCTTCCCTTCGAGGGCGGCGAGGGCACCCTCCTTGAACCAGGCCGAGTTGGGGTCGGTGGCCGCACCGTTCATCATCACGATCTGCCCGTCGCGCGCCTCGTCGCCGAGGGCCCGGAGGAGCGCCTCGCCCTGGAGCCGCCCGACCCGTTCGCCGTCGAAGGAGACGTACGCCGAGACGGGGCCCTCCACGAGCCGATCGTAGGCGATGACCTCGATGCCCGCCCGCCGTGCCCGGTCGACCGAGGAGCTCAGCGACTTGGAGTCGACGGCGTCCAGGATGATCACCCGGACCCCCTTGGTGATCATGGCGTCGAGCTGCCGCTGCTGGGTCGCCACGTCCGCCTGGGCGCTGGCGAACTCGACGTCGCACTCGGGGCACAGCTCCGCGACCCGCCGTTCGATCAGCGGCCGGTCGAACTCGGCGAAGCGGTTGGTGCTGTCCGGGAGCAGCAGGCCGACCGTACGGCTGTCGCGGGCGGTGCGGGTCTGCGGGTCGCGCACCTCGGCGGCCTCGCCGCAGGCCGCGAGGCCGGAGGTCAGCGCGAGCCCGGCCGCCAGCAGGAGCGCGGGCACGGTCCGGCGGCGGTGCGCCTTCCCCTCGGCCACCTCGTCCACCTCGTCCACCTCCTCCGTCTCTGTCGTCCGGTGCCGGTTCATCGGTGCGCCCCGGCCCTCCCGGCCGGAGCCGTCCCGGCCGGAGCGGTCACCTCGCCGGTGTCCTCACGCGGGGTCAGGGCAACCTCGCACCACACCTGCTTGCCCCCGCTGAGCGGCACCGAGCCCCAGGTCGTGGACATCGCCTCGACAAGCAGGAGCCCCCGGCCCCCGGTCGCCTCCCAGTCCACGCTCGTCGACTTCACCGGGGCGCGCGGCGAGGCGTCGTTCACGGCGACGCGCAGCCGGTCCCCCGCCAGGGTCAGATCGAGCCGCACCTCGCCCTGGGTGTGCGCGATGGCGTTGGTGACCAGCTCGGACACCACCAGCTGGACCATGTCGACCTCCTCCGACACGCCCCAGCCGCGCAGGGTGCGGCCGGTGAAGCGACGGGCGTGCATGACGGCGTCCGGCAGGCGCCACACCGCCCAGCGGGCGCGGATCGGCCGGACCCGCATCCCGTCGTAGCGCAGCAGCAGCACCGCCACGTCGTCGTCCCGCCGGCGCGTGCCCGCGACGAGGTCGTCCGCGACGCGCCCCGGGTCGGCGGGGTCGGCCCGGCCGAGCGCCTCGCACACCGCGCGCATCCCGTCCTCCAGGCGCAGGCTGGCCGACTCCACCAGGCCGTCGGTGAGCAGGGCGATAAGGGTGCCGGGCAGGAGCCCGATCTCGGTCAGCGGGTACTCCGCCTCGGCCATGACGCCGAGCGGGGGGCCGCCCTCGATCTCCGGCACGTCGGTGGTGCCGTCGGGAAGGCGCAGCAAGGGCGGCAGGTGTCCGGCCCGGACCACCCAGGCCAGCCCTTCCTCCATGTCGAGGTCGACGTAGGTGCAGGTGGCGAACAGGTCGGTCTCCATGCCGACGAGGAGGCGGTTGGCGTGGGCGACGACGACGTCCGGCGGGTGGCCCTCCACGGCGTACGCGCGGATCGCGGTGCGCATCTGCCCCATGATCGTGGCGGCTCCGGCGCTGTGGCCCTGGACGTCTCCGATGACGAGGGCCACGTGCCCGTTGGAGAGCGGGATGACGTCGTACCAGTCGCCGCCCACCTCGAGGCCGACGGTGGCGGGCAGGTACCGTGCGACGGCCTCCCCGCCCGGGAGGGCCGGGAGCTTGCGGGGCAGGAGGCTGCGCTGGAGCATCGTGGCGAGTTCGTGGCCCGCGTTCAGGGCGTGGGCGCGGGTGAGGGCCTGGCCCACCAGACCGGCCGTCGCCGTCAGCAGGGAGCGCTCGTCCGGACCGAAGCGGTGTTCGCCGTCCCAGCCGACGAGGCACACCCCGACCATCCGGCCGTCCGCCGGCAGCGGGAGGACGGCGAGCCCGCCGGGGCCGATGCCCGCGAGCCCCGGTTCGAGGCCGGCGCCGGGCGGCCAGAGCGCGACGTGGCCCTCCCGTACGGCGCCCTCCAGGGTCGGCAGGCTGTGCAGGGAGGCGTCCGGCCACTCCGAGCGCCATTCCGAGCGCCACGCCCCGGGCCAGGCGTCGGGGCGTGGTGGGTCCAAGAGGGTCACCACCAGCCGGTCACCCTCCAGTTCCGCGACGGCGACCCGGTCGGCCGCCAGCGGGGCGCGCAGCGACTCGACGACGACCCTGCTCACGTCGCGGATCGTGGCGGCGCCGGCGAGCGCGGCCGACAGCCGCTGCACCAGGGACACCTCGTCGGGGGTGGGGCGCAGGTAGGAGGCGTCGCCCACCACGCCGAGGATGCGCTCGGGCCGGCCGTGCGGCCCGGGCAGGACCCGGCAGCGCAGGCCCAGCCAGCGCAGCTCGCCGCCGGGCCGGCGGACGCGGAAGGCGAGCTGCTGGTGGGTGGTGGACCGGTCGGGTTCGACGATCGACATCAGGGCCGGGACGTCGTCGGGGACGGCGCACTCCAGCAGGGTGGACACGTGCCCGTCGTAGTCGTCCGGAGCCACCCCGAGCAGCTGGAGCACCTGGCCGTCGACCGCCATGTGGCCGCTCCGGAGGGTCAGGACGAAGGTGCCGCCGCGTGACGGCAGCAGTTCCGGGCCCGCGGACGCGCCGACGTCGACGGGCACGGCGACCCGGGCGGCGGCCGCCTCGAGGCCGGCCGCCGTCTGGTCGGCGTACAGCTCCAGGAAGGCGCGCTGGTCGTCGTCGAAGCCGTCGGTGCCCTTGCGGACGACGAGGAGGCAGCCCAGGAGCCGCGGGTCCCCGCCGAGCGGCAGCGCGCCCAGCGACACGGGGCCGCCGGCACCCTCGGGCCCGGCGCCGTCCGCGGTGATCCACTGGGGCCGGCCCGCGCGGCAGGCGTCGGCCACCGGTGAGCGCCCGGACAGCATGTGGACGCGCGCCGGTTCGTAGGCACCGTGCAGGTCACCGGAGGCCTCGGCGAGGCGCAGCTCGTCGATGTTGTCGGAGGGCACGTAGACAGCGGCCAGCTCCACCCCGCAGGTCGCAAAGATCTGCCCGGTCAACGCGTGCACCGCCTCCGGACGGGGGAAGCCACCAGCGTGCGCCGCTGTCCATCGTCCTCACCCCATGCTGCGCCCTCCCCGGCGCCGGCAGCCAGTCAGGCGGGTCAGCCGGCCGCTGGGAACGCGTCGGCGCGGACGTGCGGCATGGGGCTGCTGCTGACCCGGTAGGGGTCGGCGGACGGGCCGGCGGCCGGGACGATCCGGACGGCCAGCGGCCCGGCCCACTCGTAGCCGTGCCGTTCCCCGTGCCGGGCCAGGGCGTCGGTCAGCTCCTGCCCCACGTCGCCGCAGCCGTGGCGCAGGAGCTCCTCGTGGACGGCGGCGTCCAGTTCCACTTCGTAGGCGTTGGGCACGACGACCCTGTTCTCGCTGCATACCACGGCGTGGTCGTCGCACTCGCGCCGCAGCGCGTCGAGCAGCTCGACGGGTTCGCGGTGGACGGCTCTGGAGACCAGGGCGCTCTGCCAGCGTTCCAGGGCTCGTTCCCACCGCGTCAGCGTTCCCTTGGCCATGTGCCCGCTCGCCCTCCTCGGTCCGTCGTTCACCGGCGCCGCGTCGTCACCGGTCGTCCGTCACCGGCCGTCCGGCCTCCACCGGTCGTCCGCCGTTCGCCGTCCGTCCGTCGTCACCGGTCGTGGTTCGGTCACCGGCGTCCGCGCAGCCGGCCCAGCAGCGAGCGGGCCTGGGCGCGCTTGCGCGGGTCGGCGGCGGCGCGGCGCGCCGACGCGATGGCCCGCTGTCCCTGCGGGCTTCGGGTGAACTGCTTGATACGCGTCATCAGTCCGGACACGGGTCCTCCTCAGGGGTGTGTACCACCCGTTTACCCGGTCGGCCCGCGACGATGTGTGGCGGGTACGAGGAGGTCCCGCATGGTCTCGGCGGCGCGTACGGCGGCGTCGGCGCAGCAGTTGTTGAACAGGACGTGCAGGTGCGCGACCCGGTCGGCCAGGGCGTGGAGGCGGGGCCGCCACTCCGCCAGCTCGCCGGGCGTGTAGTGGTGGCGGAAGCGGTCCTCCTTGCTGCCGGTGCCCCACGCGGCGCTGCGCCCGTGGAAGCGGACGACGGCGAGGTCCTCGGAGGCGACGGGGGTGAGCGGCGGTATGGAGGTGGGCAGGTCCTGCGCCATGTCCACGGCCACGGCGGCGGTGTCGAGGTCCTTCAGCAGGGCGGTGGTGCGGGCGCGGTGGTCGTCGCGCCACCAGCCGGGATGCCGGAACTCGACGGCGACCGGCCAGCCGGCCGCGCGCTCCCGGGTCCGCCGGAGGACGGTCTCGGCGCCGGGGCCGGGGGCGAACCGGGGCGGGAACTGGTACAGCAGGGTGCCGAGGCGGCCGGTGTCCCGCAGGGGGCGCAGGGCGCCGCTGAAACGGTGCCACACCTCGTCCAGGAGCCCGGGGTCGCGCGGGTCGCGGTCGCGGAGGTCGGCGGGCAGGGCGGCCGTCCGGGTGGGGTGGCCGGTGAGGAGGGAGAACGCCTTGACGTCGAAGCGGAAGCCCGGCGGGGTGCGCTCGGCCCACAGGAGGCTGTTGCGCTCGCTGGGGAGCCCGTAGTACGTGGCGTCGACCTCGACGACGGGGAAGCGGTCGGCGTAGTGCCGCAGCCGGCCCTCCGCGTCGCGCCGCCCCGGCGGGTACCACCCGCTGCCCACAAGTGCCTTGTCCGTCCAGGAACATGTGCCGATCATGATCTCACCCATGCCGTCCGCCTACCCCGGTCCGGACGGCCGCCACGGCCCACAGCGAGGAACCACGTGACCGAACCGTCCGCCGACCGCCCCGCCGCCTTCCGGCTCCACCCGGGCGCGCCCGGCTCCCCCGTCGTCCTCCATGTCCCGCACTCCTCCCGGGTGGTGCCCGGCGACGTGCGGGCCGGGATCGTGCTCGACGACCGGGCGCTCGCCGAGGAGTTGGACCACATCACCGACGCGTACACGGAGCGGATCGCCGCCACGGCGGCCGGGGCCGCGCGGGTGGCGCCCTGGCGGTTCGTCAACGGGCTGTCCCGGCTGGTGGTCGACCCGGAGCGGTTCCCGGACGAGCGGGAGGAGATGCTGGCGGTGGGCATGGGCGCGGTCTACACCCGCACCACGCACCGCGAGGTGCTGCGTCCGGACGACACCGACGCACGGCCACTGATCGACCGTTACTTCCGGCCGTACGCCGAGGCGATGGAGGCGGCCGTGGCGGAGCGGCTGGCGGCGGTGGGGCGTGTCGTGGTCGTCGACGTCCACTCGTACCCGGCGAAGGTGCTGCCGTACGAGCTGCACGGCGACGGGCCGCGTCCGCCGGTGTGCCTCGGCACCGATTCCTTCCACACGCCGGACGGGCTGCTCGACGCGGCCCGGCGGGCGTTCGGCGGCTTCGGCGGCACCGGGCTGAACAGCCCGTTCGGCGGAACGTACATGCCGTTGCGGTACTACGGGCGGGAGCCGCGGGTCAGCGCCCTGATGGTGGAGATCCGGCGGGACCTGTACCTGGACGAGCGGGGGGCGCCCCGGGACGAGGGCGTCGCCGCGCTGGCGCGGGCGCTGGCCGGGCTCGTCGAGGAGATCTCCGGCTGACGGCGGGCCGCCGGGGCGTGGCCTCGTCCGACCGGTCCCGCAATCCGGCTTGCGGTACCGACCGGTCAGCTGGACTGGCGACGGACCCGGCTGGTCTCCGGATCGGACAGCCGGTACGCCCATCCAGGTCACCTCCGAAGGTCCACCGAGCGGGAGACGCCCGGCGAGGGTACGTCTCTTCGCACAAGGTGCCCTGGGGATCGACGAGGAGATCAGCCATGTACGCAGTGATCCGGCGTTACGAGGGAGTGACTGACTCGGCCGAGGCCGGACGTCGAGTGGACGAGGGATTCGTGCCTGTCCTGCGGCGAGTCCCCGGCTTCGTGGCGTACTACTGGGTGGACGCCGGGGACGGAGTGATGGTCTCCACCAGCGTCTTCGAAGACCGCTCCGGGGCCGAAGACTCGATCAGGCAGGCGGCGGACTTCGTCAGGGACAACCTCGCGCCGCTGCTCCCCAACAGTCCTCAGGTCACGGCCGGCCCGGTCGTGGCTGCCGGGTAGCGAGGGACGTCGTGGGGCGCTGAGCCGACCGGGCGCGGCACCGCCGGTGGTGCCCTGCCGGTCGAAGCGTTCGGGCTCAGGCTGTCGGGACCGTTCCCACGGTGAGTCCCACGGTGAGTGCGTCGCGCACCGACGCTTCGGTCGGCTCCCCCTCGGGGAATCCCGCCGCTCGTGCGCCGCCAAGAGCACCTTGATGTTCGGCGCAACCGAGAGTTGAGCGAGAACACTTCAACGGTCTCGACGGCATCCGCCGTGCGACCGCTGTACGGACTGACAGCGTCCAGGTGGGCGATGGCGAGCAACCCAGGTCTTTCCGTCGGCGACTTCGGGCAGCGGGGTTCCGGGCGCGCGGTCCACCGGTCCTCGTACCGGATACCCGCTGTGTCCGCCGCCCCGCCCGACATCCCCATCGCGCATCGCTTCCCCAGGACGCCGCAACGGACTCCTCACCGGAAGTCCACAGCCACGGACCGTATTCCCTGCGGGCTCATCCGTGGCTCGCCTTTCGAGCACGCATCCCCGCACGGCACTCGCCGTTCAGTCGGTCGCCGCCGAGCGCGCAGGCATGACCTGAAGCCTGTCGGCATGGAGTCGGCCGTTTCCGGCCACGACGCACCGGTGCGCGAACGCATCCCCACGCCGATAATCGCTCCATCATGCACAAACGCAAAGAGGACGCAGCGCAGGCCCATCCTGACGGATAGTCAGGAACGACGCCAACGGGTCGGTCTCGGTACCACGCGGAGCCGCCCCCGGGCGCCGCGAACCGCCAAGATCAATCGTCTCTCTCACCCATCCTGGCCCGCGAAAAGCCTGCTCGGTCCCATGCCTGCCAGACTCACCAGGAGGTATCCATGAGGATGCTGATCAACGTACCCGAGACCGTCGTCGCCGACGCGCTGCGCGGGATCGCCGCCGCGCACCCCGAACTCACCGTGGACGTGGAGAGGCGGGTCGTCGTACGGAGGGACGCGCCCGTGGCGGGGAAGGTGGCCCTGGTGTCGGGCGGCGGGTCGGGGCACGAGCCGCTGCACGCCGGGTTCGTGGGGCCGGGGATGCTGGCGGCGGCCTGCCCCGGTGAGGTGTTCACGTCGCCCGTTCCGGAGCAGATGGTGCGGGCGGCCGCCGCCGTGGACAGCGGGCACGGCGTGCTGTTCGTCGTCAAGAACTACACGGGCGACGTGCTGAACTTCGAGATGGCCGCCGAACTCGCCGAGGACGAGGGCGTGCAGGTCGCCAGGGTCCTCGTCGACGACGACGTGGCCGTGTCGGACAGCACGTTCACGGCGGGGCGGCGCGGGACCGGCGCGACGCTCTTCGTGGAGAAGATCGCCGGTGCGGCCGCCGAGGAGGGCGCGCCCCTGGAGCGGGTGGAGGCGATCGCCCGGCGGGTGAACGCGAGTTCGCGGAGTTTCGGGGTGGCGCTGAGCGCCTGCACCACCCCCTCGAAGGGCAGCCCGACGTTCGACCTGCCGCCGGGCGAGCTGGAGCTGGGCATCGGCATCCACGGCGAGCCGGGCCGGGAGCGGCGGCCCATGATGACGTCGCGGGAGATCGCCGACGTCGCGGTGGACGCCGTCCTGGAGGACCTGAGGCCGAGCGGGCCGGTGCTGGTGCTGGTCAACGGCATGGGCGCGACACCGCTGCTGGAGCTGTACGGGTTCAACGCCGAGGTGCAGCGGGTGCTGGGCGAGCGGGGCGTGACCGTGGCCCGTACGCTCGTCGGGAACTACGTGACCTCGCTCGACATGGCGGGGTGCTCGGTGACCGTGTGCCAGGCGGACGAGGAACTGCTGCGGCTGTGGGACGCACCGGTGCGGACGGCCGCCCTGCGATGGGGAGTGTGAGGCGCGTGATGCTCGACGCGGACTTCTTCCGGCGCTGGATGACCGGCGCGGCCGCCGCCGTGGACCGGGAGGCCGGGCGGCTCACCGACCTCGACTCGGCGATCGGGGACGCCGACCACGGGGCCAACCTCCAGCGGGGATTCGCCGCGGTGGTCAAGGCCCTGGAGGGTGACCCGGCCGGGACGCCGGGCGCGGTGCTGGTGCTCGCGGGGCGGGAGCTGATCTCGACGGTCGGCGGTGCTTCGGGGCCCTTGTACGGCACGCTGCTGCGGCGCACCGGGAAGGCCCTGGGGGACGCCGCCGAGGTGGCGCCCGTGCAGCTGGCCGAGGCGCTGCGGGTGGGCGTGGCCGCGGTGGCGCAGCTCGGCGGGGCGAAGGCCGGGGACAAGACGATGCTGGACGCGCTGGAGCCGGCCGTGGAGGCGCTGGCCGAGTCGCTCGGCGCGTCGTTCGCGGCGGCGGCCGAGGCGGCGGACCGGGGCGCCCTGGCGACCGTTCCGATGCGGGCGCGCAAGGGCAGGGCCAGCTACCTCGGTGAGCGCAGCGTCGGGCACCAGGATCCGGGGGCCACGTCGTCCGCCCTGCTGATCGGCGCCCTCGCCGGGGCGGAGGCGGCGCGGTGACCGCGCGGGTGGGCATCGTGCTGGTGTCGCACAGCGCCCGGGTCGCGTCCTCGGTGGCGGACCTGGCCCGGGGTCTCGCCGGTGGCGGGGAGACCGCGCCGGTGGCGGCGGCGGGCGGCACTCCGGACGGCGGGCTCGGCACCAGCGCGGAGCTGATCACGCAGGCGGCGACGGCGGTCGACGGCGGTGCGGGCGTGGCCGTCCTGGTGGACCTGGGCAGCGCGGTCCTGACGGTGAAGGCCCTGCTGGCGGAGGGCGACGAGCTCCCCCCGGGCACCCGGCTGGTGGACGCGCCGTTCGTGGAGGGCGCGGTGGCCGCGGTGGTCACCGCCTCGGCGGGCGGCGACCTGGACGCGGTGGCGACGGCGGCCGCGGAGGCGTACGGCTACCGCAAGGGCTGACGACGAGGGCGCGACCGGGAGCGCGGCCGGAGGCGCGGGGTGGTGCGGGCGGTGACGCCCGGTGGCGGCCCCGGCCGCGGTCCCGGCCCCGGCCCGGTCCCGTTTCGGGTGTGACGTTCCCGGTCGCCGCGCGGGTTGTGATGTACCTGGTCAACGCACTACTGTCGCAGGGCCTTGGTGTTCGGGAAACCGGTGCGGTACCGGTGCGGCCCTCGCCACTGTGATCGGGAAGTCCGGCTCCACCCCTCCGGGAAGCCACTGGAACACCGCGGGAGACCGCGGGTCCGGGAAGGCGGGGCCGCGGCGGCATCCTCTGTCATCCCGTCAGCCAGGAGACCGGCCGGGGCGCGTTGTCCATCCACGAGGTGCTGGAGAGGGTCTCCCACATCATGCATATCGCCGAGGGGTACCTACCCCCTGCGCACGCGGTCGCCTGGACCGTCGCCGCCGCTCCGTTCGTCGCCCATGGCGTCCGCGCCCTGACCCGTGAGGTCAGGGCCAATCCCGAGTCGACCCTCCTCCTCGGCGCCTCCGGTGCCTTCACGTTCGTCCTCTCCGCGCTGAAGATCCCCTCGGTGACGGGCAGTTGCTCGCACCCGACCGGCACGGGGCTCGGGGCCATCCTGTTCCGGCCGCCGATCATGGCGGTGCTGGGCACCATCACGCTCCTCTTCCAGGCCCTGCTGCTGGCCCACGGCGGCCTGACCACCCTGGGCGCCAACGCCTTCTCCATGGCGATAGCCGGGCCGTGGGCGGGCTTCGCCACGTACTGGCTGCTGCGCCGCTTCGGCGCGCCGCTGATGGTGAGCGTGTTCTTCGGGGCGTTCGTCGCCGACCTGTCCACGTACTGCGTCACCAGCGTGCAGCTCGCGCTGGCGTTCCCCGACCCGGGCAGCGGTTTCGCCGGCGCGCTGGCGAAGTTCGGCGGCATCTTCGCGGTCACACAGATCCCGCTGGCGGTCAGCGAGGGCCTGCTCACCGTGCTGGTGATGCGCCTGCTGACGCAGTCGAGCAAGGGGGACCTGCTCCGGCTCGGCGTCCTGTCGGCGAAGCCGGCGAAGAACTCGAAGGAGGCCGTGGCCCGATGAGCCGTAACGCCAGGATCAACACGCTGCTGCTGCTCGTCGTGGTCGCACTGGCCGTCCTCCCGCTCGCGCTGGGCATGGGCGACCACAAGGAGGAGCCGTTCGCGGGCGCCGACGCGCAGGCGGAGACGGCCATCACCGAGCTGGAGCCGGACTACGAGCCGTGGTTCAGCCCGCTGTACGAGCCGCCGTCCGGCGAGGTCGAGTCGGCCCTGTTCGCGCTCCAGGCCGCCATCGGCGCGGGTGTGCTCGCGTACTACTTCGGGCTGCGGCGCGGACGCCGGCAGGGCGAGACCCGGGCCCGGGAGCAGGCCGGGGACGACCAGGCGCACGGCGCGGACGCCCCGGGCGCCGGCGACCGGCAGCCCTCCGCCTAGCCGCCCGGTGCTGCCGATCGACGCGGCGGCGCACAGCAGTCGCTGGCGCCGCCGTCATCCGTGCGAGAAGGCCGCTCTGGGGTTCGGCCTGACGGTACTGGCCGTGTGCCTGCCGCCCTGGCCGGGCGCCGTGCTGGTCGCCGCCGCGGCCCTGGTGGTGCTGCTCGGCCCGGCCGGGGTCGCCGCGCGGCAGCTGTGGCGGGCGTGGCGCGTCCCGCTGGGCTTCTGTGTGACGGGGGCGGTTCCGCTGCTGTTCCAGGTGGGCGGGGCGGGCGGTTTCGTCTCGCTCGCGCCCGACGGACCGCTGCACGCCGGGCAGTTGCTGCTGCGTACGTCCGCGGCCTCGCTGGGCGTGCTGCTGTTCGCGTTCACCACACCGGTCTCCGACGTGCTGCCGCGGCTGGCGCGGGCGGGGGTGCCGGCGCCGGTCGTCGACGTGGCGCTCGTGATGTACCGGATCGCCTTCCTCCTGCTGGACGCGGTCCGGCGGGTCCGGCAGGCGCAGGCGGCGCGCCTGGGGCTGACGAGCAGGGCGGCCGCCTGGCGGTCCCTCGCTGGTCTCGGCGCGACGGCCTTCGTCCGGGCCTTCGACCGTGCCGCGCGGCTCCAGACGGGGCTGGCCGGCCGCGGCTACGACGGCACCCTGCGGGTGCTGGTGCCGCGGACCGCGGTCTCCGGGCGGTTCCTGGCCGCGACGGGCGCCCTGCTCGCGGGGCTCGTCGCCCTCACCTTCGTCCTGAAGAGGTTCCTGTCATGAACGCTTCCGCCGTGGTGGAACTCGTCGGCGCCGGTTACGCCTACGAGGACGGCCCCGCCGTGCTGCGGGACATCGGCTTCGCCGTGCCCGCGGGGCGGTCCGTCGCGCTGCTCGGCCGCAACGGCAGCGGCAAGACGACGCTGCTGCGGCTGCTGAGCGGCGGGCTGCGGCCGGTGAGCGGGCGGCTGCGCCTGGAGGGGCGGGACGTGTCGTACGACCGGGCCGGGCTGACCCGGCTGCGGACGACGGTGCAGCTGGTCGTCCAGGACCCGGACGACCAGTTGTTCGCCGCGTCCGTGGGCCAGGACGTGTCGTTCGGGCCGATGAACCTGGGGCTCACGGAGCGCGAGGTGCGGGAGCGGGTGAGCGAGGCGCTGGAGGCGCTGGACATCGCGGCGCTGGAGGACCGGCCGACGCACCTGCTGTCGTACGGCCAGCGCAAGCGGGCCGCGATCGCGGGAGCGGTCGCCATGCATCCCCGGGTGCTCGTCCTCGACGAGCCGACCGCGGGGCTCGATCCGCACGGCCAGGAGCGGCTGCTGGCCGTGTTGGACGGGCTGCGCGCCTCCGGAACGACGGTCGTCATGGCCACCCACGACGTGGACCTCGCGCTGCGCTGGGCCGACGACGCGGCGGTCCTCACCTCCGAGGGCCTGCGCACCGGCCCGGTGGCCGGGCTCCTCGCCGACCAGGCGCTCCTGGACGCCGCCCGGCTGCGCCGCCCCTGGGGAATGGCGGTGGCCCGGGTGCTCCGCGACCGGGGCCTGCTGGGCCCCGGGGAGGCGGGCCCGCGCACCCCGGAGGAGCTGGAGGAGTGGGCGGCGGCGGTCACGGACCGCTAGGACGCGTCACCGCCAGGGCGGGTCTGCCGTGCGCGTTGTGCAGGTCACGTGCCGAACCTTATGCAACTTGTTGCACAAGGCCTCCGTGGTCGTCTACAACTGGGGCGACGACATCGCGCGAGGAGGCGCCCCCATGACTGCGACCCAGGCCCAGGCCCCGGCCCCGTACCCGCACCTGCTCGAACCCCTGGACCTCGGGTTCACCACGCTGCCCAACCGGGTGCTCATGGGCTCCATGCACGTGGGGCTGGAGGAGGCCGAGAACGGCTTCGCGCGCATGGCCGCCTTCTACGCCGAGCGGGCCCGCGGCGGCGTCGGGCTGATCGTCACCGGCGGCATCGCGCCCAACGACGCCGGGCGGCCCTACGAGGGCGGGGCCAAGCTGACCACCGAGGAGGAGGCCGCCGCGCACCGCGTCGTGACGGACGCGGTGCACGCGGCGGGCGGGCGCATCGCGATGCAGCTCCTGCACTTCGGGCGGTACGCCTACCACCCCGACCTGGTCGCGCCCAGCGCGCTCCAGGCGCCGATCAGCCCCTTCGTACCCAACGAGCTGACCGACGCGCAGATCGAGCAGACGATCGAGGACTACGCGCGCGCCGCCGAGCTGGCGAAGTCCGCCGGGTACGACGGCGTCGAGATCATGGGCTCCGAGGGCTACCTGATCAACGAGTTCATCGCCGCCGGGACGAACCGGCGCGAGGACCGGTGGGGCGGCTCCTACGAGAACCGGGTGCGCTTCCCGCTGGAGATCGTGCGCCGGACCCGGGAGCGGGTGGGCCCGGACTTCATCCTCATCTACCGGCTCTCGATGCTGGACCTCGTGCCGGGCGGCTCGTCCCTGGAGGAGGTCGTGGCGCTCGCCCGGGAGATCGAGGCGGCCGGAGCCACGATGATCAACACGGGTATCGGCTGGCACGAGGCCCGCATCCCCACCATCGCCACCTCGGTGCCGCGCGGCGCGTACACCTGGGTCACCAAGAGGCTGATGGGCTCGGTGTCCATCCCGCTGATCACCAGCAACCGCGTCAACACCCCCGAGGTCGCCGAGCGGATCCTGGCCGAGGGGCGTGCGGACATGATCTCGATGGCCCGGCCGTTCCTCGCCGACCCCGACTTCGTCGCGAAGGCGGCGGACGGCAGGCCGGAGACCATCAACACCTGCATCGGCTGCAACCAGGCCTGCCTCGACCACACCTTCAGCGGGAAGATCACCTCCTGCCTGGTCAACCCGCGCGCCTGCCACGAGACGGAGCTGGTCCTCTCCCCCACCCGGCTGCGCAAGCGGATCGCGGTCGTCGGCGCGGGCCCGGCCGGCCTCGCCTGCGCCGTCTCGGCCGCCGAGCGCGGGCACGACGTCACCCTGTTCGACGCGGCGGACGAGATCGGCGGCCAGCTGAACATCGCCAAGCGGGTGCCCGGCAAGGAGGAGTTCGACGAGACGCTGCGCTACTTCCGCACCCAGCTGACGCTGCGCGGCGTGGACGTGAAGCTGGGCACGCACGCCACGCCCGAGCTGCTGAGCGACTACGACGAGGTGGTCGTCGCCACCGGCGTCACCCCGCGCACCCCCGTCATCGAGGGCGTCGACCACCCGTGTGTGGTCAGCTACCTGGACGTACTGCGCGACGGCGCCCCGGTCGGCGAGCGGGTCGCGATCATCGGGGCGGGCGGCATCGGCTTCGACGTGGCGGAGTTCCTCACGGACGGCGGCGAGGGCGCGAGCCAGGACGCCGAGACCTACTTCCGCCAGTGGGGCGTGGACATGTCCTACACCGAGCGGGGCGGGCTGCGCGCACCCGAGCGGCCGCGGCCGCCGCGCACCGTGCACCTGCTCCAGCGCAAGGCGTCCAAGGTCGGCGCCGGACTCGGCAAGACCACGGGCTGGATCCACCGCACCGAGCTGAAGCACCGGGGCGTCACCATGATCGCGGGCGCGTCGTACGAGCGGATCGACGACGACGGCCTGCACATCACGGTCGACGGCCACGCGCGCACCCTGCCCGTCGACACGGTGGTGCTGTGCACGGGCCAGGAGCCGCGGCGCGACCTGTACGAGGAGCTAGTGGCGGCCGGGGCGCCGGTGCACCTGATCGGCGGCGCGGACGTGGCGGCCGAGCTGGACGCCAAGCGGGCCATCGACCAGGGGACGCGGCTGGCGGCGACCCTGTGACGCTCCCGCGTCCGGGCGGACGACGCTACTTTCCGGACACTCCCTAGGATGCGGTCATGTCACTGCCGCACGCGATCCTCACCGCCCTGCTCGAGAAGCCGTCCTCCGGCCTGGAGCTGACCCGCCGCTTCGACCGCTCGATCGGCTACTTCTGGTCGGCCACGCACCAGCAGATCTACCGCGAGCTGGGCAAACTCGAGCAGGCGGGGCAGATCCGGGCGCTGCCCTGTGAGGTCCCGTCCCGCGGGCAGAAGAAGGAGTACGAGGTCCTGCCCGCGGGCCGTGCGGCGCTGGCGGACTGGGTACGGCACAGCGAGGACCCCAAGCCCATCCGGGACGCCCTCCTGCTGCGGCTGCGCGCGGCGGCCGTGGTGGGAACGGAGGGCCTCGCGGACGAGCTGCGCCGCCACCTCGGGCTCCACCAGGCGCAGTTGGCGGAGTACCGGGGCATGGAGGAACGCCAGTTCCCGCCCGAGCGCCGCACCGCCGAGGCCGACCGCCTGCGGCACCTGGTGCTGCGCGGGGGCATCGAGCTGGAGCGGTTCTGGACGGCGTGGCTGACGGAGGCGCTGGCGGAGTTCGACGGGGAGGGCTGAGGCGCCGGAAGTGGCGCCTCAGCGCCGGTGGCCCGTCATCCCACCATGACGTGCGGGTGGCGGTGCCGTACAGGGGCGGGGCGAATTGGTCGTGGACCTGCACGGTGGCTTCGTAACCTCCCGAGCCCGAGCTTGCCGATGCGATTCCCGTTCGCACAGGTGACATTCGCACCCGCCGGAACCGTGATTACGGTCCATTCCTCCAGCGAACCGTTCATGGCGTTGTTCGCGCCGCCATAGGTCAAGGCCTGCGTGAAGTCGGCGTTCGCCGGCACCGTGAAGGTTTCCTCCGTGATCCAGAGTTCATTCGCCACCGCAGTGCTCGCGGCGGCTCCTGGAAGTAAGCCTGCGCAGCGCCCTGACCGCCCCACCCGTCCGGCAGTGCCCGACCGCGGGGACGTCCCCCTGGGATGCACCCATCGCCCATCCGGCGTAATGTGAAGTGGAAACTTTCTTCATTGCTCCGGCATCTCCGCAAACGGATGCCGTCCCACGACTCGCGCAACCTCCGCACTGGGTGCCCGCGTTCATGGGACAGAGGAGGAAAAGGCCTTCGGTCCGTGGCTTGAGGGCTAGTCAGAATTTCGTGGGCGACGTGCGCACTCCGGGAAGCGGACCACTCTCCACTGTAAGGCCATGCCCTGATTCCCCTAACTGCGCCATCGCGTAGTTCACTGGGGTTTTTCATGAGCATCGAGACCTTCCGCAACACCCCGCGCAGCGAGGATGAGAGTAACGCCAACCCGATCACACCGGGCTCCTTCTCCGTGTCGACGGAGATGATGCAGGACGCCGTGCGCGCCATCGGCGTTGCGGCCGGTGACGGAGTCAACCAGGAAGCCCTGTTCGCGAATCCTTTCAAGGACGGTCGCGAGGAAGCGTTGGTGATCAGAACTGCACCCCAAGGGCAGTTGACGTACTTGGAGCGCACTGAATCGTCCGACACAGGCTGGTTGCAGCAGCCGATCTCCGGCATCCCTCAGGTCCGAGGTCCTGGTCGTGACACACCCCTCGGGTGATCTTTGGGCCATATGCAGTCCCAAGGACACGACAGGCGATGTCTTCGGACTCCTGTTGACTCAGGTGGGGGAGTCCAACGGCGTGGCACAGTGCTCGTGGAAGAAGGCGGCCGACTTCCACATCCAGGGGCACTACGCCCGTTCACTCTGCGTGACGTATTCCCCGAACAGCGGGCCGCTCGTGCTGGGTTCCACACTGAGCGACGCCGGCGGGTCGGACTTCCTTGTGCTCGTCCCGCGGCTCCCTGACACCAGTGGCAGCGGGCAGCCCTGGGTCCTCCGTGCAAGTCCCCTCTTCGCCCCCGGCATGCCCGTCGTGGGGGGCGGATTTTTGCCCTACTACCCGGCGACGGGGCAGAAGAACGTATACGTCTACTACTTCCTGGAGGGGAAGAGGCTTCTGCGCTACGAAGAGTGGGGCGGACAGTACCAAGGCCCGTACGAGGTCAGCACGACAGTGGACCAATTCTGCGGGACCTACTATGTGCCGAACCTGAACCAGGACAACCCGCAAGGGGACGTGGGGTTCGCCTACCTCGAAGGACAGCACCTGGTGACGGGTTCGTACATGACACCCGGGCACCACCTGATTCTTGATCCGGTCATGGGCGCCGGGTTCACCGCCCAGGCGCGAGCGCAGGTCTGGCAGGACGCGAACGGCCTCCTGCACGTCTTCGGCACGTCCTCCAACCAGGGGCAGACGGCTGGCAACCTCCAGGTTCTCCACCAGCGAAGCTGGCAGACCCGGGAAGCGGGTCTGGGGCCCGACACGGCACGGGTGGTACAGCCGGCGTGGACCTCGGCGAACGTCGCGGCCGCCCCGGTCGGCATTGGGGGTTACGACCTGGCACGCCCACAGGACCGCCTCGTCGCCTTCGACTACACCGGTCAGGGCTCGTCCGACCACCTGCTGGCATACCGCCCGGGGGAGAAGGTCGTGTGGGTGATCAAGCGTACGCCGGAACCCGGCGGGTTCACCCACGCGTACCAGTCGGCCGCGGGACTCCCGGACTACGACTTCGCGTCCTACGCGGACCAGGCCGTGGCCTATGACTACACCGGTTCGGGGAGTGCGCGATACGTACTCGCCTACCGGCCGGGGGCCGGAAAGTTCGCCATCCTCCAAAAGAACCCCGGCGCTGAGGGGTTCACCGCGGCGGTCTCCGTGACGTCAGGGGGGATCGGTGAACCCGGACGGAAATACGATCTCGCCAGCACCGCCGACCGGCTGGTGCCCTTCGACTACTCGGGATCGGGGAAGAACACTCACCTTCTGGCTTATAGACCGGGCACCGGAACGGCTTGGGTGCTGGCTCCGAACGGTGACGGGACTTTCCACCCCGTGGTGACCTCCAGTACCGGTTTGGGCGGCTTCAACCTGAACAATCCCTCGGACATCGTCATCGGCCTCGACTACGGCAGCACAGGCAGCAATACGCACCTGCTGGCATACCGCCCCGGCACGGGGATCGTCTACATCGTCCAGCCCGACAAAAGTGGCGGGTTCACAACCGTGATGAAGAGCGACGGTAAGGGCATCGGTGACTACGACCTCATCAGGCCCAACGACCGCCTTGTGCCCTTCGACTACACGGGGCTGGGGAAGAACGACCACATCATCGCCTACCGGCCCGGAGACGTCACCAAGTACGGCGACCAGACGGTGTGGATCCTCAAGAGGGACGACGCCGCACCCACACGGTACGCACCCGCTGTGCAAAGCCGCTACGGCATCGGGGGATACGATTTCACCTCGTCGGCCGACACGGTGTCCCCCTACGACTACAGCGGCACCGGCAGCTCTCAGTACCTGGTGGCCTACCGCCCAGGAAGCCGCAAGGTTTCCGTCATGGGGCAGCGCGGCGGCAGGATGGCACCCGTCTATCAGGCTCCACCGGGTCCCTCGACGCTCGTCACGGTCGGCCTGCATGCCGACATCATCGGGTTCCAGCTCGACCCGTATCCGGATTTCAAGCCGTCCGAGCTGATCAAGATGAGCGGGATGAGCGCCGCGGAGGCGTACTGTCTCTGCACGCAGGACATCACGACGTCGCAATGGCAGACGGACAAGGTGCGGGTTCCGCCTCCCAAGGAGGAGGAAGCACCCTTCATCGTCTCCCACTACGTGGCCGAGGCGACGCTGTTGTCCAAGCAGGGCAGCCCCATGGAAGCGCACAGCGTGAGCGTCTCCGCGGACTCGCTGGTCGAGGTACAGATCGACGAGGTGTCCTATCAGGTCGGACCGGGCCGGACCATCGCCGTCATGACCAACCAGTCGGGCAAGCTGGTCATCTCCATCGCGGCCCGTGGGCTCAACCCTCCTGTGGTCCACCTGAATGCCGACGGCCTCCGGGAAGGAGCCGCCATCGACTTCGCCGCGAAGGCGAATTCCTTCCTGGCCGGCGAAGGCACGCTGCCCTCGCAGAAGGGCACCTTCACTCCCGAACTCCTGAAGGACGCGAAAGCCGTCCCCAACGACCCGTCGGTCAAGCTTGAGGACGCGCCCCCACTCGCGAACTGGGACGCTCTGGAGGAACGCGGGCTCACCCCGAAGGTCGTCGTCGACCACTGCAGCAACATGTACGCCCAAGCCGCCGGCGGTGAGGAACTCAAGCTCACCTTCGACGGGCGGACGGCCGAGCCGGTCGTGGGGTACGTGATCCAGCTCTGGGACGAGGACAGACCGGCCTTCCAGGCCTTCCGGAGTCAGGAGGAGCTCGAGGCCTACCGCGCCTACCGCAACAACCACCCGTCCTACGGGGGCTGGTGGGACGACTTCACCAGCTGGGCGTCGGACGTGTGGGAGGGCATCAAGACGGGCGCGACCCGGGTCGCCGAAGTCATCGTCTCCACCGTCGTCGAGATCGCCATCTGGATCGGCGATGCCGTCGTCTCTCTCGGCGAAATGATCATCGAGGCCATCGAGCAGGCGATCCAGGCGGTCGAGGCGGTCTTCCAGATGATCGCCGACGCGATCATGCGGGTGATCGACTGGCTCAAGTCCCTCTTCGCCCTCGACGACATCTGGGACACGAAGGAAGCGCTGGAAACCATTTTCCTGAGCACGAGTACGAAAATGACCGCGTGCCTGACTTCCGTGGCTGGGCTCACCGAGGACTGGTTCGAGGCGCAGAAGGAGAAGATCAACCACACCTTCGACGAAATGATCAATCGTTACGAGGGTGCGCGAATGGGCGACTTCGGGAACAAGGTCGATCCGGCTCCCTCTCCCACCGGAGGAGATCTCGAACAGAAGGACATGTCCTCCCCGCAGGGAACATGGTTCCTGAACAAGACGCTGGGCGCCCCGGCGGCAACGGACGCGCAGCCCTTCAGCCTCGTCGATCCGCCCCTGGTGTCGGAACTGGACACGCTGGTGCAGAAGCTGACGTCCAGTGCGAGCTTCGGCACCCTGGTCGACTTCAGCGCCACTCTGCAGAACTTCGTAGAGAGCTTTGTCTCGAACAGTGACGACCAGACGGGCCGCTCGACCTACGCCAGCCTCCTCGACGGAGTCCGGAACTTCATCATCAAGGCGCTGGATGCCGCGCACGACGTCGTCCAGGCTCTCCTCGAATTCGCCGAGGCGGGAGTGGCGAAACTGACCGATCTGGTGAAGTACCCGATTTCCCTCCCCCTGGTCGACACTCTCTACGAGTGGGTCCAGACGGTGGCCTATCCGCTCAGGAAGCCCGAACCGCTCACCATCGGCGGATTCGTCTTCCTTGTCGCCGGGTTCTTCGTGACCACCATCCACAAACTGATCTTCGGCGTCGATAACCCGCCGTTCCCCAAGGAACAGTTCACGACTCTCGACGGCCCCATGGAGGAACCGGATCCACCCCCCGAACATCCTGGCGACCCGGTCAAGAACCAACACATGGTCGGCCTCCAGGCCACCGGTGTCCCCTGGGCCTTCCTGCAGGCATTCGGTGTCGGGCTCACGGACATCATGGAACCCATCCTCCTCAAGAACAACAGCATGGGTGAAGGAATCTCCAAGCTGATCAATGCGTCGGTCGCCATTATCAACGGCTACCAAGGGCTCGTACTGGGTAGTCCGGAGATCATGGGGGCCAAGCAGTGGTCCGATCTGTCCAAGGGCGCCTACGCGCTCAGCATCGCGAATTTCTTCGGGGACATAGTCCTCGCGCTCGGCGGTGACAAGATGGACAAGGAGCTCGCCTATCCGAGGAGCACGCTCACCAAGAACCTCGGCACCACCTGGCTCGAGAAGGCGGACAACATCACGGTCGGCTCCCTCCTGCAGACCGCCATCGGAATCGCTTCCATGGTGGTGCAGTGCGTGGATCTGGCCGCGGGACCGCCGAACACGGACGCAAGCAAGGCCGCTGCCTGGGTGAACGCCGCATGCGGTCACACGCACAACATCTTCCAGATCGTGCGGATGATCGCGCTGAGGTTCGTCAAGAACGAGGCGTGGCGGAAAGGCCTTTACATCGGGGCCACCGTGGCCGACGCAGCCGTCATCGCCACCGGCGACCTGGCTGTAGGTGTCCCCGCCTGCATAGCCCTCGACCACGCACCCCGTATCACCAACGGTGGAGAGACCCGTGAGAAGGAGGTGCTCGTGCCTGCCGGAACGAAGGACACGCCGTACACGGACACCTTCACCGTCGAGGGTGCAGGCGCCGACGTACCGCTGAACAGCCCGCTCAACTACTGGGAGATCGTCGATGGCCCGCCCGGCCTGCAGATCACGCCCAAGCCGGACGACGCGACCAAGGCAACCTTCACGGGTACACCCACGGTGCAAGGCACCTACCACTTCACCGTACGAGTCTGGGACACCTTCACCCCGAAGTTGTGCTCCTACTCGGGACCCATTGAACGGGTCCTGCGCGTGAGGACCAAGCCGTACTTCACGATCACGATCAACCCAGGCCCCTGAACGGGCCGGTACCGAGGCCGTGCTCCTGGCTCACCAGCCCCGGACAACGAGCACCCTCACGAATTCGACCGGGTGGCGCGCGGTTCACCAGCCGCCACCCGGTCGAACAGTCTCCGTCGGGGGTCCTGTGGGCGACGAGGGTGGACCGGCATGCAGAAGGCCCAGACGGTTGTTCGGATGATTCGGATGAACCGTAACCACCACCTCGGTGAGCGTGTTCCCCGACGGCTGCCTGCAAGAGCTCCTGTCGTCAGCCCGAGTCCGAGGGATCGGTGCGAACCCGACAAGTCGGCTGGTTCTCCTCGTTGATGACCAGGGACTCCTCGCGCCCGTCCTTGTACGGATTGCTGAAGAGCGCCTCCCCCCGGTACGGGCACGCCCGTTCCTCGCTCGGACATCCGCCAGTCGTCGGGGCCCGGCGAGTACGGACGACCGGGGATACTGGCCCCGCCGGAGACCGACGACGCTAAGGGGCGGGAATGGCGGACCAGTTAAGGAACGGGCGCGGGGCGCGGCACGCGGTGGTGGTCGGCGGGAGCCTCGCGGGGCTGCTCGCCGCCCGGGTGCTCGCGGAGCACGCGGAGCGGGTCACGGTCGTCGAGCGCGACCGGTACCCCGACGAGCCGGAGGCCCGGCCCGGCGTGCCGCAGGGGCGGCACACGCACGTTCTGCTGGAGGGTGGTCAACTGGCCCTGGAGCAGCTGCTCCCCGGGGTGGTGGACGAGCTGCGGGAGCAGGGGTCGCCGCGGGTGGCGATGCCGCGCGACCTGGTGCAGTGGCAGGGCGGCCGGTGGTTCCGGCGCACCGCCGGCACCTCGCCGCTGTTCACCGGCGCCCGGCCGCGGCTCGAACACCTCGTCCGGCACCGGGTGCTGGCCGACCCGCGGGTGCACGCGGTGCAGGGTGCCGAGGCCGTCGGGCTGCTCGGGGACGCCACCCGGGTCCGGGGCGTGCGCCTGCGGGAACGCGGGTCCGGCGAGACCCGCGTGCTGGAGGCGGACCTGGTGGTGGACGCCTCCGGCCGCGCCACGCAGGCGCCCCGGTGGCTGGCGGAGATCGGTGCCGAGCCGCCGCACGAAGAGAACATCGAGACCGGCCTCGCCTACGCGACCCGCCTGTACCGCGAGGAGACCCCGGGCGGCGTCGCGGACTGCCTCGGCATCTACGTCATCCCCGGCCCCGGGCAGACGTACGGCGGCGGGGCGATCCCCATCGAGGGCGGCGCACATATGGTCACCCTCTCGGGGCTGCGCGGCGACGAGCCGCCCACGGACGGGGACGCCTTCGAGGAGTACGCCAAACGGCTCCCGCACCCCCTCCTGCACGACTGGCTCACGAAGGCACGCGCCGAGTCGGCCGTGCGCGGCTTCCGCGGGACGGCCAACGTGCGCCGGCGGTACGACCGTCCCGGCCGCCGTCCGGCCGGGTTCCTCGCCACCGGTGACGCCCTGTGCACCTTCAACCCGATCTACGGGCAGGGCATGGCGGTCGCCGCGATCAGCGCGGTGGCGCTGCGGGACGCGCTGGCGGACCGCCGGCGCACCCCGACGACCCGGCGGGTGCAGCGGGCCCTGCTCGGCGCCTCCGAGCAGGCCTGGTCGATCTCCTCGGGGTCCGACAAGAACATGCCGGGCGCCACCGGCAACGCCGTCGGGTCCCGTCTCCTCGACCGGCCCGCCGCCTGGTACCTGAAGCGGGTGGAGGCCCGCTACACCGGTGATCCGGTGGTGGGTGAGGCGTTCCGGTCGGTGCTCGCGCTGGTCGAGCCGGTGAGCGTGCTGCTCGCGCCGAGCATCGCCCGCGCGGTGCTGTTCGGGCCGGTGCCCCCGACCCCGCCGGAGCCGCCCCTGCGGCCCGAGGACGGAGACGCGGGCTCCCCGCCTGGGCGTGAGGGGAGCCCGGGCGCGGTCAGGGGCGCATCACGACCTTGACCGCCCCGTCCCGCTTCTCCTGGAACATCTTGTACGCGTGCGGGGCGTCGGACAGCGGCACGTGGTGGGTGGCGAAGTCGTCCACGCCGAGCGGGTCGGCGTCGGTGAGGAGCGGGAGGATGTCGTCGACCCAGCGGCGGACGTTGGCCTGGCCCATGCGCAGCTGGAGCTGCTTGTCGAACATCGTCAGCATCGGCATCGGGTCGGCCGCTCCGCCGTAGACGCCGCTCAGCGAGATGGTGCCGCCGCGCCGCACCAGGGCGATGGCCAGGTAGAGGGCGGCCAGCCGGTCGGCGCCCACCTTCTGGTGCAGCTTGGCCGCCCACGCCTTGGGCAGCAGTCCGGCCGCGTTCTGCTGGGTGCGGGCGACCGGGCTGCCGTGGGCCTCGGTGCCGACCGCGTCGATGACCGCGTCGGGGCCGCGGCCCGCGGTGCGGTCCTTGACGGCCTCGACGAGGTCGTCGTCCTTGTCGAAGGCGTTCAGGTCGAACACCTCGACGCCGCGCTCGCGGGCGCGCTGGAGGCGTTCGGGTACGAGGTCGACGCCGATGACCTGGGCGGCGCCCTGGTGGAGGGCGATACGGCAGCACATGTCGCCGATGGGGCCGAGCCCGAGGACGGCGACCGAGCCGCCCGGGGGGACGTCGGCGTACTGGACGGCCTGCCAGGCGGTGGGCAGGACGTCGGACAGGTACAGGAAACGGTCGTCGGCCGGGCCCTCGGGGACCTTGACAGGGCCGAAGTGGGCCTGCGGGACGCGCAGGTATTCGGCCTGGCCGCCGGGCACGGCACCGTACAGCCTGGTGTAGCCGAAGAGCGCGGCGCCCATGCCCTCCTCGGTCACCTGGGTGGTCTCGCACTGGGTCGGCAGCCCCGAGGTGCACATCCAGCAGCGCCCGCAGGCGATCTGGAACGGGACGACCACACGGTCGCCCGGCTTGAGGCCCGGTACCTCGGGGCCGGCCTCCTCCACGATGCCCATCGGCTCGTGGCCGAGGATGTCACCGGGGGTCATGAAGGGGGTGAGGACCTCGTACAGGTGGAGGTCCGAGCCGCACAGCCCGGTGGACGTGACCTTGATGATCGCATCGGTCGGCTCTTCGATCTTCGGGTCGGGCACCGTCTCGACCCGTACGTCGCGCTTTCCCTGCCATGTCACGGCCCTCATCGTGCGTTTCCCTTCGCCGGCTCCTGCGGGGGCGCGGCCCGGGTACCCGGGCGCCGGACGGTGAATCCGATTCGGCCAGAGTGGGCGGGAAGGCCCGGCACCCCCTTCCCTAGAGGTTTAGACCAATGATAGGGATTGCTCACCCGAACGGCACGCTCGACTACTGTGAGCGAAGGAAATTGAGGGTTGAACATGGCTGAGCCCCAGACCCCCGCGGCACTTCCGCTCTACCTCCGGGTGGCCGCCGCGCTGCGCGACGACCTCACCCAGCGGCGGATCGCCCCCGGCAACCGGCTGCCGTCCGAGCGGTCCCTGGTGCACCGCTTCCGGGTCAACCGGCACACGGTGCGCGCCGCCCTGCAACTGCTGCGCGACGAGGGGCTGGTGGTGACCGAGCGGCGGGGCACGTTCGCCGCGTCGGCCGCCCCCGGCGAGGCGGGTCCGGTCCTCGCCCCCGGCCTGCTGCGCTTCCCGTGCGGCACCGGCACCTCCGACGCGTCGGCCGTGACCCGGCTCGCCTGGGAGCCCACGCCCACCGGGCTCGCCGAGCGGCTGGGCCTGCTGCCCGGCGAGCCCTCGCTCGTGCACCGCCACCACGTCCCGGGCGCCGGGACACCCTCCGTCCAGGAGGCGCTGTCCCGGTTCTCCCCGCACGCGCTCGCCGAGGTGCCCGAACTCGGCCGTTTCCGGCGGCAGGAGGACTGGCCCGCGCGGCCCGACCTGCGGTTGCTGTACCACTGGATGCACCGCGCGGGGCTGCGGCTGACGCGCCGCGAGTCGATCGGCGTGGGCCACGGCCCCGTCGCCACCACCTGCCTGACCGTGCACCGGGTCGTGAGCGACCAGCACGGGCACGTGCTGGAGGTCACCGACATCCGGTTCGCGCCCGAAGCGGCCTCCTGGACGTACGAGTTCACCGGGTAGGCCGCCTCCGCACGCCGCCCCGGGACGGGGGCCGCGTCAGACGATGCCCTCGGATATCTCCGCCTGCTCGCGCGCGTTGCCATAGGCGGCGGGGGTGCCGTAGGAGCGGCGGGCCACGTACCACCACGCGGTGGCCAGCACCAGCACCGTCGCGAGCGCGATCACGGCGTAGTTCATCGAGTCGATGGTGACCGGGGACTTCTGCGGCAGGCAGAACAGGACCGTCACCAGCGCCACCCACACGACCGCCGTCCAGCCGATCGGCCTGCTCCACCGGCCCAGGGACCAGGGGCCGGGCCGGAAGCGGTTGCCCGCACGCAGGCGCAGGTAGATGGGGATGGCGTACGCGGGGGTGATCCCGATGACGTTGATGGCGGTGACCGCGCCGTAGGCGGTGGCCGAGTACAGCGACGGCACGGCGAGCAGGGCCGCCACGGCGACCGACAGCCAGACGGCGGGCACCGGGGTCTGGGTGCGTGCGCTGACCTTGCGCCAGAGCGCCGAGCCGGGCAGCGCGTTGTCGCGGCTGAACGCGAACACCATGCGGCTGGCGGCGGCCACCTCGGCGTTGCCGCAGAACAACTGCGCCACGATCACGACCAGGAGCAGCGCCGTGGCGCCGCCGGAGCCGAGCGCGTCGAGCAGGATCTGCGCGGGAGGTACTCCGGTCGCGCTGTTCTGTGTGCCGGCGTAGTCCTGGATGGCGAAGGTCAGCCCGGCGAGCAGCGCGAAGCCGGCGAGCCAGGAGACCCAGATGGCCCGGACAATGCCCTTGGCCGCCGTGACCGACGCGTTGGAGGTCTCCTCGGAGAGGTGGGCGGAGGCGTCGTACCCGGAGAAGGTGTACTGGGCGAGCAGCAGGCCGACCGCGGCCACGTAGAACGGGTTGGCCCAGCCGGTGTCGTTGACGAACTCGGTGAACACGAACTCGGCCGACTGGTGGTGGTCGGGGACGATCGCCAGGGCGCCGACGATCACGGCGACGCCGGTCAGGTGCCACCACACGCTGATGGAGTTGAGGATGCTGACCAGCCGGACGCCGAAGAGGTTCAGCACGGCGTGCAACAGCAGGATGCACAGGAAGATGACGAAGGTGGAGCCGGGTGTCGGCTCGAAACCGAAGCGCAGGTTGAGGAAGGCGCCGGTGAACAGCGCGGCGCCGTAGTCGATACCGGCGATCGCCCCGAGCAGACCGAGCAGATTCAGCCAGCCGGTGTACCAGCCCCAGCGGCGGCCGCCGAGCCGGTCGGCCATGTAGTAGAGGGCGCCGGAGGTGGGGTAGGCGCTGGTCACCTCGGCGAGCGCCAGGCCGACGCAGAGCACGAACAGGCCGACGCCCGCCCAGCCCCACATCATCACGGCCGGGCCACCGGTGCCGAGGCCGAATCCGTACAGGGTCATGCAGCCGGACAGGACGGAGATGACGGAGAAGCTGATGGCGAAGTTGCCGAAGCCTCCCATCCGACGGGCGAGGACCGGCTGGTAGCCGAGTTCCCTCAGCCGCTCCTCCTCGTCCGTCGGCGGGGACGGCCGCTCCGGACCGGCCCATAGGGTGCGGGACATGGCGCTACCTCCTGGTGGTGGGTGGGGCGTGTGCGGTCAGCGGTTCACGCGGTCGGCGGGTGACCTGGTGCACGGTCGCCGGGTGTCGGGTGTCGGGTGTCGGGTGCCGGGTGCCGGCCGACGGGTGAACGGTCAGCGGGGCGTGTGCAGGCACCGGCTCCGGGCGCGGAGGAACAGCTCCTCGGCCAGGGCCTGGTCGCCGGGGTCGCGAGTGCGGTACGCCCAGGGCTGCGGGGTGTGGTACGGGCCCAGTACCGTGAAGACCCCGGCGGCGTCGTCGAACCGCAGGGCTCCCCACAGGGCGTGCGCCAGGTAGTTGAGGTCGAGGATCGACTCGGCGGCGGGATCGGTCCGTTCGAACCAGTTGCGCAGGGCCCGGTCGGCGTCGCGGTCGGCGTCCTCGGCCACCCAGTGCAGGTCCAGGGCGCGCTCCTGGCCCCGTTCGCGCCGGTACCGCTCGACCCTCGCGTACAGCGGCAGGACGTGCAGGGCGGAGCCGGGCGGAGCCGAGGCGGCGGCCCACTGCACGAAGTTGACCGCCTCGGAGAGGGATCCGCTTCCCGAGTGGCGGGCGTACAGGAACTGGAGCATCCGGTGGTACGCCTCGCGGTTGTGCGGGTCGCGTTTGTCCGCCTCCGCCAGCAGGCCCCAGGGGCCAGGCGGCAGCATGGGCCCGGGCGGCCGCACCCGGTGCTCGTCCATCCGCTGTTCGTCGTCCAGTACGGCGAGGGCCAGCAGGCCCACCCAGGGCACCGGGTCGGCGGGTGCCACCTGCGCGGCGGCCCGGCACGCCTCCCAGGCGAGCGTCCACAGCTCGCCGGTCCGGGAGTGCCCCTCGCGGTGGGCGCGCAGGGCGCGTTCGACGGAGACCCGGGCGTGCATGACGGCGGCCGCGATGCTGTGGGGTTGCTCGGCGCGCCACGCCTGGACGACGTCGGACCCTGCGGCCACCGCGGCGAGCACCTGGGTGCGCCGGGTCCACAGGGAGCGGTCGGCGGTGCGGGCGGTGTCCGTCAGGAGCTGGGCCATCGACAGCCAGCGCCCGGTCCGCAGGTCCTGGAGGACTCCGCGCAGCGCGGAGTCGTGGCCCGCCGGGTGGTACACCGGCCGGAAGTCCTGGCCGGGCATCACCCCGTCCCCGTCGGTGGGCAGGCCGGTATCGGTGTGACGGTCATGGGTCCTCGTGAGCGCGCGTGGGGGTGTGGCCGGTACGTCGGGGAGAGCGGTCGGACTGCTCCCTGACTACCGGCCGTTGATCGGCGATCACTATAGGGCTCGTTGAACGAAGTCGGTCCATTTTTGCGCGAGAAGCGCAACAAACCGAAAAACAAAGCTCATTGATGACGCGTCAGTACGCTACGCCCGGCTCCGCTCGCGGCCGGTCGCCCCCGCTCCGTGTCCGTATGATCACGGACGGACCTTGACGCCGAAGCCGGTCTGGACCACGCTTCCGTTCGACGATCTTTCGCATCCGCAGCGGATGCGGACCCGAGCGGACGGGAGTGGCCGATGACGGGCCCCGTACTGGCCGTCGACCAGGGCACGTCGGGCACCAAGGCCCTGGTGATCTGCCCCGACCGCGGAGTGATCGGCTCCGGTGCGGCGCCGGTACGCCCGCGCCACCTAACGGGCGGCCGGGTCGAGGCCGACCCGCACGAGCTGCTCTCCTCGGTCGTCGACGCCGGGCACCGCGCCCTGGCCGACGCCGGCGAACCGGTCACCGCCGTGGGCCTCGCCAACCAGGGCGAGACCGTCCTCGCCTGGGACCGGGCCACCGGTGCGCCCCTGACCGACGCAATCGTCTGGCAGGACAAGCGGGCGGCGGGGATCTGCGCGGAACTCGCCCCGCACGCCGAGCGGTTGCGCCACACGACCGGCCTGCCGCTCGACCCGTACTTCGCGGCGCCCAAGATGGCGTGGATACGCCGCCACCTGACCCGCGAGGGCGTGGTGACGACCAGCGATGCCTGGCTGGTGCACCGGCTGACCGGCGAGTTCGTCACGGACGCCGCCACGGCGGGACGCACCCAGCTCATGGACCTGGAGGCGACCGACTGGTCGCCGGAGGCGCTGGAGGCGTACGGGCTGACCGGTGAACGGCTGCCACGGATCGTGGACGCCGCCGGGCCCGTCGGCAGGACGGGCGCCTTCGGCGGCGACCTGCCGCTCACCGGGCTGCTGGTGGACCAGCAGGCGGCGCTGCTCGCCCAGGGCGCCACCACGCCGGGCACGGCCAAGTGCACCTACGGCACCGGGGCGTTCCTGCTCGCCCAGACCGGCGCCCGCCCCCGGCGCGGCGCCTCCGGGCTGGTCGCCTGCGTGGCGTGGCGCCTCGCCGGGCGGACCAGCTACTGCCTGGACGGGCAGGTGTACACGGCCGCCTCCGCCGTGCGCTGGCTCACCGACCTCGGCGTGATCGGCGGGGCCGCCGACCTCGACCCGGTGGGCGCCTCCGTACCGGACGCGGGCGGCGTGACGTTCGTACCCTCGCTGGCCGGGCTCGCCGCGCCGTGGTGGCGCGGGGACGTCCGCGGATCGCTCACCGGACTGGGGCTGGACACCACCGCCGGGCACCTGGTGCGCGCGCTGTGCGAGGGCGTCGCCGCGCAGGTGGTGGAGCTGGCCGAGGCGGCCGCGACGGACCTGGGCGCACCGCTCGCGTCGCTCCGCGTGGACGGCGGGCTGACCCGCTCCGCGCTGCTGATGCAGACGCAGGCCGACCTCCTCCAGCGGCCCGTCGAGGTCTCGGCGCTGCCCGACGCCACCGCCCTGGGCGCCGGAGCCCTCGCCCGGCTCGGCCTCGATCCGCGGCTGCCGCTCGATGAGGCCCTCCCGCGCCGGGCGCCGTCGGCCGTGTACGAGCCACGCGTCACCGCCACCGAGGCGGCCGAGCGGATGGGGGCGTTCCGTTCGGCGGTGGCGGCGGTGCTGGAGCGCACGCCGTGACGCCCGTACCGTCGCTGCCATCCCTGTTGTCGCTGCTGTCCCGGCAGTCCCGGCTGCACCAGCTGCACCGGCGCCGGGGAGGGTCGCCGGCGGGTGTGCCGACCGGGACCGGGCCGGCCGGGGAGGCCGTGCCCGGGGCGTCGCTTCCTGGCGAGACGTACGACGTGGTGGTGGTCGGTGCCGGGGTGGTGGGCTCGGCCATCGCCCGTGAGCTGGCGCGCTTCCCGCTGCGCACCGCCCTGGTGGAGGCCGCGGACGATGTCGGCGAGGGCACCTCGAAGGCCAACACCGCGATCCTGCACACCGGTTTCGACGCCGTTCCCGGGTCGCTGGAGGCCAGGCTGGTGCGGGAGGGGCAGCGGCGGCTCGTCGCGTACGCGGCCGAGGTGGGCATCCCGGTGGAGCCGCTGGGCGCGCTGCTCGTCGCGTGGGACGACGAACAGCTCGCCGCGCTGCCGGGGCTGGCGCGCAAGGCGGAGCGCAACGGCTGTCCCGGGACGCGGATCATCGGCGCCGACGAGCTGCGGGCGCGTGAACCGCACCTCGGGCCGGGCGCGCTCGGCGCGCTGGACGTGCCGGGCGAGAGCGTGATCTGCCCGTGGACGACCACCCTCGCCTACGCGACCCAGGCCGTGGGCGCCGGGGTGGACCTGCACCTCGGCTGCCGGGTGCGGGACGTGCGGCCCGGCGGACGCTCCGGGCACGAGCTGGTGACGACCCGGGGCGTCCTGCGCACCCGGTACCTGGTCAACGCCGCCGGGCTGTACGCGGACGAGCTGGACCGGATGCTGGGGATCCGCGACTTTACGGTGACGCCCCGGCGCGGCCAGCTGATGGTGTTCGACGCCTTCGCCCGGGATCTGGTGCGGCACATCCTGCTGCCGGTGCCGACCGCGCTGGGCAAGGGCGTACTGGTCTGCCCCACCGTGTACGGCAAGGTGCTGCTGGGCCCCACGGCCGAGGACCTCGACGACAAGGCGGCGACCGGCTCGACCGCCGAGGGCCTGGCGTTCCTGCGGGAGAAGGGGCGGCGGATCCTGCCGGCCCTGCTGGAGGAGGAGGTCACGGCGGTGTACGCGGGGCTCCGGGCGGCGACCGGGGAGGACGACTACCGGATCGCCTGTCACCCGGAACTGCGGTACGTCACGGCCGGAGGGATCCGCTCGACGGGCCTGACCGCGTCGATGGCGATCGCCGCGCACGTGGTGGAGCTCTTGGCGGAGGCGGGGCTGGAGCCGGGCGCCGTACGCCCGTTGCCGACGGTGCGCATGCCGAATCTGGGCGAGGCGTTCCCCCGCCCCTACGCGGACGCGCAGCTGATCGCCGAGGATCCCGCGTACGGCGAGATCGTGTGTTTCTGTGAGCGGGTCACCCGCGGCGAGGTCCGCGACGCGCTCGCCTCGCCGGTCCCGCCCGTCTCCCCCGCCGGTCTGCGGCGCCGGACGCGGGCGGGGAGCGGGCGGTGCCAGGGGTACTTCTGCGGGGCGGAGCTCCGGGAGCTGTTCGAGGGGGCGCGGTGACGGTCACGCGGACGGTCGACGTGCTGGTCGTCGGGGCGGGACCGGCCGGGCTCGCCGCGGCCGGCCGGCTGGCGGCCCTCGGCGCGGGCACGGTCGAGGTGCTGGAGCGGGAGCGGTCCCCCGGAACCAGGCGGGGCGGGTACGGGCGAGGCACCCGGGCCGGACGGGACACGGGAGCCGGGCGGGGCGCCCGGGCCGGGTGGGGCGCCCGGGCCGGGTGGGGCGCCGCGCACGACCGGGCCTGGCGCGCGGCGGTACGGGCCGGGGCGGTGGTCCGGACCGGTGTCACCGTCACGGGCTGGTCCGGCCCGCTCACGCTGGACGTCACGGGCGCGTCCGGCCGGGAGCGGATCGCCGCGCGGGCGGTCGTCCTGGCGACCGGCGCCCGGGAGCGCCCGCGCAGTGCCCGCCTGGTGCCGGGGACACGGCCCGCCGGGGTGCTGACCACGGGCGAACTGCTGCGGTCGGTGGACGCGTACGGGCACGCCGTCGGCACCCGCGCGCTCGTCGTCGGGGCGGAGCCGGTCTCGTGGGAGGCGGTGCGGGCGCTGCGCTCGGCGGGCGTGGAGGTGGCCGCGCTGGTCACGGAGCGGCCGTGGCACCGGCCCGGGGCGTTCACCGGGCGGGTGCCCGTGATGGGCGGGACGACGGTGGCCGAACTCCTCGGGCGGGGGCGCCTGTCGGGGGTGCGGCTGCGGCACCGCGACGGTCGGGAGGCGACGGTGGCGTGCGACACGGTGGTGTTCACCGGGGACTGGCTGCCGGAGCAGGAGCTCGCCCGGCTCGGCGGTGTCGCCCTGGACCCCGGGACGCGGGGGCCGGCGGTGGACGGCGCGTTCCGCACGTCGGTGCCGGGGGTGTTCGCGGTGGGCGACGTGCTGCACGGGGGTGAGCCGGCCGGTACGGCGGTCGTGGAGGGCCGTGCGGTGGCGGGGCCGGTGCTGGCGTTCCTGTCGAATCCCGCGGGCGGGTGCGGGGCGGGGGTGCCGGTGGTGGTGGACGCGCCGCTGCGGTGGGTGACGCCGAACCGGCTCGACGCCCCGGGGGTGCCCGGTGGCGCCGGGTGGCGCGGTGCCGGCGGGGGACGGTTCCTGGTGCGCGCGGCGCGGCGGTTGGTGCGTCCGGTGGTGGTGGTCAGTCAGGACGGGGTCCTGTTGTACCGGAGACGGATGTGGCGCACGGTCGGCCCGGACAGGTCGGCTCCGCTGCCGGCCGGCTGGGCGGGGCGGGTCGATCCGGCCGGGGGGCCGGTGCGGATCAGGGTGATGTGAGCCCGGCCGCCTCCGCCGCTCGGCCGAGGACGTCGTGCAGCATGGCGGGTGTGAGGCGGCCGGTGAAGGTGTTGCGCTGGCTGACGTGGTAGCAGCCGAACACCTCCAGGTCCGCTCCCCCGTCGGTGGCCGCCAGCGTGACGTGCGCGCCGTGCGCGAACGCGGGCCGGGGCCTGGGCACCGACCAGCCGCCTGCGGCGAGTGCGGGCAGGGCGGCCTGCCAGCCGAAGGCGCCGAGCACGACGACGGCCCGCACCGTGGGGCGCAGCAGGCGCAGTTCGGCGGCCAGCCAGGGGCGGCATGTGTCGCGCTCCTCGGGGGTGGGCTTGTTGGCGGGCGGGGCGCAGTGGACCGGGGCGGTGACCCGTACCCCGTACAGGCGCAGCCCGTCGTGGAGGTCGGTGGCCTCCGGCTGGTTGGCGAGCCCGACGTGGTGCAGGGCGGCGTAGAGGACGTCGCCGGAGCGGTCACCGGTGAACATGCGGCCGGTGCGGTTGCCTCCGTGGGCGGCGGGGGCGAGGCCGATGACCAGGAGCCTGGCGTCGTCGGGGCCGAAGCCGGGAACGGGCCGGGCCCAGTAGTCCCAGCCGGTGTAGGCGCGGCGGCCCTCCCGGGCGACCTGTTCCCGCCAGGCGACCAGGCGCGGGCAGGCCCGGCAGTGGGTGACGCGCTCGTCCAGCGCGGGCACCGACCGGGCGAGGGGTGCCTCGCGCGGGGGCAGGACGGGGTCGTGGTCGGGGTCGCCGGACCCTTCGGACACGGACATGTGGTCTCGCGCTCCCTCGGTCGGGGTGATCGTGCCGTCCGTCGACGCTAACCCCGTCGGCCCTGGGCAAACTCTCCGGCATGACGGTGAAGCGAAGCGCGGGTCTGCTGCTGTTCCGCACCTCGGGCGGAACCCTGGAAGTGCTCATCGCCCACATGGGCGGTCCCGCCTGGGCGGCGCGGGACGCGGGGGCGTGGTCGGTCCCGAAGGGCGAGTACGAGGCCGACGAGACGCCCGAGGCGGCGGCGCGGCGGGAGTTCGTGGAGGAGCTGGGCCTGCCGGTTCCGGACGGGGAGCCGGTGCCGCTCGGTGAGACGCGCCAGGCGAGCGGGAAGATCGTGACGGTGTGGGCGGTGGAGGCCGACCTGGACCCGGCGGCGGTGGTGCCGGGCACGTTCACGATGGAGTGGCCGCGTGGTTCGGGCCGGACACGGGAGTTCCCCGAGGTCGACCGGGTGGCGTGGATGACGCCCGAGGAGGCGGCGCCGCGGCTGGTGTCGGGTCAGCAGGTGTTCCTGGAGCGGCTGTCGGAGTACGTGCGCGGGCGCGACGGGAGCTGATTGTCAGTGCCGTGGTGGAGAGTGGAGCGCGGGGAACACACCGACCGGTCGACAGGGAGCGAGAGATGACCACCACCCTGACATCACGTGAGCGCGCGGCGGCCCAGGCCTACATACGGTTGATGGAGACGGCCCGGGCGGTGCTCACCGACCCGGCGCTCGCTCCGATGGCGGTCGTCCACCTGTCGTCGCCGATGGCGGAGGCGGACGAGGCGTTGCGCCGGGCGGGCCTGTCGGGCAACGAGGCGCGTCTGCTGCGGCTGGTGTCCGCGCTGCGCTCACCGGACGGCACGGTCCGCCCGTAGCCGTACGGGCAGGGTGCGCACGCTGTTGCCCACGAAGCTCGGCACCCGGGGCAGCCGGGCTTCGGGGACGGCGAGGTCGAGCCGGGGGAAGCGGGTGAAGAGCCGTTCGAGCGCGGTGGTGGCCTCCAGCCGGGCGAGGGGGGCGCCCAGACAGTAGTGGGGGCCGTGGCCGAGTGAGAGGTGACGGGCCGTGGGGCGGCCCCGGCCGGCGCGGGTGACGTCGAAGCGGTCGGCGTCGGGGCCGTGGGCCGCTTCGTCGCGGCCCGCCGCGGAGTAGCCGGCGAGCACGGGCGTCCCCCGGGGGATGACCGTGCCGTCGACGGTGAGGTCGCGGGTGGGGTAGCGGAAGGGGAAGTGGCTGACGGGGCTGTCCCAGCGGAGGGTCTCCTCGACGACGTCGGCCCACCCGGCCCGGCCGTCGAGGACCAGCCGGAGCTGCTCGCGGTGGGCGCACAGCGCGCGGACGGCGTTGGTGATGAGGTTCAGGGTGGTCTCGTGGCCGGCGACGATCATCAGCAGGAGGGTGCCGATGAGTTCGGGTTCGGCGAGCCGGTCGCCGTCCTCCTCGCGGGCGGCGATCAGGGCGCTGGTCAGGTCGTCGCCGGGGGCGGCGCGGCGCGCCGCGACGACGGCGCGCAGTGCGTCCGCCATCTCGCGGTTGGCGGCCACCGCCTCCTCGGGCGAGCTGTCGGTGGCGACGATCCTGCTGGAGAGGTGGTGCAGGTGGTCGTGGTGTCCGGCGTCCACGCCGAGCAGTTCGCAGATGACGCCCATGGGCAGGGGCAGGGCGAAGTGGCGCCGCAGGTCGGCGACTCCGTCGCCGTCCCGGGCCGCCGCCTCGAGTCCGTCGAGGAGTTCGGCGGTCAGTTCCTCGACGCGGGGCCGCAGCCGTTCGACGCGCCGTGCGGTGAACGCCTGGCCGACGAGGTCGCGCAGCCGCCGGTGCTCGGCGCCGTCGGCGGTGGTCATGCCCGGGACCGTGGCGAAGGTCCGCAGGGGCCAGCCGTCGGGTATCCGCCCGTCCTGGAGGGCGGCGAAGTGCTCGGCGCCCTTGGCGACGTCCGGGTGGGTGAGGAAGCCCTTGAGCGCCTCGTGGCCCAGGACCGTCATCGCGGGCACGCCGCCCGGCAGGACGACGGGTGCGACGGCGCCCCGGGCGAGGAGTCGCGCGTTGTCCCGGTGCGGGCACCCCCCGGAGGGGTCCATACGGTGGGGCTCCGGGCCGTCGGGGTGGGTGCCACCGTCGAGACGGGTGCCGTCCAGGCGGGTGCCACCGTCGGGCAGGCTGCCGTCGGGCTCATTGCCATCGGGGCGGGTGCCGCCGGGCTCCCGGCCGTCGGGCTCATTGCCGCCGGGGCGAGTGCCGCCGGGGCGAGTGCCACCGCCGGGGCGGGTGCCGTCGGGCGGGGTGCCGTCAGGCGGGGTGCCGTCGGGTCGCGTGCCGTGGGCCGGCTGCGGGGTCATGGCGGACTCCTGTCTCCGTGGGCGGGTGGCCTGTGCGGAGGCGGCGGGCCTCGGGGGCGCGGCGCGCGGGTGCGTCAGCCCTCCACCCAGCCGTGCGAGCGCGCCAGTTCGGCGACGCGGATGCGGACGCGCTTCAGCTGGGCCGTGGTGAGCGTGGCGTCAGCCTCGATGAGGGCCTCCGTCAGCTCCGTGCGGAACTCGCCGTCGGTCAGCACGTCGAGCGTGTCGTCGTCCGGGTCGCCGAGGTCGCCGATGCCGTCGCGCGGAGCCTTCGGCGACGGGTGGGCCGGCTCGTCCGCCGGCCGCCGGACGAGCCGGATGGCGGAGGCCTTGGGCCCCTTGTCCCCCATCTCCAGCCGGAATTCGACCTCGCGGCCCGCCTGGTACAGACACTTGTCGTTCACCAGGTCGTTCGCGTGCATGAAGACGTCCTCGCCCCCGTCGCTGGGGACGATGAACCCGTAACCGCGGACCTCGTCGAACCGGAGGATCCTGCCCACCGACAACACAGCCGTCCTACCTCCGCACACCACACCACTGCTCCGGCGTCCGGGGTGTCCCGGTGGGACGCGCCCGGCTCGGCGGCGAATCTACCGCTCCTGGCCCGCGCTCCGCACCCCTCGGGAGGCGGCGTACAGGCGGCCGTACCAGAGCAGCAGCAGCGGGGGCAGGAGCAGTTCGACACCGATGAAGGCCGTGTGCAGCGCGTGCGGCGCGCCCACGTCGAGGTAGGAGACGCCGCGGGCGATGCCACCGAGGAACACGGCGCCGAAGACGGCCCGGAGGGGCGTGGCGTGGCCGCCGGGGTCGCGGGCGGCGACCGCCAGGACGATGCCGAGGCTGCACCAAATGCCGGCGAAGAAGCGGTAGTTGCTGTCGACGGTGGTGTCGACGTCCGGGCCGCCGGGCAGCAGCGACGGCCCGACGGCGATCTCCAGCACCCCGGTGACCAGGACGAACAGCGCGAGCAGCGCCAGGACACAACGAAAGGCGTGACGTGATGACATGACGGCTCCTCACCCGCCCACCGACGGCACGGTGTGCGGACTCCATCGTCGGCCGGGGCGCCCCCGCCGGGGAAGCCGTCACTGATGCGCCGTACGGCCGCATTGATACCGTCCACGGTATGGATGGCGAGCCGGCCGGCGGTGTTGACCCGAGCGTGCACCAGCTGCGGCTGCTGCTCGTACTGGCGGAGGAGCTGCACTTCGGCCGGGCCGCCGGCCGGCTGTACATCAGCCAGCCGGCGCTCAGCCGCCAGATCCGCAGGCTGGAGGAGCTGATGGGCGTCGCCCTGCTGGAGCGCTCCACCCGGCGCGTGGAACTCACCGCCGCCGGTGAGGCGCTGCTTCCCCGCGTCCGGGCCGTGGTGGAGGCCACCGACCGGCTGCGCGAGGCGGTGCGGGAGCGGTCGAGGACGCTGACCGGGCGGGTGGTGCTCGGCTGCTACGTCACCGCCCTGCCCGTGCTCACCGCCCTGGGCGAGCGGCTGAGGGAGCACCACCCGGGGCTGGAGCTCGACCTGCGGGAGGTGGACTTCGTGGAGCAGACGGACGCGCTGTTCGACGGCCGGGTGGACGCCGTCCTGGCGTACGCGCCCATGCCTCCCGGGATCCAGACGCTGCCGCTGGCGACGGAGCGTCAGGTGGTGTGCCTCTGGGAGGGTCACCCGCTGGCGGGGCGGCCGTCCGTGTCGTACGGGGAGCTGGCGGGCCTGCCGGTCGTCGGGTCCTCACCGCGGGTGGCCCGGGTGTGGCGGGACTTCTGGGCGGCGGATCCCCGCCCGGACGGGGCGCCGGTCGGGTACACCGCGCACCGGGCGACGACGTTCGAGGCGGGGATCTCGGCGGTCGCACAGGGGCTCGGGGTGCGTTTCGTCTCGGCCAGTTGCCGCGCCCTGTTCCCCCGGCCGGGCATCGCCTACGTCGACGTGTCGGACGCGCCGCCGTGCACCGCGGTGCTCGCCTGGTCATCCGCACGCCGCGACACACCGGAGGTCGCCGTGCTGCGGCGCGCGGTGGGCGGCATGGTGGGGGTGGGAGGGACCGACCCGAACCCTCACTGGTGGCACACCGGGCACACCGAGTCCAAAGGGGATTGACATGCCGATGATGCGCCGGGCGCGCGTGTCCGACCACCGCGCCCTCGTCGAGTCCGCGCAGAGGTGGCGCAGGGAATCGCGTTCGCCCGCCGGGGCCCGGGAGCCGTCCCTGCTGCTGCCGAGGCTGTTCCTGCACTCCTTCGCGGGGACCAGCCTGGTGGCCGAGGACAGCACCGGCATCAAGGCGTTCCTGATCGGGCTGCACGCGGCCGACAACGAGGAGGACGCCCACATCCACTTCGTGGGGGTCGACCCCGCGCTGCGGGGCCGGGGGCTGGCCCGCGGCCTGTACTCGGCGTTCTTCGAGCGGGCCGCCGAGGCGGGGCGGCGCGAGGTGCGGGCGGTGACGACCCCGTGGAACACCGGGTCCATCGCCTTCCACCGGGCGCTGGGGTTCGACCCGGTGGGAGGGGACGTCGAGGTCGGGGGCCTGCCGGTGCACCGTGACTACGACGGGCCGGGGAAGGACCGGGTCTGCTTCCGCCGGAGGATCGGTTCGCCGACGGCATGACAGCGGGCCCGGACGGTTCCGGGCCCGCTGCTCGGGGTGCGTGTTCCGGTGGATCCCTCCGGATCCCTGGCCCTTCCTAGGGAGTGTCCAGTAGTATCGGCGTCCGCCCGGAGGGCGGGGGCCGTGGCGTCCGGTGCGTGCTGTCGCAAGGCGGAGGAGGGAGACATGGCGGAGCCATGGCGACCGACGACAACGCGGCGACAGTGCGTGCAGGGCGTCACGGGCCAGGCGAGACCTGACGGACACGACCTAGCCCTTGCAGATCGGTATGCAGCCGGGCGTCTTGGTGACGCCCTCGTGCTTGCGCATGCGGCGCACGGCCCAGGGGATGATCGCGGCTGCCGCCGCGACGGCTGCCGCGCCTGCCGCCTTGGCCTTCGTGGAACGTGAGCGGCTGGTGGAGGCCATGAGGGAGTCTCCTTCAAGATGCCGGGTTTCTTAGGTCTGCCGGGTATGTCCCGACCCTCATGAGTCTGAGCGGTCCCGTGTCTCGGGCGCATGGGACTCAGGTCCCGACGATGTCCCTGTCCCGGCCGGGCGGGCCGGTGGGGCGGAGCCCGGGCGGGACGGGAACACGGCCCGCACGACCGTGCCGTCGGCGGTGCTGGTGAGGGTGAAGCGGCCGCCGAGCTCCTCCGAACGCTCCGCCATGGACCGCAGCCCCACCCCGGCGTGCCGCTGGTGGTCCGGGAACCCGTCGCCGTTGTCGTGGACGTGGACGCCGACCTGCCCGTCGGCGACGGTGACCGTGGCGTGGGCGTGGTCGGCGCGGGAGTGGCGTACCGCGTTGTTCAGCGCCTCGGCGGTGATGCGGTAGACCGCCACTTCGAGGGCGGCGGACAGCCGGGGCAGCGGGTCGGGCCGAACCGTCACGGAGATGCACAGGCTGCGGCTGCTGAGGTGCTCGGCGAGCTGGCGCAGGGCGCGGGACAGGTCCGCGCCGTCCAGCGCGGCGGGTGCCAGGCCGTCCGTGATGTGCCGCAACTCGCGGATGGCGCGCCCGATGCCCTCGGAGACCTTGAGCAGCGGACGGGCCACGTCGGGCCGGGCGGTGCCGCGGACGGCGTCCACCTGGAGGCGGAGGCCGGACAGGGCGGGGCCGAGGCCGTCGTGGAGGTCGTGCCGCAGCCTGCGCCGTTCCTCCTCGCGGGCGAGGATGATCTGCTCGCGGCTGCTCTGGAGGTCCTCGTAGAGCCGCATCGACGCGATCGCCGGGGCGGCGTGGTCGGCGAGCACCTGGACGGCCTCCCGGTCCTGCGGGTCGAGCGCCAGTTCACCGGGGCGCGGGGGCACGGTGAGCCGGCCTATGTCCTCGCCCCGGTAGCAGAGCGGGAAGTGTTCGGGGGCCGGTCCCGGTTCGCCCAGGGCGACCAGTTCGCGCGGGCCGTGGTGGGTGTCCACGGTCAGCGCGGCGGCGCTCAGGCCGAGGGTGTGGACGACCGTCGCGCACAGCAGCCTCGGCGCCTCGCCCGGGTCGGGTGCCTTGCTGAGGCGGTCGGCGAGGTCCCGGACCACCTGGTACGGCTGGGCACGGGCGCCGTAGTAGTAACGGTCGACGACCCGGGACGCCCAGCGGGCGGTGGGGCGCAGCAGGGCGCCGATGACCAGGGCGACGGCGACGGCCAGCAGCAGCGGCCCCTCGGGCTCGCGGGCCCCGGCGTGCCACACAAGCAGCCCGGCGGTGCCGTACAGCAGGAACAGGACGAACGTCAGCAGGAGGGCCGTCAGGATGCGGCGGGCCGCACGATCGAGGTGCCAGGCCCGCTCGCGGAGGTCGATGAAGGCGAGGGCGGCGGGCCAGATGGCCGCGCCGGCGTACTGCACGGCGAAGACGACGGTCTGCGGGGCGTCGGCGTAGGCGCCGAAGTACATGACGGCCAGCCATGCGAGGTAGGGCAGGGCGAGGACGAAGTTCCGGCGCTCCGCGGCGGGCGTGCGCACCCGGCGGACGGCCAGCAGCACCAGGGGCAGGCCGGCGGCGATCGGCGGCACCCAGTCGATGGCCGGGAGCATCGCGGGCGTCGCCCACTGGCCGGCCCGGGCCCAGGCGCCCTCGGCGAGGGGGTTGTCGACGTACCAGGTGTCGAGCTGGGTGAACTCGTACACCTGCTGGGCGAGGCTCCACAGCGCCAGGACGATGACGTACGCCCGGGCCCAGCCGCGCGGCCAGCGGCCGTCGGGCAGCCACAGCGGGAGCGTGAAGACGACCGTCCCGAACAGGGCGTAGCCCACCACGTCGACGAGGACCAGGACGGTGGCGATGCCCGGCCCGACGCCGATGAGCCCGGCCGTCAGGGACAGGGCGGCGCCGCCGGCGAAGATGCCGCCGGTGGACAGCAGCAGCCATCCGAGGGGGCGGCCGGAACCGCGGGCGAGCAGGGCCATGCCCGAGAGGGCGAGCCCCATGGACAGCAGGACGGCGATCGCGGCGTAGTGGAGGTTGACGGCGTCCAGGACCGGGTGGTCGCGGTGGACGAGGACGAGCGTCACCCAGAGGAAGCCGGAGAGCATCGCCGCCACACAGACCACGTAGGCCGGAAGGTCGGCGGGCCCGGCTACCGGGGTCCCCCTGGTGGTCGGCGGTCGAGGCATCTCACGCTCCTCGCGGTCGGTGCTCCCGTGGACGTTCAAGGGTGGGCCGCCCGCTGTCCCGGTCGCATGAGGCCGTGGTCCCGGCCCGGTCCCGGCCGCGCCATGTGCGTTCCTGGCCGAGCCCGGCGCGGGGTGCAGACGGGCGGCGGCGGGGGCGGGTCAGGCGTCCTCGCCGAGGCCGGCGTCCCTGGCACGGGCGACGGCTTCGGCGCGGGTGGCGACGTGGAGCTTCTCGAAGATGTGCGTGATGTGGTTGCGCACGGTCTTCTCGGACAGCACCAGCTCGCGGGCGATGCGCCGGTTGTCGAAACCGCGCGCGATGTACTCCAGCACCTCGCACTCGCGCGCCGTCAGCGCCGGGAAGAGCTGCTCGGCGTCACGGCGCCGGCTGCCGGAGACCAGGCCCGTCAGGCGGGCGGCGACCCCGGCGCCGAACACGGCCCCGCCCGCCGCGACGGTACGCACGGCGTGCAGCACCTCCTCCGCGCTGGCGCCCTTGACGACGTACCCGCGCGCGCCCGCCTGGAGCGCGGCGAGCAGGTCGCCGTCGTCGTCCGACATGGTGAGGGTGAGGACGGGCAGGCCGGGGTGGAGCTCGGCCAGCCGGCGGATCGCCTCGATGCCGGAGCCGTCCGGGAGGGACAGGTCCATCACGACGACGTCCGGCCGGTGCCGGCCCACCGCGTCGGGCACTTCGGCCACGGTCTCGGCCTCACCGACCACCAGGACCTCGCCGAGGCTCTCCAGGGCGGACTTCAGACCGTTCCGGAACAGCGGGTGGTCCTCGACGATGAGCGTGCGGAGCACGGGGCGCTCCATGACTTCCGGGGTTTCGCCTTCTTCACTCACAGAACCGACGGTAGGTGATCTTCGTGACGGAGGCATATTTTCCGGGCATCCAGACCCGGGCATCCAGACCCGGGCATCAGGGCATGGTCAGGACCGGTTTGACGACCCTGCCGCCCGCCGCCGCTGCCGCGGCCTCCTCGATCGCGGCGAGCGGGAACGTCTCCACGATCGCGTCGACGGGCAGGCGCCCGGCCCGGTACAGCTCCACCAACGCCGGGATGAACGTGCGCGGCACGACACCGCCCTGGTTCACCCCGACGATCCGCGGGCCGCGGTCGAGCATCCGCGGTACGTCCAGGTGGACGTCCGTCCCGGCGGGCGGCGCGCCGACCACGCCGCACACGCCCCCGACGGCGAGTCCGTCCACCGCCTGGCGCAGTACGCCGGGGAGGCCGCTCGTCTCCAGTGCGCGGTCCGCCCCGTGACCACCGGTCAGGTCCCGCACCGCCGCCCGCGGGTCGGCCTCGCCCGGGTCGAATGCCTCGGTGGCGCCCAGCCGGAGGGCCAGGGCGCGGCGTCCCGGGTCGGGGTCGACCGCCACGACCCGGGTGGCGGCCGTGAGGCGGGCGGCCATGACGGCGGCCAGGCCCACCGAACCCGTGCCGTACACGACGAGGGTGTGGCCCGGTTCGGGGCGCAGCACGTTGAGCACGGCGCCCGCCCCGGTCTGGACGCCGCAGCCGAACGGGGCGAGGACGTGCGGCGGCAGGTCGGCGGGCACGGGCACCAGGGCACGGGCGGGGGCCAGGGCGAGCGTCGCGAACGACGACTGGCCGAAGAAGTGGCCGTGCAGGGGGGCGCCGGCGTGCCGGCCGGTCCCGCGCAGGGTGGGGCTGCCGTCGAGGCGGCTGCCGCCGAACAGGTTCAGCGCGGGCCAGTGGTCGCACCTGACCGGGTGACCCGTGAGGCACGCCGGGCAGGCCCCGCACGAGGCGAAGCTCATCACGACGGTGTCCCCGGGCGCGACGGAGGTGACGGCGTCGCCGACGGCTTCGACGGTGCCGGTGCCCTCGTGCCCGAGGACGGCGGGCAGTGGGAAGGGGGTGTGTCCGGCCCGGACACTCAGGTCGGTGTGGCAGATGCCGGCGGCGCGGACGCGGACGAGGACTTCGTCCGGGCGGGGCTTCTCGACCCGTACCTCCTCGAGGGTGAACGCGTGGCCGGGGCCGCGCACGACGGCGGCGGTGGCGGTGACGGTGGGGGCGGTGGGGGCGGTGGCGGTGGTGCGGGGCATGGGTGGCTCCTCCGGCCGGTCAGGGCAGTACGCCGCCCTCGCGGGCGGTGCGCAGGGCCTGGGCGGCGATGGTGAGGGTCGGGTTGACGGCGGCCGACGAGGGGAAGAAGCCGCCGTCGACGATGTACAGGTTGCGGACCTCGTGGCTGCGGCAGTGCGGGTCGAGGACGGAGCGCGTCTCGTCGAGTCCGGCGACCGTGGTACCGCACTGGTGTCCGGTGGCCGCGACGCCCATCCGCCGGGTGAACACCAGCGGGTGGCCCGCCCGGCGCATCATGCGGGCCGCGCAGCGCACGAGGTCCCGGTGAGCCCGGGTGTTGGTGGGCCGGCGGTGCAGCACGACACCGCCGTCCGGGCCCGGCAGGACGCGGTTGCCGGGGTCGGGCAGGTCCTCGGACATCACCCACCAGTCGACGCTGCGCGCGGCCACGGCGCCGAGCAGGCGGCGTGGCAGGCGCGGGTGGGCGGCGGCGAGGGCGGCCCCGTGGACCTTCCCCATCAGCTGGAGGTTGCCCAGCGGGTGGTAGAAGTCGTTGACGGCCAGGGTCTTCTGGAATGTCACGGGATTGCGGCGCCGCGGATCGACGGCCATGAGCACGCTGTTGTTGTGGACCATCAGGTTGCGTCCGACGAGCCCGCTGCCGTTGGCCAGCCCGTCCGGGTGGGCCGCCCCGCCGGACCGCAGCAGCAGTGCCGCGGAGTTGATCGCCCCGCACGACACGACGACGGTTCCCGCCCGGACCCGGATCCTGCGCCCGTTCCGTTCGGCTTCGACGGCCGTGACCCGGCGCCCGCCGGGGTTGGTGAGCAGCCGGTCGGCCCGGGTACGGGTCAGCAGCCGGACCGTCCCGGTGCGCAGCGCGGGCCGCAGCGCCCGGGTCTCGGCGTCGCTCTTGGCGCCGACGCGGCACGGGTACGCGTCGCAGGTGCCGCAGCGCAGGCAGGCGCCCCCGGCTCCCAGGTCGATGCCCAGCTCGATCGGGAACGGGTGCAGGCCCTGGTTTGTCAGTCTCGCCGCCAGTTCGCCGACGACCGGTTCGTGCGGGACGGCCGGGTGGGGGTACGGCCCGGAGCGCGGCGGCGCGGTGGGGTCGGCGCCGGCCTGGCCGTGGACGCGGTAGAGGCGTTCGGCCTCGGCGTAGTACGGCTCCAGGTCGGCGTAGCCGAACGGCCAGGCGGGCGAGGTGCCTTCGCGCTGCTCGCGGGCGTCGAAGTCGCTCTCCCGCAGCCGGGGCAGGGCGGCGCCGTAGACCTTGGTGGTGCCGCCCACGTAGTAGTGGTTGGCCGGGGTGAACGCCTCGCCGTCGGTCGTGCGCCAGGTGCCGGCGTTGTGGTAGCGGCCCTCGCCGAACACCGCGTCGGGCGACCAGTTGGCGGCCTCGCGCGGGAGGAAGCCGCCCCGTTCGACGACCAGGACGCGGGCCCCGGTGGAGGCGAGGGCCCAGGCGAGGGTGGCGCCTCCGGCGCCCGATCCGACGACGGCGACGTCGGCCTCGTAGGTGTCCTGCTCCGCTGCGACGACGGGCGGGGTGCCTCGTCCCCAGATGCCGGTCATGACGTGTCTCCCGTCAGGTCGGGGGTGGGGCTGGGGGTGGGGGTGAAGAGCCGGACCGCCGTCCCGTCGTGGTACGGCAGGCGGCCCGGGGCGTGGACGAGTTCGAGGTGCAGGCCGGGCGGGGTCGCCAGGTAGACGAAGCGGGTCCCGGCGATGGGCCCGTCGCCGACGGTCTGCGGCTCGCCCAGCGCGCGGACCCCGTCGTGGGCGGTGAGGTGGCGCAGCGACGCGTCGAAGTCGTCGGTCCACAGGGCGAGGTGGTGTCCGCCCCAGTCGCTGTTGCGGGGGTACACCCGGCGCTGGTCCGGGGCGGTGTACTCGAACAGCTCGACGTTGGTGACCGGCCCGAGGCGCAGCATGGCGATGTGGGCGACGGCGTCGGCGTGGACGCCCAGCTGGCGGGTCATCCACCGGCCGCCCGGGTCGGCCACGGGCCCGGTGCGGTAGGCGAGCCGGGCGCCGAGTACGCCGGTGAAGAAGCCGATCGCCTCGTCGAGGTCGGGCACCGTGTACGCGACGTGGTGGACGGCGGTGACGCCGGGGACGGAGGGCTGGGGGTCTGCGGGTTGTGCGGTCATGACGGGCGCTCCTCGGGCAGGGACGGTGTGCGGGGCGGAAGGGTGCGGGCCACGGCGGGCGGGGTGACGGTGAGGCACAGCAGGCGGGCGCCGTGCGGGCCGGCGGTGAACCGGACGTCCTGCCCGTCGCGGGCCAGGAGGAGGGCGCCCGCGGTGAGCGGGTCCGGCTCGCCGTCGGCGGTGACGGAGCCGGACAGGACGTACCAGGCGGCTTCGGTGCCGTCCCGGCCGGTGAGGTCCAGCCGGGTGCCGGGGCCGGGGCGGACCTCGTCGAACGCCTCGCACTCGCTGTGGAGCATGCCGCGCCGGGCGAGGCAGCGGACGGTGGTCCGTTCGCCCCCGGTCCCGAGGAGGACGCAGGCCGGGTCGCCGGAATGGATGATCACGACTGGTCCTCCGGTACGTCGAGGGCGGCGTGGAAGAACTCGATCCCCTCGGGGCCGGCGTTCAGCCACGCGGACGTCCCCAGCGGCAGGGTGAGCGAGGTCCCCCGGGCGACGGACACGTGGCTGCCGGTGGCGCGGGCGGTGCCGGTGCCTCCGGTGACGAACACGGTGTGCTCCTCGCCGTGCGCGTCGATCGCGGTGCCGCCGCCGGGCGGCAGTTGGGTGAGGCGGACCGTGCGCAGCGGGCCGGTGAGGACGGTGGAGGCGTCCAGGGGGCCGTGGCCGCGCAGATCGCGGACGACGGTGCTGCGGTGGCCGTTCACGGGCTGCTCCTTCGGTGCGGGGGTGGCGGTGAGTTCGACGACGAGCCAGGCCAGGGGCCTGCGCCCGGTGTTGCGCAGGCCGTGGCGGGTGCCGAGGCCCGTCAGGACGGTGTCGCCCGCCCTGACCGCGTGGGGGCGGCCGTCGAGGGTGATCTCGCCGCGTCCGGAGAGCAGGAAGTACAGCTCCTCGGTGCGGGAGTGGAGGTGCTCGCCGCTGACCCCGCCCGGCGGCAGCCAGGCCCATTCGACGGCTTCCCAGCCGCCGTACAGGCCGGTGCGGCGGGCGAGGCAGGTCCAGCGGGAGTGCCCCTTCGCGGCGTGCACGCCGTGGACGTCGGCAGGGGTGTGCACGTCGGCGACGACGACCGCGTCACGCATGGGAGGCCACCTCCCCCAGGGCGCTCAGGTCGCCGGCCGCGCGGGCCAGTTCGCCGGTGGTCAGGTCGTTGACGAACACGGAGCCCCCGATGCCGACCGGCAGCGGCAGCCGCTGCCTGCCGTCGCGGTGGCGGACGGTGTCGGCGAGCGCCTCCTTCAGCACGTCCGGTGCGCACAGGGGGTGGGTGACCGGGAGGCCGAGGGCGCGCATCACGTCCAGGACGCGGTCGCGCTGCTCGTCGGTGACCAGGCCGCGCCGGGCGGCGATGACGGTGGTGAGCGCCATGTCGAGGGCGACGGCCTCGCCGTGCAGGAGTGCGGGGAGGGCCCGCATCTCCAGCGTGGGGCTGAAGGAGTGCCCGTAGTCCACGACGCGTTCCAGCCGGTGCTCCCAGAGGTTGTCGTGGAGTTCTTCGAGCATGCCGTGCACGGCCCTGCCGAGGACTTCCTCCCCCGTCGCGCCGGCCGGCTGGAAGCGGTCGGCGACGAGGGCGGATCCGTGGTTCTCCAGCAGCTCGAACAGCTCGGCGTCCTTGATCAGGGCGATCTTGAGGATCTCCGCCATGCCGTTGCTGACGTGCCGTTCGTCCAGGGTGGCGAGGAAGCCGGGGTCGAGCAGGGTCTCGGCGGCGGGGTGGTAGGTGCCGAGCCGGTTCTTGCCGGCCCCGAAGTTGACGCCGGTCTTGGCGCCCACGCCCGCGTCGACCAGCCCGATCAGGGTGGTGGGCACGCGGACGTACGGGGTGCTGCGCCGGTACAGGCTGCACGCCAGCCCGACGATGTCGAGCAGGACTCCGCCGCCGACCGCGACGACCGGCTCCCGGCGGCGGTCCAGCCCGAACCGGTCCATGGCGGCGACCACGGAGAACACGGAGTCCATGGTCTTGAGCCGCTCGTGGGCGGGCAGGACGTGGATGGCGTACTCGTCCGTGCCGCGCGCGTCGCAGTAGGCGCGGATCAGGTCGCCGTACAGCATGTCGACGCGTTCCTCGACGACGAGGAGCCGCCGGGCCGGGGCGGGGCCGCCGTCGACGGCCCCGGCCCTGGCGAGGGCGCTGCTGGAGGGGTCGAACACGCCGGGTGAGAAGCCGACGCGGTAGCTGACGGGTTTGGCGGTGCTGACGGTCCAGCTGCGGGCCGGGCCGCCGTGGGTGAACAGTCCGTGCGGGGCGGTGTGGTGGGCGAACATGGTGCTCCTCGGCTTTCAGTGGGTGATGATCAGGTCGGGTGCGGGGGCGCGAGTGGCGATCGCGTCGAGCGCGGGGCGCAGGACGTCGTCGTCGACCTCGGTGAGCATCCGGCCGCGTACGACGTGGGGGGCGCCCAGTCCGTCGAGCAGCACCATCCGGGCCGGGCCGGCGTCCGGGGCCGGTACCGGGCCGGGTGCCGCGCCGCGCCGGACGACCGCCGCGACGGTGTCGGGGGTGAGCGGGGCGGGCAGCTCGCGCGGGGCTCCCCAGCGGGCGATCATCTCGTGGTGGGCCCGTTCGGCGGCCGGGTCGAGCAGTCCGAGCAGGACGGCGGCCCGGGCGGCCACGAGCATCCCGAGCGCTGCGGCGTCGCCCTCGCTCAGTCCCGCACCCGCCGCGAGCAGGGCGTCCGCGACGGTGCGGCCGTAGCTGAACGCCATGGCCGGGCCCTGCTCGCTCGGGTCGTAGTACATGAGCGTGGCGCGGATGTCGGCGTTGAGGGCGACGACGCGTGCCATGAGGCGGGTGTCGAAGCCGGTGACGTCGGGTCGCAGCAGGGCGGCGGCCGTGTCGTAGAAGGACGGGCTGACCGCCAGGACGTTCCGGACGGTGGCGGCGAGCCCGGTCCGCAGCTCGTCCGGCGGCAGGGTGCGCAGCAGGTCGAGCTGGGCCCAGACGAGGGTGGGCGCCAGGCCGTGGGTGGCCGGGTGTTCCAGGGTGAGGGCCGTGTCGGTCATGGCCCGTGGGGTGGTGGGCACGAGGATCAGCCGCGCCGGGCGCGCCGGGCGGGTCGCCAGGCGTGCGGCGGCCTCGATGACGCCGCTGCCGCCGACGGCGACGACCACCGTGTCCGGGGCCGGGGTGACGTCCCAGGCCGCGTCCGGCGCGGGGGCGCGCAGGACGCGCGTCGCGGCGGCGGGGCTGAGGGCGCCCAGTACCGCGGCGGTGTGCTCGCGGGGCAGGCCCTCGTCGGTGACCAGCCAGAAGGCGTCGGGTGCCAGGTCGGTGGCGATGCCCGTCAGTTCCGGCCAGGTGTCCTCCCCGCCCCGTACGAGGACGGGGAAGTGGAGGTTGCCCGCGAGGATGGCGCGGTTCATGCCGATGGTCGGTGGGGTGGTGCCTGGGGTGGTGCCGGTGGTGTTCATGAGGGGCTCGTTCACTCGTTCACTGGTACGTGGTGGAATGTCGCCCCTTCACCGTCGGGCGCCCGCTGTCCCATACGCCTGAGGATCCGGTCCTCTCACGGCCCCTGACCTGCCCGTTCCTCGCGGGGCACGCCGTGGGGCCGGGCGCCCGGCCCGGTCGGGACGCCCCTGGGGCCCGCCGCGGGACCGCGGTCCGGGCCGCCACCCGGCCGGGCGGGACACGGTCCCGGTCCGGCCCGGGACACCGGCCCCGGGCCGGCGCGGCGCCCCGCGGGGGACGGGCCGCGACCCGGTGGTCCGGGGTCGCGTCCGGGTGGCCGATCTCCGCGCCGGGGCGCGCGGGGTGTCATACGATCACCTGCGTACGCTCACGCCCGGCGGCCTCGTCACCCGGCGTCGCCCCGGCGCCGTCCGAGGCCGCGCACGCGCGCATGGAGGTCAACCGTGACGAGGAACGCCGGCGGCAAGCGACGCGCCCACCGCACCCGTACCGTCTTCACCGCGGCCGCCGCGGCGGCCGGGCTGGCGCTGGCCGCCACCGGGTGCGGGAACGGCGGTGAGGGGCCCGGCCAGGCGGCGGGCGGGGTGCCCGTGGTCGAGAAGGGCAAGCTCACCACCTGCACCCATCTGCCGTACCCGCCCTTCCAGTTCGAGCGGGACGGCAAGGTCGTCGGGTTCGACGTGGCGCTGGTCGACCTGGTGGCGAAGAACCTGAAGGTCGAGCAGGAGATCCTCGACACGCCGTTCGAGAACTTCAAGACCGGCGCGTTCCTCAACTCCGGCGAGTGTGACCTGGCGGCCGCCGGGATGACGATCACCGCGGACCGCAAGAAGAACGTCGACTTCTCCGTCCCGTACTTCGACGCCACCCAGGCCCTCCTGGCCACCAAGAAGAGCGGTGTCACCACCCTCGCCCAGGTGAAGGAGAAGAAGCTGAAGCTGGGCGCGCAGGCCGAGACGACCGGCGAGAGCTACGCCAAGGGCCAGGGTTTCGACCCGGTGGCGTTCGAGAGCTCCGACGCGGTGCTCAACGGGCTGCGCACCGGCCAGGTGGACGCCGTCGTCATCGACTACCCGGTCGTGAGCGGCTGGCTCAAGGACAAGGCCAACGCCGACGCGTTCACGCTCGGGCAGAACATCCAGACCGGTGAGCAGTACGGCTTCTCGGTGAAGAAGGGCAACACCAAGCTGCGCGCCGCCATCGACAAGGCGATCACCGACGCCAGGGCCGACGGCACGTACGACAAGATCTACCAACAGTGGATCGGGCCGCTGCCCCAGGGCCGGTCGTGACCTCACGGCTGACGAGGCGCCAGCGGCGCCGGGTCTCGCAGGGCATCCAGTACGCGGTGTTCGTCGCCGTGATCGTGGTGATCGCCGTTCTGGCCGACTGGGACCGGCTCCAGAACCAGTTCGCGCAGGCGGACCTGGCCGGGCAGCTCTTCCCCGACATCATCACCATCGCGCTGCGCAACACGGTGGTGTACACCGTGTCCGGCTTCGTCTTCGGCCTCGTCCTCGGGCTGGTCGTCGCCCTGATGCGGCTGTCGTCGGTGGCGCCGTACCGGTGGGCCGCGAGCGTCTACATCGAGATCTTCCGCGGCCTGCCCGCCCTGCTGATCTTCATCTTCGTCGGTGTGGCCGTGCCGCTCGCCTTCCCCGGTACGGAGATCCCCGGCGGTACGTACGGCAAGGTCGCCCTCGGCCTCGGGCTGGTGGCCGCGGCGTACATGGCGGAGACGATCCGGGCGGGCATCCAGGCGGTGCCGAAGGGCCAGATGGAGGCGGCGCGTTCGCTGGGCTTCTCGCACGCCCGCGCGATGGTGTCGGTGATTCTGCCGCAGGCGTACCGCATCATCATCCCGCCGCTCACCAACGAGCTGGTGCTGCTGTTCAAGGACTCCTCGCTGGTGCTGTTCCTCGGGGTGACCCTGGAGGAGCGGGAGCTGACCAAGTTCGGGCGGGATCTGGCCAGCCAGACCGCCAACTCCACGCCGATCCTCGTCGCCGGCCTGTGCTACCTGCTGGTGACGATTCCGCTGAGCTTCGTGGTGCGCCGCCTCGAAGCACGTGCCGCCAGGGCCAGGTGAGGATGACGATGCCCACGTCCACGCCCGCACCGGTGCCCGCGCCGGGACGCAGCGAGATCGAGATCCGGGGGCTGCACAAGTCCTTCGGCGACCACGAGGTGCTGCGGGGCATCGACCTGGACGTCGCCACCGGCGAGGTGGTGTGCGTGATCGGGCCGTCCGGCTCGGGCAAGTCGACGCTGCTGCGCTGTGTGAACCTGCTGGAGGAGCCCACCAGGGGCCAGGTCTTCGTGGGCGGTACGGAGGTCACCGACCTGGACGTCGACATCGACGCCGTGCGCCGCCGGATCGGCATGGTGTTCCAGCAGTTCAACCTGTTTCCGCACGTCACGGTGGTCGAGAACCTCACGCTGCCCCAGCGGCGGGTGCTGGGCCGGGCCAAGGCGCACGCGGCGCGGGTCGCCCGGGAGAACCTCGCGCGCGTCGGGCTGGCGGAGAAGGCGGACGCCTATCCGGCGCAGTTGTCGGGCGGCCAGCAGCAGCGGGTGGCGATCGCCCGGGCGCTGGCCATGGGCCCGGCGGTGATGCTGTTCGACGAGCCGACGTCGGCGCTCGACCCCGAGCTGGTGGGTGACGTCCTGGCGGTGATGCGGATGCTGGCGGCGGAGGGCATGACGATGATGGTCGTCACGCATGAGATGAGCTTCGCCCGCGAGGTGGCCGACCGGGTGGTGTTCATGGACGAGGGACGGATCGTGGAGGAGGGCCCGGCCGCCCGTGTGGTCGGCGATCCGCGGCACGAGCGGACGCGGCACTTCCTGAACCGCATCCTCGACCCGGCCGCCGCCGAACAGCCGGGACCGGAGAAGAGCCTCTAGCGTTTCGCCGGCTGGGGAGTGTCCGGAAAGTAGCGGCGTCCGCCCGGAGGGCGGGGGTCGTGGCGTCCGGTGCGTGCTGTCGCAAGGCGGAGGAGGGAGACATGGCGGAGCCATGGCGACCGACGACAACGCGGCGACAGTGCGTGCAGGGCGTCACGGGCCAGGCGAGACTTGACGGACACGACCTAGCGCCGGGCCGGCACGGACCCGTCGTAGGAGACCTTCTCGGCGCCGATCCGCCGCATGCGTGCGGCGCCCCACTCCCCCAGGGACGCCAGGGCCGCGTTGAGCGAGACGCCGTGCTCGGTCAGGGAGTACTCGACCTTCGGCGGCACCTCGCGGTAGACCTCGCGGTGCACGAGGCCGTCCTCCTCCATCTCCCGCAGGTGCTGGACCAGCATCTTCTCGCTGACGCCGGGCAGGCCGCGCCGGAGCTCGGCGAAGCGGCGGGTGCCGTGGTGGTGCAGCTCCCAGAGGATCAGCGACTTCCACTTGCCGGTGACCACGTCCATCGCCGCGTCGATGCCACAGAAGTACGGTCCGCGCCGCGCTGCCATCCTGCCTCCCCCGGGGTCACTTACCCACAGGTGAGTACCCCACTATTTAGTCCGTACTGGTCAACTCTACAGCGGCCGGAGAGGATCTGACTGAAGGTCACGAACAAGAGGGAGACAGCGGAGATGACAACGACCGACAGCGGCGTCCGGGTGAGCGTGCTGGGCCTCGGGGCGATGGGCAGCGCTCTCGCGGGCGCCCTGCTCAAGGCCGGATACCCGACCACGTGCTGGAACCGCTCGCCGGGGAAGGCGGACGGCCTCGTCGCGCGGGGGGCCGAGGCCGCCGGCACGGCGGGTGACGCGGTCCGGGCCGGCCAGGTGGTGATCGCGTGCCTGCTGGACCACGCGTCCGTCCACGAGGTGCTCGACCCGCTCGCCGGCGAACTGGCCGGGCGGACCCTGGTCAATGTGACGACGACGTCACCCGAGCAGTCACGGGAACTGGCCGACTGGGCCGCCCGGGCCGGGATCACCTATCTCGACGGCGGCATCATGGCCGTACCGCACATGATCGGCGGGCCCGGGGCGTCGGTCCTCTACAGCGGGTCGGCCGACGCCTTCCACCAGTACCGGCCGCTGCTCGACCTCTGGGGAACCAGCACCTACCTCGGTGAGGACGCCGGACTGGCGCCCCTGTACGACCTCGCCCTGCTCGCCGCCATGTACGTCATGTTCGCCGGTTTCCTGCACGGCGCCGCCATGGTCGCGCCGGCCGGGGTGACGGCGAGCGCGTTCGCCGCCCTGGCCGCGCCGTGGCTGACCGCCATGACCGGCGGGTTCGAAGGGTTCGGCGCGGTCGTCGACGGCGGGGACTACACCGTGGAGGGGCAGCAGAGCCTCCACTTCTCCAGCCTCGACGACATCCTGGCCGCCAGCTCCGGCCAGGGCGTCAGCACCGAGGTGGTGGACATGGTCCAGCGGCTCATCCAGCGCCAGATCGACGCGGGCCACGGGGACGAGGGCTTCGCCCGCATCATCGAGAGCATCAGGCACCCGGCCTGAGGGGCCGCGGGGACGGGGGGGGCCGCGGGGACGGGGGGGCCGCGGGCCCTCAGGCGGCCCGCCGGGTCCGGGCGAGCAGGACCAGGGACGCCACGGCGGCGAAGGCGCACCAGGTGGAGACGAACTCGGTGCGCCACAGCACGACGCACAGCGCCGCACCGGCCGCGATCACCGCGCCGAGCAGCCGCAGCGTCCGGTCCGCCGCGAGGAGCAGGGCGCCGACGGTGGCCAGGAGGTAGCCGGCGATGAGCAGCGGCGCGTACGGCAGGTCGAGTACGTAGCCGATGGTGCGGCCCCGGATGTCGGCCGTGACGGGCCGGGTGGCGAGGCAGTACGCGAGCGCGGCGGCTGTGAGCGTCCCGGCGACGGCGGGGGCGGCGAGGCGGGCGCGCCGCCCGGGCGGGGTGACGAGCAGGACGCCGAGCGGCACCCACAGCGGCAGCAGCGGCAGGGCGATGACCGCCCAGGCCAGGGTCGCGGGGCCGCTGCCGCCGCCGGCGTTCCAGACGGCCGCCTCGACGATCTGGTGGGCGCCCAGCAGCAGCGGCAGCGCGGCGATCGGCAGTTCGCGCACCTCCCGGGCGCGGGCCACGCAGACGGCGCCGACCGCGGTGATGACGGTGCCCGCCGCGAGATCGGCCGTGGCGCTCCAGCACATGCTGGGTAGCGTACGGGGGCAACCGTTCGGCGGCCGGGAGGAGATCGTCTTGTCAGGGCTTGAGGTGTCGCGGGCGACGCAGCGGGAGTGGTCGCTGGTGCGGGAGTGGGCCGCCGCGGAGGGCTGGAACCCGGGGCTGCGGGACGGGCCGTGCTTCTTCGCGCAGGACCCCGACGGGTTCTTCCTCGGGCGCCTGGCGGACGAGCGGGAGCCGGTGTCGGCCATCTCGGTCGTCAACTACGGCGATACGTACGCGTTCCTGGGCTTCTACCTGGTGCGCCCCGACCGGCGCGGCCTCGGACACGGCCTGGCCACCTGGAACGCGGCGCTGGCGCACGCCGGGGACCGCACGGTCGGCCTGGACGGGGTACCCGCGCAGCAGGACAACTACCGCCGCTCGGGTTTCGTCCTGGCGCACCGCTCGGCGCGGTACGCCGGGCCGGTGGCGGGAGGGGCACCGGGTATGGGCCCGGGGGTGGTGCCGGCCGCCGAGGTGGGGTTCGCCGCCCTGGCCGCGTACGACGGCGCCTGCTGTCCGGCGGAGCGGCCCCGGTTCCTGGAGCGGTGGCTGGGCGCGCCGGGCCACCGGGCCCTCGCGCGGGTCGTGGACGGCCGGGTGACGGGGTACGGGGTGATCCGCCCGGCCGAGGCGGAGGCCCGGGTCGGGCCGCTGTTCGCCGACACTCCGGACGACGCGGAGGTGCTGCTCGACGCGCTCGTTGCCGCCTCCGGGGCGGACCGGATCGCCGTCGACGTCCCCGAGTCGAACGCGGCGGCGGTGCGGCTGGCGCTGGCGCGGGGCCTGGTGCCGACGTTCGCGACGGCCCGGATGTACACCGGGCCGGTGCGGCCGTTCGCCCAGGAGCGCGTCTTCGGCATCACCACCCTGGAGCTGGGGTGAGTCACCCGTTTCTGCCGTACTGGTCGGCCTGGAGGAGGTACATGCGCCGGTAGCGGGAGCCGGGCAGGTCCATCAGCTCCTGGTGCGAACCCGATTCGACGAGCCGGCCCTCGTGGAGGACGTGGATGACGTCGGCGGACTGGATGCCGGCCATGCGGTGGCTGACCAGGACGACGGTCCGGCCCTCGCCGGTGAGGGCGCGGATGCGGTGGAAGGACTCGATCTCCGCCTCCGGGTCGAGGGCTGAGGTCGGCTCGTCGGCGATGACGAGGGTGGCGTCGCGGTAGCGGAAGCGGGCCTGGCCGACGGTCTGCCACTGGCCGCCGGAGAGTTCGGAGCCGTGCCGGAACTGGCGGGCGAGCAGGGTGTCGTAGCCGCGCGGCAGGCTGGTGCCGAGCCGGTCGGCGCCGGAGTACGCGGCGGCGCGTTCGACGCGGCCGGGCTCGGGTGCGGAGCCGGGCTGTCCGATGCGGATGTTGGTGTGGAGGGTGAAGGGCCAGCGCTGGAAGTCCTGGTCGAGGACGGCGACATGGCGGAAGACGTCCAGCCGGTCCGCCTCGGAGAGGTCGGTGTCGCCCCACAGGACACGGCCGTCGCCCGGCCGGTGGAGACCGGCGAGGATCTTGACGAGGGTGGACTTGCCCGAGCCGTTCGCACCGACCAGCGCGACGACGGAACCGGCGGCGATGGTCAGGGACACACCGCGCAGCGCGGGCTCGTCGCGGTCGGGGTAGCGGAAGGTGACGTTCTCGAAGGTGATCTTCTCGGGGAAGTCCGGGACGGGGGTGCCGCCGGCGGGGATGGCGCGGATCTCGGCCGCCGCCGTGAAGCGGTCGAGGTCGCGCACGTAGAGGGACTCCTCGTGCAGGTTGTTGATGTGCGTGATCAGCGCGCTGAGGCTGGCGGACCCGGTGCGTACGGCGAGGGCGGCGGTGCCCGCCATGGCGATGTCCATGCTGCCGGTGACCAGCAGGACGCCGAGGGCGGCGTACGTGAGGAGGGCGGCGGCGCCGGAGAACGCGGCGGCCAGCAGCTCGGTGGCGGCGCGTCCGTCGGCGAGGCGGGTCTGTTCGGCCTCGGAGGTCTCGGCCATGTCGTGGAACTTGTCGAGGAGGTAGCGGCCGACCTGGTGGACGCGGACCTCCTGGGCCGATTCCCGGCTGGTGATGAGGTTGTTGACGAGCCGGGCGGCCCGTTCGTGCTCGATCCAGCTCATGCGGGAGGCGTAGCGGCGCTGCGCCACATGCATGGCGCCCCAGCCGCGCGGAAGGGCGATCAGCACCAGCAGCGGCAGGAGCGCCGGGTGCAGCACGGTGAGGACACCGGCCGCGGCGACGATGGTGAAGACGCCGTTGAGCGCGCCGACGCAGGCGCCGATCATGTTGCGGGCGGCCACGGCGCCGAACTGGGCGGAGTCCAGGAGCTTGCGGAAGGCGCCGTCCTCGATGGCCTCGAGTTCCACGCCCGCCGCCCGGTGGAGGTACTTCTCGGTGGCGAGGCGTTCCACCTTCGGTTCCAGGCGGCCGGTGCCGGCGGTGGACAGGGAGGCGAGCACGGCGTTGACGACGGCGAGCCCGCCGGCGGCGACGAGCGCGGGCAGGGCGGCACGCAGGCGGTCGGCGGTGGTGCCGGCGGCGAAGAGGGCGTGCAGGACCTGGTTCGTCAGCAGCAGGCCCACGGCCTGGGCGATGCCCTGGCCGATCTCGGCGACGCCGACGGTGAGCAGTGCGCGCCGGTCGGACTCCCGGGCGAGGCGCAGGGTGCCGCCGACGAGGTGGGGCAGGGCGCGTACGGCGGCGAGGGGCTTCAGGTCGAGCAGGGCGTACTCGTGCTTGACCCAGCCGACGTCGTAGCGCAGGGCGCCGCCGAAGAGTTCGCGTTCGCTGTCGGAGACGGGCGGCTCGGTCCTCCAGGTCCGCCGGAACAGCTTGTTCGCACGCACGATCCCCACCCCCGCCGGCCGCGGCGCCATTGCCGTCGCAGCAACCGCTCCCCCACCGCCAACCGGGTGAAACGTCACCCCCGGGGACGGGCGTGTCGCCACCCCCACCCGTCCGATGATCCTATTTTTCCGCTATGCGACTGACTGGACGTGCCCTGGCTCCGGCGGTGATCCCCGCCGTGGTGTGCGGGCTGTGCGCGGCCGGCCCCCACCCGGCCGGAGCGGCGACCGGACCGGCGGCCGGACCCGCGGTCGCGGCGGCGCACCCGGCGGCGCACCGGGCACCGCCCCTGACCGGCGACCCGGCGGCGGGCGGCCTCGCGGCCGGCAACCCGATGGCCGCGAACCACAGCTTCGGGGTCGTGACACGGCGCGACGCGCTGCTGGCCGGCACCGGGGCCGGGAGCGCCGTCGCCGTGGGCGGCGACCTGTCCATCGGCTCGCGGTACACCGTGACGACGCCCGCCACGGGCGGCTTCGTGGCCCCCGGCGACGCCCGGCCCACCGCGCTCCTGGTCGACGGCGCCGTCGACCTCGCCTCCAGTGCCGCCGACGGGGTCCTGCGGGTGGCCGGCGACGGCTATGTCAAGGTCGGCGACCCGGCCGGCAGTGCCACCCGGGCCACCGGCATGGACGGCTCGCCCGTGAAGACCCGAGTGGTGGCCGCCGGGGCCGGCTACGACACGGCGCCGCGCGTCGAGCTGACCACCGCGCAGCCGTCCTCGTCGGTCGCCCCCGCGCGGGGCCTCGTCGACTTCGGCACCCTGTTCGCGGGCCACCGTCGGCGCGCCGACGCCCTCGCCCGGTGCCCCGGCACGGTACGGCCTGCCGATCCGTCCGGACCGGGCGCCACGGCACGGATCCGGCTGGCCGACGCGCGTACGAACGTGCTGCGGCTGACCGGCACGCGGCTCGTGGACCTCCGGACGCTGGACTTCGGGAACCGGCCGACCGCGACGCGGCCGCTCGTGATCGTGGTCGACACGACCGCGGAGAACGGCGAGCTGTCCTGGCGCACGCCCGCCATGACCGGTGTCACCGCCGCGGACGCGCCGTACATCCTGTGGGCCTTCGCCGACGCCACGGACCTGACGCTCACGGCGGGCGGCGCCACCCTGCGGGGATCCCTCTACGCGCCACGGGCGGACCTCACCGACCGGAACCCGGCCAACATCGAGGGCGACGTCGTGGTCCGCTCACTGAAGGCCGACCCCCACGCGGGCGCCCTCCACCACGCCCCGTTCGCGGCGGAACCGCGCTGCGGCACGCGCCCGGCGCCGCGCCCCGCGCCCTTGCCGGACGCGGGCCCTGCTGGGGCGGCCGAACCGGCACGGGCACCCGAGGCCGGGCTGCGGCACGCACCGGGCCCCGAGGCCGAACCGCCCAAGGCGTCCGAAGGCGAACCGCCATCAGCCCCGGAGGCCGCGGACCCCGAGGCCGCGGACCCCGAGGCCGGACCCGCCGCCCCGGACCCCGTCGTACCGCCGGCCGTCACCGAAGCCCGCCCGGCCCCCGACGCCCCGGCCCCCGGGACTCCCGACGCCCCCGCGGCCCCCGCGGCCCCCGCCGCGCCGTCCGTCACCGATCCCTCCCCCGACGCGGCCACCGGGATGGCGGAGACCGGGTCCCGCGCCCGCCTCTGGCTCCTGGGCGCCGGCGCCGCGCTGCTCGTCGCCACCGGGACCGTCCTCACCAGGGCGTCCCGCCGCCACCGCCAGGACCCCGGCGAGTGAGCCGGGGGCGACGGGACGGCCGGGCCGGGTGGCGCCGCCGTACCACCCGGTCATCCGCGCGTACCGGCGAACGAGCCATAAAGGCGGGGGCCCCGGGTACCCGAACCGCCTCCCACAGGGCCGACGAGGAGGGCTGAGCACCCGTGAGGAACCAACCGCAAGACGCCACCCAGCCCGGCGGGCTCCCCGAGCCGCCGAGGGGCGCGGCCGAGCGCACCGGACCCGCCGGGCCGACCGGGACCACCGGATTGCGGCTGGCCGGAGGCAGAGCCGTGGAGGGCGAGCCCGACGGCGCGCTCCTCGGTGCGCCCTCGGGCGGCGGTTCGCCGGCCGGCGGCACCGGCGGAACCGAGGGCGCCGGAGGCCCCGGCACCCCGGGCGGAGACGCCGGGACCGGCGGGAACCCCGGCAGCAGCCATCCTCCGGACCGTACACAGGCCATCCTGGAGGCCACCAAGCAGGTGGCGGCGCTGCTGAAGAGCGCCGGGCTCCCCTTCGCCCTGGCGGGCAGCGTTGCGGCGTACGCGCACGGGGTGCCGCAGAGCCTCCAGCACGACACCGACTTCGCCATCCTGCGCGAGGACGCCGCGGCGGTCACCGAGGCCCTGGAGGCCGCCGGGATCCCGGTGCGGGTGCCGCCGGAGGACTGGCTGATCAAGGCGCGGAGCCACGGCGAGGAGATCGACCTGATCTTCGAGCTCGCCCGGCACCCGGTGACGCACGAGCTGCTGGACCGGGCGCACACCCTGCCGGTGGACTCGGTGCGGATGCCGGTGCTGGCACCGACCGACCTGGTGGGCAGTCTGCTGGCCGCCTTCTCCGAGCACCACTGCGACTTCGGTGCGGTCCTCCCGATCGCGCGCACGCTGCGGGAGAAGATCGACTGGGAGCTGCTGCGCCGGGAGAGCGAGGGCTCTCCCATGCCTGAGGCGTTCCTCTATCTGCTGGAGCGCCTGAACGTGATCGAGCCACCGGAGGCCACGCCATGAGCGCCGCCGACACCGCCGAGTACCGCATCGCCCACCTGCGGGACCGGCTGGCATCCGAGGACATCGCCGAGCTGGGCATCCGCATCGAGCAGCGGGGCGCGGGCATCGTGCTGTACGGCACGGTCGCCAGCGCCGACTGCCGGGCCGAGATCCTGCGCATCGCGCGGGAGGAGCTGGCCGGGCTGCCCCTGCACGAGGACCTGGTCGTCGTACGCGCGGACGCCCCCGACCACCCCGAGGAGCTGTCGTGATCCGAGTAGCGGCGGTCGGTGACATCCATCTGGGCCCGGCGAGCGCGGGCACCCTGCGACCGGCCTTCGAGAAGATCCACGAGCAGGCGGACCTGCTGCTGCTCGCCGGCGACCTCACCCGCCACGGCACGGCCGAGGAGGGCGAGGTCGTGGCCCGGGAGGTGGCCGGGCTGGGGGTGCCGGTCGTCGCCGTGCTGGGCAACCACGACTACCAGAGCGACCAGGAGGCGGAGGTGACGGCCGCGCTGGACCGGGCGGGCGTCACCGTGCTGGAGGGCGAGGGCACGGTGGTGAACGTCGGCGGCGTGCGGGTCGGCGTCGCCGGGACCAAGGGGTTCGGCGGTGGTTTCGCCGGACGCAGCGGCGGTGAGTTCGGCGAGCCGGAGATGAAGGACTTCATCCGCTACACCCGGCGCTGCGCGGAGGGGCTGCGGAAGTCCCTGACCATGCTGAGCGACGCCGACTGCGCCGTACGGATCGCGCTGACGCACTACGCGCCGGTGCCGGACACGCTCGCGGGCGAGCCGCTGGAGATCTATCCGTTCCTGGGCAGCTACCTGCTGGCCGAGGCGATCGACGAGGGCGGAGCCGACCTGGCCGTGCACGGTCACGCGCACATGGGCACGGAGCACGGGATGACCGGCGACGGGGTGCGGGTGCGCAACGTGGCCCAGCCGGTGATCGGCCGCGCGTTCGCCGTGTACCACCTGCCCGTGCACGCCGGTGACGGCGGCGGCGACGGTGACGTGACGGCGGGGGCCGACAGGGTGGCGGCCCACTAAGCGAATAAGGGGCATACTGCGACATAGAGGACACACCACGACGCATCCCCCACCACAGCAACAGAGGAGCCGAGGATCGTGACCGACGTTTCGAGCCGGGGTCCCGCACCCGGCGACGACCGGAAGGTACTCACCAACCGGCAGGGCCACCCTGTCTACGACAACCAGAACCAGCGCACCGTCGGCGCCCGGGGCCCGGCGACGCTGGAGAACTACCAGTTCCTGGAGAAGATCAGCCACTTCGACCGGGAGCGCATCCCCGAGCGCGTCGTCCACGCCCGCGGGGTGACGGCCTACGGCTACTTCGAGGCGTACGGCGCGTGGGGCGACGAACCGATCAGCCGCTACACCCGCGCCAAGATCTTCCAGGAGCGGGGCAAGCGCACCGACCTGGCCGTGCGGTTCTCCACCGTGATCGGAGGCCGTGACTCCTCCGAGGCGGCCCGCGACCCGCGCGGTTTCGCGGTGAAGTTCTACACCGAGGACGGCAACTGGGACCTCGTCGGGAACAACCTGGGCGTCTTCTTCATCCGGGACGCGATCAAGTTCCCCGACGTGATCCACGCGCTCAAACCGAACCCGGTCACCTTCGAGCAGCAGCCGCGCCGGATCTTCGACTTCATGTCGCAGACGCCGGAGTCGATGCACATGCTGGTCAACCTGTTCAGCCCGCGCGGCATCCCGGCCGACTACCGCCACATGCAGGGATTCGGCGTCAACACCTACAAGTGGGTGAACGCCGAGGGCAACACGGTGCTGGTCAAGTACCACTGGATGCCCAAGCAGGGCGTGCGCAGCATGACCGAGGAGGACGCGGCGAACGTCCAGGCCGAGGGCCTGGGGCACGCCACGAAGGACCTGTACGAGGCGGTGGAGCGCGGCGACCACCCCGAGTGGGAGCTGCTGGTCCAGATGATGGAGGACCACGACCACCCGGAGCTGGACTTCGACCCGCTGGACGACACCAAGACCTGGCCGGAGCAGGACTTCCCGCCGAAGGCGGTCGGCCGGATGGTGCTGGACCGGATGCCGGAGAACTTCTTCGCCGAGAACGAGCAGATCTCCTTCGGCACCGGTGTGCTGGTGGACGGCCTGGACTTCTCGGACGACAAGATGCTGGTCGGCCGGACCTTCTCGTACAGCGACACCCAGCGCTACCGGGTGGGCCCGAACTACCTCCAGCTCCCGGTCAACCAGGCCAAGAACGCGGACGTGCGCACCAACCAGCGCGACGGGCTGATGACGTATCAGGTGGACGGTCAGGGTGAGAACCCGGACGTCAACTACGAGCCGTCGATCCGGGGCGGGCTGCGCGAGGGCCAGTACCCCACGCACGACGAGCAGGGCCCGGAGGTCCGGGGCCGGCTCACCCGCAAGCGCATCCCGCGCACCAACGACTACATGCAGGCCGGCCAGCGCTACCTGCTGATGGAGCAGTGGGAGCGGGACGACCTGGTGAACAACTTCGTCACCCTGCTGGGGCAGTGCGACCGGCCGGTGCAGGAGCGGATGGTCTGGCACTTCCTGCTGGTCGAGAACGAGCTGGGCCTGCGCGTCGGCGAGGGCCTCGGCATCGCCCCGCGCGACGTGGCCCACCTCGAACCCCTGGCGAGCCAGGACCTCACCGAGGAGGACCGCAAGCGGCTGGACAACCTCGGCGAGAACCCGCCACGGGACGTCGAGGGGCTGACGATGACCCACTGCGTGCCCAACGAACGGCACGTCGTGAACCGCTGACACCCCCCTCCCACCCCGAGGGCCCCGCCGACCCGGCGGGGCCCTCGGCCGTGCCGCTACGGGCGGGGGGACAGAATTTCCAGTGCTCCGCTCTCCGTGTCGTAGCTGCGCAGGGTGACGAGCCGGGCGAGGAGCGGGGGTTCCGGCAGCAGCTCGGCGATCCGCCGGCCGGCGAACGCGCCGGCGCGGCGCGTCCGGCCGAGCGTGACGTGCGGGCGCCAGCGTCCCGGCTCGTGGAGGGGGTTGCGGGAGTCGGGCGGGCCGTCGGAGGCGACCGCCTGCCACACCTGCCGGTGCAGGGCGGTCAGCGCAGCGTCGGGCTCCAGCGCCCACGCCAGCACCGAGACGGGCCTCTCGAAGCGGATCACGCCGCTGAACCGCACGGGCAGCGGCAGGGCGGCGGCCACCGCGGCGAGCTCCCAGCGGATCGGGGCGGTCAGCTCGGGGCAGGTGGCGAGGGTCAGGTGCGGACTGTTGGTCGGGCTGCGGTGACGCGCCTGGCTGGGCAGCCCCGCGTCCGCGAGCCGCCGCCATGCCTCCCGGACCACCAGGTCCGCCGCCTCGTCCAGCAGGAGTTCGACCGTACGCATCGCCGCAGCCTACGGGGCGCCGCCCGCCGTCACACGACACACGGCGTCGTGGCCGGTCAGGGGCGGCGCCAGGTGTCGCTATCGAGGTGGGAGCCGGCCATCGGGCCCATGCGGAGCATGCCGCCGTCCACGGCCCAGGACGCGCCGGTGACGTACGAGGCGTCCTCGCTCGCCAGGAACGCGATGACGGCCGCGACCTCGCGGGCGTCGCCCGGCCGTCCCAGGGGCACGCCGGGGCGGGTCTGCCGGCGTACGTCCTCGTCGTCCTGGCCCGTCATCGGGGTGGCGATCTCACCGGGCGCGACGGCGTTGACGGTGATGCCGTACTCGGCCAGTTCCAGCGCCATGACCTGGGTCAGCAGCCCGAGACCGCCCTTGGCCGCGCAGTAGGGGGCGGCTCCGACGCGCGGCTGGTGCTCGTGCACCGACGTCACGTTGACGATCCGTCCGCCGTCGCCCTGTTCGATCATGCGGCGCGCCGCGGCCTGCGAGCAGAGGAACGGGCCCATCAGGTCGACGTCGAGCACGTCCCGCACGGTGTCGTACGTGATGTCCAGGAAGGGCGTCGCCGTGCCGGTGCCGGCGTTGTTCACCAGGACGTCGAGGCGCCCCAGTTCGCGGGCGAGGTCGTCGACGACTCCGGCGGCCCCGGGCAGCCGGGTCAGGTCCAGGTGCGCGACGGCGGCGCGGCGCCCGTGGCCGCGCACCTCCTCGGCGGTCCGCCGGGCTCCCTCCTCGTCGGTGTGCCAGGTGATGCCGACGTCCATGCCCGCGGCGGCGAGCCGGACCGCGGTCGCGCGGCCGATGCCGGAGTCGGATCCGGTGACGATCGCGACGGGGGTGCCCCGGTGCGCGGGCGGGTTCATCGTGCCTCCTCGGCGGGCGGATCGGGACGGGGGGCGTGCCCTGGGCCGTACCACCCGTACCACGTCACGGGTGAGGCAAAACGGCGTACGAGGGGTTCCTGTGGCTGGAGTGTGGTGAGTGGCTCATGATCGGGCACGTGAAGGGGATGCCGGACGTATCAGCACCCGTGATCAAACTGGTGCGGCGGACCACCGAACCCGTCGCGGCCCAGACGCTGCGCTCCACCGCCGCCGCCGTCATCTCCTATGTCGTGGCCCTGACGGTCCTGCCCGCGCAACCCGCGCCGCTGACGGCGCCGCTGACCGCGCTCCTGGTCGTCCAGGTCACCCTGTACTCGACGCTCACCACCGGTATCCGGCGCGTCAACTCCGTCGTCGTCGGAGTGCTGATCGCCATCGGCTTCACGGCGCTGGTCGGGCTGACCTGGTGGAGCCTCGGGCTGACGATCTTCACCGCGCTGATCATCGGCCGTTACGTACGGGTCAACGAGTTCGTGCCCGAGGTGGCGATCAGCGCCATGCTCGTCCTCGGTGTCTCCCAGGCGACGTCGGCCGCCTGGCACCGGGTGCTGGAGACGCTGATCGGCGCCGGGGTGGGGCTGCTGTTCAACCTGCTGTTCGCTCCCCCGGTGTGGGTGCAGACGGCCGGGGCGTCCATCGACGGGCTGGCGCGCGGGATGGGCAACATGTTCCGCGACATGGGCGCGGAGATCGCCGAGGGCCACATCCCCTTCCCGCACGCCGCCGCCCGGCTGCACGAGGCGCGCCGGCTGGACCACGACATCGTGGAGGTCGACGCCTCGCTGCGGCAGGCGGAGGAGAGCCTGCGGATGAACCCGCGGGTCCGGGAGGGACTCCTGTCCCGGGTCGTCCTGCGGACCGGACTGGACACGCTGGAGATCTGCGCGGTGGTGCTGCGGGTGCTGACGCGCAGCCTGACCGACCTGGCGAAGTTCCGTACGGAGGAGTCACTGCTCCCGCCGGACGTGTCGGAGGGGCTGCGGGAGCTGTTCGGGCACATGGCGGACGCCATCGAGAGCTTCGCCTCGCTCATCACCACCCAGGTGGCCGCGAACGCCGAGGAGGCCGAGGAGCGGCTGACGGCCGCTCTGGCGGCCAGCCGGGTCACCCGCGACCGGGTGGCCGACCTGCTGCTGGAGGACGTGCAGGAGCATCCCCGGCAGTGGCAGCTGCATGGCGCGCTGCTCGCCGAGATCGACCGCATCCTGGACGAGCTGGACCTCGACAAGCGCAGCGAGCGCCTCATGCAGGAACTGGACCGCCGCTCGGCGGAACTGAGCGAGCGCCACCCGAGGCTCGCGGCGCTGCGCCGCCGGCTGCGCGACGAGGACGGCGCCGAACGCCGCCCCGGCGTGGAGACCTGACCCGTCCTTTCTCTCGTACCCACGTGCCCGCCCGGCGCATCGGGCGCCCGGGACGTGGAACACGTGCGAGTGTCCGCAACCCCGACGGAGGAGGCCCTCGTGCCGCAGGACGCGCAGCTCGTGTACGACCGGATCAGGCAGGAGGTCGGCGCGCGCGCCGGGCGGCTGTGGGACGTGAGTCTCGCGCTGCACCGCGCGCCGGAGACGGCGTTCGAGGAGCGGGAGGCGGCGCGGCTGCTCTCCGGGGAGCTGGAGCGGGAGGGCTTCGGCGTGGAGCGGGGCGTGGCGGGTCTGCCGACCGCGTTCACCGGCCGCGCCGGGAACGGCGACGGGCCGTGCGTGGCCCTGCTGATGGAGTACGACGCGCTGCCGCGGCTGGGCCACGCGTGCGGGCACAACCTGATCGCCGCCGCCGGGCTGGGCGCGGCGCTCGCGGTGCGCGGAGCGCTCGGTGAGGTGCCGGGCTCGCTGCTGGCGGTCGGTACTCCGGCGGAGGAGCGCGGCGGCGGCAAGGTGGTGCAGGTGGACGCGGGCCTGTTCGAAGGGGTGGACGCGGCGCTGATGTTCCACCCGGGCGTCCACAGCTGGTCGTGGGCGCCGCTGACGGCCAGCGCGCAGATCCGCGTCGCGTTCCACGGGCGGGCCGCGCACCCGACGGGCAACCCCACGGAGGGCGTCGACGCCCTGGGCGCGCTGATCCAGCTGTTCAACACCCTGGGCGTGCTGGACCGGCGGCTGCCGGCCGGTTCGCACGTCCAGGGCATCGTCACGGACGGCGGCCGGGCCACCAACATCGTCCCCGAGTACGCGGAGGGCCTGTTCGGGCTGCGCGGGGCGACGACGGCCGCGCTGGAGGACCTGGTGGAGGAGCTGCGCCGGTGCGCGGAGGGCGTGGCGCTCGCCACCCGGACCCGGGTGGAGGTGACCGGCGTGGGCGGGCGCTACGAGCACTTCCGTGCCAGCGACGTGCTGTCGGAGCTGTTCGCCGGCCATCTGGAGCGGGCGGGTGTCGCGCTGTCGGAGCCGGTGCCGGGCGTGTACCTGGGGTCCTCGGACATCGGCAACGTGAGCACGAGGGTGCCGGCGATCCACCCCTTCGTCGCCATCATGGGCTCGGAGGCGTCGGATCACACGCCGGAGTTCGCCGAGGCGGCGGCGGGGCCGGAGGGGCGCCGGGTGATGCTGGCGGCGGCGGAGGCGCTGGCCTGCACGGCGGCCGATGTGCTGCTGCGCCGTGATGTGTCCGAGCGGGCGTGGGCGGGCCACCGGGAGAAGGCCGCGGCGGGCCTGTGAGGCCCCGTCACCGTCGGGCGGGACGAACCGCCTCGCGGTGACCGCCGGGGGCGTGCGGGTGAGCGGCCCCGCACGGCGGGCCGCGCCAATGACCGGCCCTCCGGTCCCTCGGCCCGTCAGTCCTCGACGCTCACCCGGATCGTCTTGACCTGGGTGTCGGCCGCGTCGGGGACGACCATGCCGGCCTCGACGCCGCTGCGGAGGTAGTGCAGGACCGCCGAGTTGAGCCTCTCCCCCGGCAGGGCGGCGGGGATGCCGGGCGGGTAGGGGGTGAGCATCTCGGCGGTGACACGGCCTGCGGCCTCCTCCCACGGCACCTGCTCGACCCGCCCGAAGAACGCGTCGCGCGGCAGCACGACCTGCTCCAGGCGCAGGTCGGCCGGGTCGGGGATCCCGACGGGGGTGGCCGGGCGCAGTTCGCCCGCGTGGGCGGCGGCGTCGCGCAGCGCGGTGATCAGCACGTCGGCGGTGCGCTCGTCGTCGGCGTGGGTGAGCTGGGCGCTGGTGCGGCGGTGGTCGGACAGGTGCAGGTTGACGTGATGGTGCTCGCGGATCCAGTCGGCGATCCGGTAGCCGGTCGTACCGAGTCGGGAGATGTCGACGATGACCTGGAGCGGGTCGAGGTCCGCCGCGCGGCCGGGGCCGCAGAAGTCGTCCCGCCCGTGGACGTGCATGCCGTCGATCTCGGCGATGCGGGCCCGTACCGACTTGGCGAGGGCCAGCGCGTCGTCGTACAGGGCGTGGCCGTGCTGGACCATCTGGCGGCGCCAGCCGTCGAGGGCGGCGTAGAGGAGCACGGAGGGGCTGGTGGTGCCCAGCAGGTCCTCGCGGTTCTTGAGGACGTCGGGGTTGATCAGGTCGCCCTGGAGATGGAAGACCGAGCCCTGTTCGAGGCCGGAGCCCATCTTGTGGACGGAGGTGACGCAGACGTCGGCCCCGGCGTCCATGGCCCAGGTCGGCAGCTCGGGGTGGAACGGCAGGTGGGCGCCCCAGGCCTCGTCGACGATGAGCGGCACGCCGTGGTCGTGGCACGTCCGGGCGATGGCGGGCAGGTCCGAGCAGGTGCCGTAGGGCGTGGGCGTGGTGACCAGGGCGCCGCGGGCGTCGGGGTGCTCGGCGAAGGCGGCCCGGAACGCCTCGGCGGACGGCGGGTGGGCGAGGTGGCGTTCGGCGTCCCACTGCGGGTCCACCCAGACGGGCACGATTCCGGCGAGGACCAGCCCGGACACCACCGACTTGTGGGCGTCACGCCCGACGAGGAGCTTCTCGTGCGGTCCGGCGACGGACAGCATCGCCGCCTTGACGGACAGGGAGCTGCCGCAGGTGGAGAAGAACGTGTGCTCCGCCCCCACGGCGTCGGCCATCAGCTCCTGCGCCTTGGCGAGGACGCCCCGGGAGGACATCCGGTCGTCCAGGCCGCTGATGGCGAGCACGTCCGAGCGGAAGACCGCGTCGCCGAGGACGGCGCGTACCCGCGGGTCGGCCCCGAGGCCCTGCTTGTGGCCGGGCGGGGTGAAGGGGGTCTGCTTCTCGGAGTGGTACGCGGCCAGGGCGTCGAGCACGGGTGCCTGTGAATGGTCCATGGCACCCCAGTGCCCGCGCGAACCAGGGAGAAAACGGGACGATCACGGACGGGGGTCGATGCTCTGCCGGCGCGGCCGGGCGCCGTCGCCGCGGCCGGCGACGGAGGCGCAGCGGGGGCGGACCCGCTGGACCCGGTCCGCGGCGCCCCCGGTCTCGGGCAGGACGTCCTGCCGGTCGACGTGCGGGAAGCGGTCGAGGCGGGACCTGCTGAGGGACAGCCGGCAGACGGTCTGGTTCAGGCCGGGTTCCCAGGCGTGGACCTTGCCGGCGGGCAGCCGCCCGTGGCCCTCCTCCTCGTCGGTCCAGCGGCCGGAGGCGGCGACGGCGTAGCGTTCGGGCGGGGCACGGCAGGGTCAGCCCGCGGCGTTGTCGACGCGCGTGCGGACCTGGTCCTCCAGGCGTTGCAGGCTCCGGTCGAGGGCGTCGTTGACGGGCCCGCCGCCCGGGTCGTGGCTCTCGTCGAAGAACGAGAGGTGCACGGTCACCTCGCTGGCGCCGCTGCCGATTCCGGCGACCTGGAGCCATCCGGCGTAACTGCCCTGCTTGCTGGTGCCCCACTCGATGCGCATCTGGTCCTTGCGGGCCCGCAGCAGCGCGGAGGTGTCCTCGTCGGTGCGGTCCTCGTGGACGGTGACGGCGGGCAGGTCCCCGGGGTGGACGTGCAGGGCCTCGGGCAGCCAGGTGTCGAGCCGGCCGACGTCGGCCGCCTGGTCGAAGACGTGCTCCGGCAGTGCCGGCATGGTGCGGGATCGCTCGTACTCGGTCATCGCTCCACCGTTCCTCGTCTCGTCGGCTGTCGCTCTCGGTCTCGCTCTCTGTCGTGCGAGGGGACGAGTGCCCGGTCGGCGGGGACTGAAGCGGGCCGGGGCGCGGCGGGAAAAGGAGAGCCCCGGCTGGACGGGGGAACCAGCCGGGGCAGTGTGTGGCGATCGTGAAGGCGTCTTCACAACCGACTGAATGAACGATAAACCATTGAGTGGCGTTCGATCCAATCGATCGCCGTTCGAGGCTGGGTCACCGGCTTCCAGCCGGGGTCATCGGCTTCCGGCACCCTCCGCCGCCGCCTGGGCGGACAGCGGGGTCGCGATGTCCTCCAGCGACCTGCGCTCGGCGGCGACCGCGAAGAACAGCGCCACCAGGCCGGCCAGCACCATCAGGGAGGCGCCGATGCAGAAGGCGAGCACCGTGTCCCCGACCACACCGCTCTCGGTGAGCTTGGCGAAGATCAGCGGGCCCGAGATGCCGCCCGCGGCCGTGCCGACGGCGTAGAAGAACGCGATGGCCATCGCGCGGGTCTCCATCGGGAAGATCTCGCTCACCGTGAGGTAGGCGGAGCTGGCGCCGGCGGAGGCGAAGAACAGGACCACGCACCAGCTGACGGTCATCGTGGTCGCGGTGAGCCAGCCGTTGGAGAACATCCACGCCGTGACGAAGAGCAGCAGGCCGGACAGGATGTACGTACCGGCGATCATCGGCCGGCGGCCCCAGGTGTCGAACAGCCGGCCGAGCAGCAGCGGCCCGGTGAAGTTGCCGAACGCGATGACCGCGAAGTAGTAGCCGGTCGAGCCGGTGCCGACGTCGAAGAACGTCACCAGGATCGCCCCGAACCCGAAGGTGATGGCGTTGTACAGGAAGGCCTGTCCGATGAAGAGGGCCAGGCCCAGCACCGCCCGCCGCGGGTAGGCGCGGAAGAGCGTACGGGCGATCTGGACGAAGCCGACGCTGTGCCGCTGCTTGATGGTGATCGACCCGGCGGGCTCGGGCAACGGGCGGCCCTTCTCGGCCTCCACCTGCCGCTCGACGTCCGCGACCAGTTCCTCGGCGCCCTCCTCGCGGCCGTGGATGAACATCCACCGGGGACTCTCCGGGACGTGGCGCCGCACCAGCAGGATGACCAGGCCGAGGACCACGCCGAGGGCGAAGGACACCCGCCAGCCGATGTCCTTGGGCAGGATGTCGGTGTCGAGGAGGACCACGGACAGCAGGGCTCCGCCCATGGCGCCCAGCCAGAAGCTGCCGTTGATGATGAGGTCGACCCGGCCGCGGTACTTGCTGGGGATCAGCTCGTCGATGGCGGAGTTGATGGCCGCGTACTCGCCCCCGATGCCGAAGCCGGTCAGGAAGCGGAAGACGAAGAACCACCAGGACGAGAAGGACAGCGCCGTCAGCGCCGTCGCCGCGAGGTACACCGCCAGGGTGATCAGGAAGAGCTTCTTGCGGCCGTAGCGGTCGGTGAGCCAGCCGAAGAACAGTGCCCCGGAGCACGCGCCGGCGACGTAGAGCGCGGCGGCGATGCCGGTGACCTGGGCGCTGCTGATGTCGAGCCCGCTGCCCTCCTCGGACAGCCGGCCGGCCATGCTGCCGACGATGGTGACCTCGAGGCCGTCCAGGATCCAGACGGTGCCCAGGCCGATGACGATCATCCAGTGCCAGCGCGACCACGGCAGTCTGTCCAGCCGCGCGGGGACCTTGGTGGTGATGGTCCCGTTCGACGCTCGCCCGAGCTCCGGCTCGCTCATGCCCACCTCCGAGGCGTAAACACGGCAAGCGCGTACCCCATGATCAATCCGGTGAAACGGTGCCGTTCCGGGTACCCGGCGCGCATGGACGCGGTGAAGCCCCTCGCGGTGGTGACCGGTGCCTCCAGCGGCATCGGACTCGCCCTGGCCCGGCAGTTCGCCCGGCACGGGTTCGACCTCGTGGTGTGCGCCGAGGACGGTGCGGTGGCGACCGCCGCCGACGAGCTGCGCGGCCGGGACGTGGACGTCGTCGCGGTACGGGCCGACCTGGCGACCTACGACGGCACCGAGCAGCTGTACGCGGCCGTGCGCGCCACCGGCCGCCCGGTCGCGGCGGCCGCGCTCAACGCCGGCGTCGGTGCGGGTGGGGCGTTCACCCACGTGGCCCTCGCCGACCACGCCCGGATCATCGACCTCAACGTCACGTCGACGGTTCACCTCGCGCACCGGCTGCTGCGGGACATGGTCGCGGAGGGTTCCGGCCGGCTCCTGATCACCTCCTCGGTGGCCGCGATGGCGCCGGGCTCCTTCCAGTCGGTGTACAACGCCTCCAAGTCGTTCCTCCAGTCCTTCGCCCAGGCGCTCGCGCAGGAACTGCGGGGCACCGGGGTGACGGTGACGTCCCTGCTGCCGGGTGTTACGGACACGGCGTTCTTCCGCCGCGCCGGACTGGACAGGACCCGCCTGGGGCGGATGCGCAAGGACGACCCGGCGAAGGTCGCCGAGGACGCGTTCACGGCCCTGATGCGCGGCCGGAACCGGGTGGTCGCCGGGTCGGTGGCCACCAAGGTGCTGGGCGCCGTCACCAAGGTGGCCCCCGACCGCCTCAAGGCCGCCGGGCAGCGTTTCCTCTCCGAGCCGCGCTCCAGGGGTTAGCGCCCCAGCACCTCCGGGTTGGCGCAGTGGGCGAGCGGTTCGCCGCGCAGGAAGCGGGCCGCCTCGGCCGCGACGATGCGGGCCGCCTTGTGGGCGACCTCCCGGCTGGCGCCCGCGATGTGCGGGGTGAGGACGACCCCCGGGGTGGACAGCAGCCGTGCCCCGGCCGGCACCGGTTCGGCGGGGAACACGTCGAAGCCGGCGCCCGCGAGGTGGCCCGAGTCGAGCGCGTCGCACACGGCGTCGTAGTCGACGAGGGCGCCGCGGGCGCAGTTGACGAGCACCGAACCGGGCGGCATCGCGGCGATCTGCGGGGCTCCGATCACGCCCGTGGTCTCGTCCGTCACGCGCGCGTGCAGGGAGACGATCCGGGAGCGGCCCAGCAGCTCGTCCAGCGGGACGAGCCGGGCGATGCCGTGCACCGCCTCGGGTGCCACGTACGGGTCGTGGACCAGGACCGTGGCGCCCATGGCGGACAGGACGCGTGCCACGCGTGAGCCGATCGCGCCGTAGCCGACCAGGCCGACCACCGAACCGTCGATCTCGATGCCGCAGTTGTCGTAGTCGTAGTAGTCGCCGCGCCAGGTGGCGTGCTTGAGGTCGGTGTGGACCTCGCCGATCCCCCGGGCGGCGGCGAGGATCAGGGCGAGGGTGTGTTCGGCGGTGGCGACGGCGTTGCGGCCGGGGGCGTAGCAGACGGCGACACCGTGCCGGGTGGCGGCCTCCAGGTTGGTGTTGACCGGGCCGCCCCGGCTGACGCAGAACAGCTCCAGGTCGGGGCAGGCCCTGAGGATGCGCTCGGTCAGGGGCGCCAGCTGGGTGAGGCAGATCCGTGCGCCGCGCAGGGCGTCGATCAGCTCGTCCTCGGTGCCGGACGCCTCGTCGACCTCGGCGACCTTCCCGAACGGGGTGTGCGGCCAGGGCAGTTGGATTTCCGTCACGTCGAGGCCGGCCGCGGAGGGCGCGGCGGCCCGCAGTTCCTCCTGGAGGAGGCGCGGCAGGACGAAGTGGTCGCCGGCGGCGAGGACGGTGGTGGTCACGGTGGGGCTCCCGTCAGTGGGTGGGGTGGGCGGCGGGTGCGTTGAGCCGCAGCAGGGACGCCGGTCCGCCGGCTGGCAGCCGCAGTTCGGTCAGGGCGCCGTTCTCCAGGGCGGGGAAGACCTGGCGGTAACGGGCGAGGGGGATGCCGAGCAGCCGGCACAGCACGAGGCGTACGAGGGTGGAGTGGGCGACGACGAGGACGCGGCCCTCGGGGAGTTCCCGGGCGGTCTCCTCCAGGCAGGCGACGGCCCGGTCGGCCGCGGCCACCGGGTCCTCGCCGCCGGGCAGGTGGTGGGCCACCGGGTCGGTCAGGAAGGCGGCGAGCGCGTCGGGGAACTCCTCGGCCATCTCGCCGCGGGTGAGCCCGTCGCCGCGCCCGAAGTCGACCTCGTACAGCCGCTCGTCGACGCGCGGGACGAGACCGAGCGCGGTGGCGGCGGGTCCGGCGGTGAGGCGGGCGCGGGACAGGGGCGAGCAGAGGACGGCGTCCAGCCGCTGTCCGGCGGCCCACGCGCCGAGCGCGGCGGCCTGTTGGTGGCCGCGTTCGGTGAGCGGCACGTCGGTGCGGCCCGCGTAGCGGTTCTCGGCGTGCCACGCGGTCTCGCCGTGGCGTACGAGGATGAAGTCGGTCACTGCTGGGCCTTTCTGCGGGCGTGCGCCGCCACGGCCCCGTCCAGCAGGCCGCGTCGGGTCAGTTCGTCGACGAAGCCGAGGTACACGGGGGTCAGCCGGGCGGTGCGGGAGGGGTCGGGGGGCAGTTCCTCGCGGGTCCGCACCATGGCGGCCGCCGCCTCCCGCAGGGTGGCGCCGGACGCGGTCGCGGCGAGCACCGCCATCCCGGTGGCGCTCTCGGCGTGTTCGGGCAGGGTGACGGTGCGGCCGAGGACGTCGGCGCGCAGCCGGCACCAGTAGGCGTTGCGGGCGCCGCCGCCGGTGAGGGTGAGCGGTCCGTCGACGGGTGCGCCGATGTGGTCGAGGTAGTCGAAGCAGAGGCGTTCGACACAGGCCACACCGAGCAGCAGGGCGTGGAACTCCTCCGCGTCGCCGTGCGGTTCGCCGAGGACGAAGGGGGTGGCGTCGGGGGCGCGGAAGGGGAACCGTTCACCGGCGGTGCCGGCCAGGGGGTAGGCGACGGCGGTGGATCCGGTGGCGGCGGCCGCCTCGGTCAGGGCGTCCAGGTCGGCGCCGGGGAACCGCCGGGCGACGGCTCCCGCCCCGCTGCTGGAGGCGCCGCCGGGCAGCCAGGTGCCGCCCGGGCCGCGGTGGCAGTAGACCACTCCCCCGGGGTCGCGGACGAGGCGGGGGCTGACGCCCTTGAAGACGAGGGTGGTGCCGAGGACGGAGTTCCACGCGCCGGGGGCGAGAGCGCTGGCGCCGATCTGCGCGGCGCAGCCGTCGGTCATGCCGGCGACGATCGGTGTGCCGGCGGGGATCCCGGTCTCGTCCCGCGCGCCGGCGCACACCGTGCCGAGGACGGTGCCGGGGCGGACGACGTCCGGCAGCAGGCCGGCCGGGACGCCGAGCCGGGCCAGTTCCCCGTCCGGCCAGCGCTCGTCGACCAGGTGGTAGCCGGTCTTCAGGGCGTGGCTGGCGTCGGTCGCCACCTGGCGGCCGGCCAGCCGCCAGGTGATCAGGTCGGCCTGGTGCAGCAGCCGGGCGTCGGGGAAGTCGGTGTTGTCCAGCAGCCACAGGAGTTTGGGTAGCGCCCAGGTCGGCTGCATGGCGCGGTAGCCGAGCGCGGTCCAGACGTCCTCGCCCGCCCTGTTGACGCGGGCGGTGTAGGCGCGGGCCCGCCCGTCGTCGTACATGAGGCCGGGTGTCAGGGGTCTGCCGCGCCGGTCGGCGAGGAGGACGGTGCCGGAGGTGGCGTCGACGGCCAGGCCGCGGATCCGCTCGGGCGCGATGCCGGCGAGGGCTTCCCGGCAGGCCGCGGCGAGGGCGGACCACCACTGCTCGGGGTCCTGTTCGTGGCGTACGCCGTCGCGCCGGCCGGTGAGCGGGCGGGACGCGGCGGCGAGCAGCCGGCCGGTGCCGTCGACGGCGACCGCCCGTGCGCTCTGGGTGCCGAGGTCGAGGCCGAGGTGGACGGCGTCGCCGGTCAGGGCGTCAGGCATGCGGTGCTTCCGTGATGTCGGCGGGGGCGGGCGACCAGCCCAGGGATCGGGCGGCGGCGCGCCAGGTCAGGAACGATTCGTACAGTCCGTCGTAGTGGGCGCGGCGCCCGGGGTCCGGTTCCCAGCCGGAGCGCATGTGGACGTACGTGGCGGCGGCCTCGGGCATGCTGCGTTCGGCGCCGCTGAGGACGAGACCGGTCAGGAACGCGCCCTTGGCGCCCAGTTCGGTGTCGGCGCTGCGGGCGGTGGGGACGCCGGTGACGTCGGCGATGAGGCGGCACCAGGAGTCGCTGGCGGAGCCGCCTCCGCACAGGCGCAGTTCGTGGACGTCGGTGCCGGACGCGCGGAGGCAGTCGCGGACGACGAGGGACAGGCCCTCGAAGACGGCGCGGGCGAGGTGGGCGGGGGTGTGGTCGAGGGACAGGCCCCAGAAGGTGCCGCGGGCGCGGGTGTCGAGGAACGGGGCGCGTTCCCCGGCGGGTGCGAGGTACGGCAGGAACGCCGGTCCGCCCGGCCCGGGTTCGGTGGCGAAGGCCAGCTCGCCGAGGGCGGCGGGCCCCTCGACGGCGAGGAGGCGGGCCGCCCAGTCGAGGACCTCGGTGCCGGACAGGGTGGGGAAGGCGCGCAGGATGCGGTCCCGGCCGCCGTAGGCGATGTTGATGCCGCACGGCTCGCCGTCGGTGTCCACTTGGCGGGTGACGATCTCGGTGCACAGGGTGGTGCCGAGGATGGCGCACGCCTGGCCGGGTTCGACGACACCGGCGCCCCGGGCGGTGGCGGCGATGTCGTAGGGGGCCATGACGACGGGCAGGCCGGGCGGCAGGCCCAGTTCGCCCGCGGTGGGGTGGGTGATCTCGGCGATGCGCTCGTGCTCGCCGAGCACGCGCGGCAGGAGGCGGGCGTGCGGCCCGAAGCCGAACAGGTCGATGAGGGCGGGGTCGTAGGTGCCGGTGGTGTGGTCGAGGAACGGGGCGGACGCGTCGGACTCGTCGACGGCGCTCACCCCGGTGAGCTTCAGGAACAGCCAGCCGGCCGCCGTCAGCGCCGTACGGGACCGTTCCAGGCGTCCGGGGTCGTGGGCGGCGAGCCAGCCGATCACCGCGTTGGGCATGCCCCCGCAGGTGAGGGAGCCGTTGCGGCGGTAGGCCTCCTCCAGGAGCCCGTCGGCGGCCCACCGGTCGAGCAGGTCGCCCGCGCGGCCGTCGGACCAGAGGATGGCGGGCCCGGTGGGGCGTCCCTGCGCGTCGACCAGCCAGCAGCCGTCGCCCTGTGCGGTGAAGCTGACCAGCCAGACCGGGTCGTGGCCGGGGCCGAGCCCGGACAGGGCGCTGCGCACGGTGAAGACCACCGCGTTCCACACGGCGTCCATGTCCTGTTCCGCCCAGCCGGGCCGGGGGCGCAGGACTTCGGTGCCGATGCGGGACAGCGCTATTTCGTTTCCCTGGTCGTCGAAGACGACCGATTTGATGACGGACGTACCGACGTCGATGGTGAGAACCGACATGACTGGAATACCTGCCCCTTCACTCGCGGACGCCAGGTAAACGCCTGGCCGGGCGGAGCGTCAATCAGCTGCGCGATTATCCCGCGGCCGGGCGGGGCCGCCGTGTGAGGTCGTGGCCGCGCCGCTCGGACGGGCGGCGGCGACCCCGTACCGCCGTGTTAAGTTCACGTGAGATTCGCACCACGCGGCAAGGAGCGGGACGCCATGACCCGGATGGACACCCAGGAGGAGCGGCGGCGCAGCCTGCGCGAGCTGGTGACCGCGAAGGGGTTCGTGCGGACCGGCGAGCTGGCCGAGGAGTTCGGTGTGAGTGTGATGACCGTCCACCGCGACCTGGACGCCCTCCAGGCGCAGGGCTGGCTGCGGAAGGTGAGGGGCGGGGCGAGCTGTCTGCCGTCGACGCAGTTCCACGGCAGCGTCCATGAGCGCATGACGACGATGGCGCAGGCCAAGCAGCGGCTGGCGCGGGCCGCCGCCGAGCTGCTGGCGCCCGGGCAGATCGTGATGCTGGACGACTCGACGACGTGCCTGAGCCTGGCCCGGCAGATGGCCGACCACACCCCGCTCACGGTGATCACCAACTCGCTGCCGGCCGTCACCGCGCTGTCCCGGGAGGCCGGCGTCTCGCTGATCGCGCTGGGCGGTACGTACTTCCCGGCCTACGACGCCTTCATGGGGCTGCACACCGCGCAGAGTGTGGAGTCCTTCCGGGCGGACGTGCTGTTCATGTCGACGACCGCGGTGACCGGGGACCGCTGCTACCACATGTCGCCGGAGACGGTGCAGGTCAAGCGGGCGATGATGGCGTCCGCCGCGCGCCGGGTGCTGCTCATCGACCACACCAAGTTCGCCAACCAGGGGCTGTACGCGCTGGCGCCGCTGACCGACTTCGACCTGGTGCTGGTCGACGACGCGGCCCCGGCGGCGCAGGTGCGGCGGCTGCGGGACATAGGTGTGGACGTGCGGACGGTCGGCACCTCGCGCTGACACCGGGCGGAGATCACAACGCCCACGTGAACGTAACACCGTCTTCACCTGGCCGTCCTCCGCGCTTCGCTCTCCCCTCGCGCCCGTGAGCTGCGGCGATGCCCAGCGTACGGCCCTCCGGGGCGGATGCGGAGCGTCTACTTCACGCCACCGGCGGGAGCCGTGACGGGGTTTTCCTCCCGGTCGATTGACGCCCTTCTCACACGGCCGTTTCATCGTGACGCCTCAGCGCGCCGCTTCCCCGCGCATTCCCCGACCTTTTCGAAAAGGTGGTTTCCGTGGCCGTCGTACTCGACCCTTCGTCCTCCGCCGAAGACACCCCCGCGAGACATTGGCTGGACCGGATCGGTATTCCCCGGCCGCTCGCCTGGGGATTCCTGGGCGTACTCGTCTTCATGATCGGAGACGGCGTCGAATCGGGTTATCTGTCGCCCTATCTACTGGACGAGGGCCTGTCCGGGCCGCGGGTGGCACTGCTGTTCAGCGTCTACGGCGTCACCGCGAGCGTCGCCGCCTGGTTCTCCGGCGCCCTGTCGGACCTGTGGGGCCCGCGCCGGGTCATGATGCTCGGCCTGGGCGTCTGGGGTGTGTTCCAGGTCGTCTTCCTCGTCTTCGCCGTACCGACAGCCGACTTCCCGCTGCTGCTGGTCAGCTACGGGCTGCGCGGGTTCGGCTATCCGCTGTTCGCGTACGGCTTCCTCGTCTGGGTGACGGCGGTGACGCCCCGGCGGCGGCTGGGGTCCGCGGTGGGCTGGTTCTGGTTCGCCTTCACCGGCGGTCTGCCCACGCTGGGGTCGCTGGTCGCCAGTGTCGCGGTGCCGCGGATCGGCGCGTACGAGACGCTGTGGCTGTCGCTGGGGCTGGTCGTGACGGGCGGTCTGATCGCCCTGCTGCTGGTGCGGGAACCCACCGGCCGCAGCCGGCTCGCCCCGGCCGGGGAGCGGCCGGTCGCCACCCTGCTCGGCTCGCTGTCGATCATCTGGCGCAACCCGCGGATCGGCGCGGGAGCGGTGGTGCGGGCCATCAACACGGCGCCGCAGTTCGGCTTCCTGGTGTTCCTGCCGGTGTTCTTCACCGACACGCTCGGCTTCACGCTCAGCGAGTGGCTTCAGCTGCTGTCCGCGATGTTCGCCACGAACATCTTCTTCAACCTGATCTTCGGTGTCGTCGGCGACCGCATCGGCTGGCAGCGCACGGTCGCCTGGTTCGGAGGCGTCGGCTGCGCGGTGACCACGCTGCTGCTGTACTACGGGACGGTGTCGGCGGGCGACGACTACGCCCTGGCCATGGTGCTGGTGAGCCTGTTCGGCGCGACGCTCGCCGGCTACGTACCGCTGTCGGCGCTGATGCCGTCGCTGGACCCGGCCCACAAGGGGCGGGCGATGTCGGCGCTGAACCTGGGCGCCGGTGCCAGCACCTTCCTCGGCCCGGCGCTGGTCGGCCTCTTCCTCGGGCCGCTCGGTGTCCCGGGCGTGATGTGGATCTTCGCGGTCCTGTACCTCGCGAGCGCCGTCCTGACCCTGTTCCTGCGGCTGCCGGAGCCGGTAGCCGCGGCGGGCGCGGGGTACCCGTCCGGCCCCGGCCCGGCATCGCGGGCGCGGAACGATTCGCCGGAGGCGTAGTCATGAGTGATGCGTGGGACTACCCGACCCCTTCCCAGGCGGAGGGCGAACGGGAGCCGGGTGTCGACGAACACCCCGACGTGGCGCGCTCGACCCCCTCCCAGGCGGAGGGCGAGCGCGTCGGCGAGCAGGAGGAACAGGCGGGGCCCGGCAAGGACGGCCGATGAGGTGGTGACACAGGGGGCGGGCGCGGCGGCGCCCGCCCCTCGGCGTCCCCCGGGCCGGCGACAGGGCGTGGCCGGCCCCGGATTGGCCCACGCGCGAGGGCGCGGAATGGACCAGGGAGTGGGCCGGTCGGGGACCTAGGTTTAGGGCTGCCGCCGTCGCCCGTGCGCGGCGCCTCCACCACCGTTTCTCGTCCGGGGGAAGTCCATGTCCGTGCGGTTGCTGCCCACCGCCGGCCCCGCCCGGGGCCTCGCACTCGCCCAACTGGTCAACGCCGTGGGCGACGGCGCCTACTACGTGTGTTCCGCGCTGTACTTCTCCCAGGTCGTGGGGCTCTCCGCCGCCCGGATCGGGCTCGCGCTCACCCTGGCCTGGGCGGTCGGCGCCGTCGCCGGGGTGCCGCTGGGGCACCTCGCCGACCGGCGCGGGGCGCGGGGCACGGCCGTGCTCCTGGCGGCCGCGACCGCGCTGGCGGTGGCGGGGCTGCTGCTGGTGCGGTCGTACGCGTGGTTCCTGCCGGTCGTGTGCGCCTACGCCACCGCCCAGTGCGGGCTCGCGGCGGCCCGCCAGTCGCTGCTGGCCGGGCTGGTCGAGCCCGGTGCGCGGACCGGGGTGCTGGCGCACCTCCAGTCGGCCGCCAACGCCGGTCTGGCGGTGGGTGCGGCGCTGGGCGCGGTCGCCCTCGGCGCCGGTACGCCGGCCGCGTACCTGCTCGTCCTCGCCCTGGACGCGGTCGCGTTCGCGGGGTGCGCGCTGCTGCTGTGGCGGCTGCCGGCGGTGGGCCCGGAGGCGGTGCCCGCGACGGCGGCCGACCGGGGGAAGGGCGGCGGGCTCGCGGTGCTGCGGGACCTGCCGTTCGCGCTGGTCACGCTGCTCAACATGGTGATGCTGCTGCGGATGCCGCTGATCAGTCTCGCCCTGCCGCTGTGGATCGTGGGGCACACGGTGGCGCCGGGCTGGACGGTGTCGGCGCTGCTGGTGCTGAACACGGGCGCGGTGATGCTGTTCCAGGTGCGCGTCGCGGCGTCGGTCACCGACCTCGCCGGTGCGGTACGGACGGTGCGTTCGGGCGGCGCGGTGATGCTGGCCGCGTGCGCGGTGTTCGCCCTGTCGGGGACCGTCGCGGGGCCGGTGTGGAGCGCGGTGGGGGTGCTGCTGGCGGGGGCGGGGCTGCTGGTGTGGGGCGAGATGCGGCAGTCGGCGGGCGCCTGGAAGATCGCGTTCGACCTGGCGCCGCCCGGACGGCAGGGCCAGTACCAGGGCTTCTTCCAGGCCGGTGTGCCGGTGGCGCGGATGTTCGGGCCGGTGCTGCTGACGGCTGTGGTGCTGGGCGGGGGCGGGCCGGGCTGGCTGCTCCTCGGCGGGCTGTTCCTGGCGGCGGGGGTGGCGACGGGCCCGGCGGTGCGCTGGGCGGAGGGCCGCGGCGCGGCCGGCCGTGGCGGAGGAGGTCAGGAATGCTCCGAGATCAACGGGGCACTCGACGGTACGGAGCGGGCTGCCGCGCACAGCTGAGACCGACGGCAGAAGGATGCCCGCTCCCCGTTCCTGGAGGAGTTGTGGTGATCGAAACACGTGGGGTTGAGGAGGACGCTGAGGTCCCGGGCGCGCTGGGGGGTGTCTCATGTGCGGGCTGAGCGGAGAGATCCGCTTCGACGACCGCCGGCCCGACGTGGCCGCGGTGGAACGCATGACCGACCGGCTGGCGGCCCGCGGTCCTGACGGCCGGGGCATCTGGTCGCAGGGACCGGTGGCGCTGGGGCACCGCCGACTGAAGATCATCGACCTGTCCGAGCGCGGCGCCCAGCCGATGACGGACGCCGACACCCGGCTCACCGGGGTCTTCAACGGCTGCATCTACAACTACCAGGAGATACGCGCCGAGCTGCGCGCCCTGGGACACCGGTTCTTCTCCACCTCCGACACCGAGGTGATCCTGAAGGCCTACAGACAGTGGGGCACCGACTGCGTCGACCGTCTCATCGGCATGTTCGTCTTCGTCATCGTCGAGAGCGACACCGGCCGGGTGGTGCTCGCCAGGGACCGGCTGGGCATCAAGCCCTTGTACCTGGCGCACACCCCCGGCCGGCTGCGGTTCGCCTCGACCCTGCCCGCGCTGCTCGCCGGCGGCGGCGTCGACACCTCGATCGACCCGGTGGCACTCCACCAGTACCTGAGCTGGCACGCCACCGTGGCGGCGCCGCGCACGGTGCTCGCCGGGGTGCGCAAGCTGCCGCCCGCGACGGTGCGGGTGGTGGAGCCGGACGGCTCGTACACCGACCACCGCTACTGGCAGCCGTCGTACACGCGCCGGGCCGAGTTCGCCGGCATGGACGCCGGTGACTGGCGGGACGCGGTGCTGGACTCGCTGCGGACCGCGGTGCGCAGACGGATGGTCGCCGACGTGCCGGTCGGCGTGCTCCTGTCCGGCGGGCTCGACTCGTCGCTGATCGTCGGTCTGCTGGCCGAGGAGGGCCAGAAGGACCTCGCCACGTTCAGCGTGGGCTTCGAGTCCGAGGGCGGCGAGGAGGGCGACGAGTTCGCCTACTCGGATCTGATCGCCCGCCGCTACGACACCGACCACCACCAGCTCATGGTGCCCTCCGACCGGGTGTCCACGGCGCTGGACGCGACGGTCGCGGCGATGAGCGAGCCCATGGTCAGCCATGACGTCGTCGCCTTCCACCTGCTGTCCGAGCTGGTCTCCAAGGAGGTCAGCGTCGTGCAGAGCGGCCAGGGCGCCGACGAGGTGTTCGCCGGCTACCGCTGGTACCCGGACATGGCCGCGGTGGAGCGGGAACGCGAGCCCGAGAGGTACGCCGAGGTGTACTTCGACCGGCCGCACTCCGACATGGCCCGCATCCTCCAGCCGCACGTGCTCGCCGACCACGACGTCTCCGGCCGGTTCGTGCGCGAGCACATGGCCGCGCCCGGCGCCGAGACCGCCCTGGACGCGGCGCTGCGGCTCGACACACACGTGATGCTCGTCGACGACCCGGTCAAGCGGGTCGACAACATGACCATGGACTGGGGCCTGGAGGCCCGGGTGCCGTTCCTCGACCACGAGCTGGTCGAGCTGGCGGCGGCCTGCCCGCCGGAGCTGAAGCTGGCGCAGGGCGGCAAGGGCGTGCTCAAGGACGCCGGGCGCAAGCTGCTGCCCCGTGAGGTGGTCGACCGGCCCAAGGGGTACTTCCCGGTGCCGGCGATCCGCCACATGGCCGGTCCCGTCCTCGAACGGGTCCGGCAGGCCCTGTCCGCCCCCGAGGCCCGGGCGCGCGGGATCTTCCGCGACGAGTACCTCACCGAGCTGCTCGCCGCCCCCGACGACCACCGTACGCATCGCGGGGCGAACGCCCTGTGGCACGTAGCGTTGCTGGAGATATGGCTGCAGACGCACAGGATCAGCTGACCAGGCCCACCTCGGCGGCACCCCTGCTGGTGCCGCTCGCCGACGCGGCGGGCGCGCGGGACACCCCCCAGCCGCTGATCTCGCACGGCTGCTGGTACCCGTCGGCGGACCCCACCGGCGAGCACGTCGCGTTCATCTGCGACCGCACGGGCGTACCGCAGCTGTGGACCGGCCCGGTCCACGGCGGGATCGACGGCGGTGAGCTGCACCTGCTGGACTCCGACCCGGATCCGGTGACCGAGGTGGCGTGGTCGCCCGACGGGCGGTGGATCGCCTACACGGTCGCACCCGGCGGCGGCGAGCACACCCGGGTGCTGTGCGTGCGCCCCGACGGCACCGGACGCCGGATCGTGGCGGGCGCCGACTCCGGCAGTTCGGCGTACCTGGGGTGCTGGACGCGCGACGGCTCCGCCGTGGCGGTCACCGTCGCCGAACCGCCGCCCGCCCCGCCGGGGGCGCCCGACCGCCCGGACGCCCCGGGCGGGGACGACCGGGTGGAGTTCGGCGAGCTGCCCGCCGACTGGGCGGAGCGCGACGGACAGGCCACCCTGCTGGGCGGCGCCCGCCGGGGCGTCGTGGGGCCGGAACCGAACGGCGCGGCGCCCGACGGGGCCGTGCGGGACCGGCTGACCGCCTACCTGGTCGACCCCTACGGGGCCGCCTCCCCCGTCCTCGTGGCGGCCGAGAGCGGCGCCGCGACGCTGCGGGTGTGCGACGTCAGCCAGGACGGGCGGCTCGCCCTGGTGCGGCGGGGGCCGCGCGGGCGGCGGGAGGCCGTCGTCGTGCGCACCGCCGACCTGGGCACGGGCTCGGTGCTGCGGGTCGCCGACGGTGACCCCTGGATCGGCCGGTTCTCGCCCGACGGGCGCACCGCGTGGCTGCGCAGCGACCACGAGCGGGAGTTCGCGGCGCTGCTGGCGGCGGGGCTGGACGACGACGGGCGCCGCCGCGGCCTGTCGGTGGTCGCCGAACGCGAGGGCTGCGACCTGGAGCTGCTGGCGTTCGCCGAGGACGGTCGCACCGCCGCGCTCGCCTGGAACGTGCGGGGCGCGAGCGAGTTCCAGACCCTGGGCCTGCCGCCGGCGGGACCCGCGGCGCCCGCGCCCGGCGGCGGCGCCACCGGGACGGCGCCGCCCCACGACGTCGGCCTGCCGCACGAGGTGGTCACCCGGATCGGCCGGGCCGGGCCCGGCGGGCTGGTGCTGGCCCTGTCGGGTTCGCAGCGCCGCCCCGGCGTGTGGTGGCTGCCACGCGCCGCGTCGCCCGCGCGCACGCCCTGGTCGTCGCGGGACGAGGACGCCGTACCGCCCGGACGGACGCCCGTGCGGCCCGCTCCGCTGCGGCCCACCGCCCGCGACGGGCTGGTGCTGGGCGGCTGGTACTACCGTGCGCCGGGGCGCGGCGAGGGGCGCCCGGCGCCGTGCGTGATCCATCTGCACGGCGGGCCGGAGGAGCAGGAGCGGCCGGTGTTCGAGCCGCTGTACCACGAGCTGACCGGGCGCGGTCTGGACGTCTTCGCGCCCGACGTGCGCGGGTCGTCCGGCTACGGACGCTCCTTCGTGGACGCCGACCTCGGCAGGGGCCGGTTCGCGGCCATCGAGGACGTCGCCGACTGCGTGGCGCACGTCGTCCTGTCCGGCCGGGCCGACCCGACCCGGCTCGCGGTCATGGGCCGCAGCTACGGCGGCTACCTCACGCTCGCGTCGCTGGTCTGGCACCCGGGCCTGTTCCGGACGGGTGTCGCGGTGTGCGGAATGTCGGACTTCGCGACGTTCTTCGCCGGGACCGAGGCGTGGATCGCGGAGTCGGCGGCGCACAAGTACGGCCATCCGGTGCGCGACCGGGAGCTGCTGCGGGAGCTGTCCCCCATGAGCCGGATCGACGCGCTGCGCGTACCGCTGTTGGCGGTGCACGGCGAGCACGACACCAACGTGCCGCCCGGCGAGTCGGAGCAGGTCGTCCGGGCGGCCCGGGAGCGGGGTCACGCCGCGGAGCTGCTGACGCTGCGCGACGAGGGTCACGAGTTCCGGCGGGCGGACAACCGGCGGCTGTTCCGGCGTACCGCCGCCGACTGGATGGAACGCCACCTGACCGGCTGAGGACGGGCCCCACCCCGGCGGGCCCCACCGGGCCAACCCCGTGCGAGCGATCCGGCATGCGCATAAAGTGACTGGAAACAGGCATTCCGTACACCACTTCGGTACCCGACCCAGAATGTGGAGACGCGGACGCATGATCCCCTCGCTCGCCTCGTACGCCGTGGTCGTCCCCACCATCGGCCGGCCCTGCCTCGCCGACTGCCTCACCGCGCTGGCCTCCTGCGAGGGGCCCGAGCCGAGCCGGATCGTGCTCGTCGACGACCGCCCCGGCCCGCCCGGCGACCCGCTGCCCGTCCGGGCGCTCGGCGCGCTCGCGGACCGGGCCGTCGTCCTGCGCAGCGGCGGACGGGGCCCCGCCGCCGCCCGCAACACCGGGCTACGCGCGGTGGACGAGCCGTGGACGGTGCTCCTCGACGACGACGTACGCGTCAGCGCGTACTGGCGCGAGCAGCTCGCCCGCGACCTGGCCGAGGCCTCCCCCGACACCGGCGGCGTCCAGGGCGTCCTGCGGGTGCCACTGCCCCCCGGCCGGCGCCCCACCGACTGGGAACGCAACACCGCCGGCCTCCAGGGCGCCCTCTGGGTCACCGCCGACATGGCCTACCGCACCGAAGTCCTCACCTCCGTCGGCGGGTTCGACGAACGGTTCCCCCGGGCCTTCCGCGAGGACGCCGACCTGGCGCTCCGGGTCGTCGACGCCGGCTGGCGGATCGTACGCGGCGAGCGCCGCACCGAACACCCGGTGCGCCCCGCCGACCGGTGGGTGTCCGTCCGGCTCCAGAAGGGCAACGCCGACGACGCCCTGATGAAACGGCTCCACGGCCCCGACTGGTGGGAACGGGCCGCGGCGCCCCGCGGCCGGATCCGGCGCCACGCGGCCGTCACCGCCGCGGGCCTCGGGGCCCTCCTGCTGGCGGCCGCCGGCAAGCGGCGCCCCGCGCTGTTCGCGGCGGCGGGCTGGGCGCTCGGCACCGCCGAACTCACCCGGGCACGCATCGCGCCGGGACCCCGCACGGTCGACGAGATCGTCACGATGACCGCGACCAGCGTGCTCATCCCCGCCCTCGCCACCTGGCACCGGCTCTCCGGCGAACTGCGCCACCGGTCGGCGGACCGCTGGGACGGCGTCCTGTGACGCGCCCGGCGGCCGTCCTGTTCGACCGGGACGACACCCTCGTCGAGGACGTGCCCTACAACGCCGACCCTCGGAAGGTGCGGCCCATGCCCGGCGCGCACGAGGCACTGCGCACCCTCCGCGACCACGGCATCCTGCTCGGCGTCGTGTCCAACCAGTCGGGCGTCGGGCGCGGCCTGCTGACGGAGGCCGACGTGCGGGCGGTCAACGCCCGCGTGGACGCCCTGCTCGGCCCGTTCGACGTGTGGGTGCACTGCCCGCACACCCCCGAGGACGGCTGCCGCTGCCGCAAGCCCGCCCCCGGCATGGTGCTCGAGGCGGCGCACCGGCTCGGCGTGCCGCCCGGGCACTGCGTCGTCGTCGGGGACATCGGCGCCGACATGGGCGCCGCCCGTGCCGCCGGCGCCCGGGGCGTGCTGGTGCCGACGGCACGAACCCTGCCCGGCGAGGTGGCCGCCGCACCGCACGTCTGCCGGGACCTGATGAGCGCGGTACGGCACGTGCTGCGCGCCGACCGGGCGTCCGTCTCCCCCGGGAGCCCCGCGTGAAGGCCCTCGTCGTCCGCCTCGACAGCTTCGGCGACGTCCTGCTCGCCGGGCCCGCCGTGCGCGCGGTCGCCGGGCGGGCCGACCGGGTGACGCTGCTCTGCGGGCCGCGCGGGGCGCCCGCCGCCCGGCTGCTGCCCGGCGTGGACGAAGTACTCGTGTGGGACGCGCCCTGGGCGGGCTTCACCCCGCCACCGGTACGGCGCCCCGACATCGACCGGCTGGTCAACCGCGTCGCCGCCGCCCGCGCGGACACCGCCCTCGTACTCACCTCGTTCCACCAGAGCCCACTGCCCGCCGCGCTGCTGCTGCGCATGGCCGGAATCGCGCACATCGCCGCCGACAGCGAGGACGCCCCCGGCTCACTCCTCGACGTACGCCACCGGCGGGCACCCCACGCCCACGAGGCACAAGCCGCGCTGGACCTCGCCGAAGCGGCCGGCTTTCCCCGGCCCGCCGGCGACGACGGACGGCTGTGCGTACGCCACGCTCCCGGCGCACCCGACCTGACCGGGCCCGCGCCCTACGTGGTCGTCCACCCCGGCGCCAGCGTCGAGGCCCGGCGGTGGAGCCCGGAACGGTGCGCCCACGCGGTGCGGCTGCTGGCCGGAGCCGGCCACCGGGTCGTCGTCACCGGCGGCCCCGACGAACGGGAACTCACCGCGCTGGTCGCCGGCCGGGACGGGCTGGACCTCGGCGGCCGCACACAGCCGCCCCAGCTGGCGGCGGTCCTCGCGGCGGCCGGCGCCGTGGTGGTCGGCAACACCGGCCCGGCCCACCTCGCCGCCGCCGTCGGCACCCCCGTCGTCTCGCTGTTCTCCCCGGTCGTCCCCGCCGAACGGTGGGGCCCCTACGGCGTCCCCCACGTCCTGCTCGGCGAGCAGCGGGCGCCGTGCGCGGACAGCAGAGCCCGCCAGTGCCCCGTCCCCGGCCACCCGTGCCTCGACGAGGTGACCGGCGAGGACGTGGCCGCCGCCGTGGAGAAACTCCTGAAGGGCGGCGCGTGAGACCGCGGCTGCTCGTGCTGCGGGCGCTCGGACTCGGTGACCTGCTGGCCGGGATCCCCGCCCTCCGCGCCCTGCGGCGGGCCCACCCCGCCTACGAGATCGTCCTCGCCGCGCCGGAACAGCTGGCCGCACCCGCGAACGCCTCCGGCGCCGTCGACCGGCTCCTGCCCGCGTCCGCGCCCGGTCGCGCCGTACCCGCCCACCTGGACTGGACGGGCCCCCCGCCCGAGGTCGCGGTCGACCTGCACGGCAACGGTCCGCCCAGCCACCGGCTCCTGCAACGGCTGCGACCCGGACGGCTCCTCGCCTTCGCACACCCCCGCACCCCGGAGATCCAGGGACCCGCGTGGACCGCCGACGAACACGAACGCGCCCGCTGGTGCCGGCTCCTCACCTGGTACGGCATCCCCGCCGACCCCAGCGACCTGCGCCTGCCCGCACCCGCGACCCCCTCCCCCGCCCCCGGCGCGGTCGTGGTGCACCCCGGCGCCGACTCCGGGGCGCGCCGCTGGCCCGCCGAACGGTACGCGGCGGTCGTACGGGCCCTGCGGCAGCGCGGCCACCGCGTGGCGCTGACCGGCGGGCCCGGCGAGGACGAGCTGCTGGACCGGGTCCTGGACGCCGCCCGCACGGACGGCGTCCGCGCCTTCCGGGGCGGCCTGCCCTTCGACCGGCTGGGCGCGCTGTTCGCCGGGGCCTCGGCCGTGGTGAGCGGCGACACCGGCATCGCCCACCTCGCCGTGGCGTACGGCACCCCGTCCGTCACCCTCTTCGGGCCCGTCGCACCCGGATTGTGGGGGCCGCCACCGGGTACGCGGCACGTGGTGCTGTGGCACCCGGGGCCACCCGGCGACCCGCACGGACAGGACCCGGACCCCCAGCTGCTGCGTATCGGGCCCGACGACGTCCTGAAGGCCCTGCTCGACCACCCGGAGGTGCCGAGGCCATGACCAGCCCCACCGCCTCCGCCCCCACCGGCCGCACGAGCTGACGGGCCACCGCCATGTCCGATTCATCCGAGCGTTCCGAGGGTACCCGGGTCGACATGATCACCATTGGGGTCGAGGAAGAGTACCTGCTGCTCGATCAGGACACCTGCCTGCCGGTGCCGCTCGCCGACCAGGTCCGCACCGCGGCCGGCCTGGAACCGATCGTCGACGACGCCGAGGTCCAGTCCGAGCTGCTCCAGGCCCAGGTCGAGGTCGCCACACCCGTGTGCACCGACCTCGAGGAGGTCGGCGGCCACCTGCTGCGGCTGCGGCACGCCCTCGGCACGGCGGCGGAGAAGAACGGCTGCCGGATCGCCGCCTGCGCAACCGCTCCGTACCGGGAGATCGCCCCCGTACCGGTCACCCAGAAGGCCCGCTACCTCGCGATGCGCTCCCAGGCCCCCCAGCTGGTGGCCGAACAGCTCGTCAACGGCATGCACGTGCACGCTGCCGTGCCCGACCGCGAGATGGGCGTCGCCGTCCTCAGCCGGATCCGGGTATGGCTCCCCGTCCTCGTCGCCATGTCGGCCAACTCACCCCTGTGGGACGGCAACGACACCGGCTTCGCCAGCTGGCGCACGGTGATCTTCGGACGCTGGCCGGTCAGCGGACCGCCACCCCGCTTCACCTCGCTCGTGGACCACGAGACGAGGGTGCAGTCGCTCCTCGACACCGGCATCATCACCGACACCGGCCAGCTCTACTGGCAGGCCAGGCTGTCCGACAAGTACCCCACGGTCGAAGTGCGCTGCGCGGACGTGCAGCTGCGCGCGGACACGGCGGTCATGTTCGCCGGAATCGTCCGGGGCCTGATCGCCACGGCCATCCGGGACGAGAAGGCGGGCCTGCCGCTGCCGAACTGCACGCCGGAGCTGCTCCAGGCCGCGAACTGGCACGCCGCCCGGCACGGCCTCAGCGGCCTGCTCGTCGACCCGACCGGCAAGGCCCGCCGGGCCGGCGACGTCCTCGTCATGCTGCTGGACCACGTCACGCCCGCGCTCGACGACGCCGGCGACACCCGCGAGGTCACCTCGCTGGTCCACCGGCTCCTCCAGCAGGGCACCCCCGCCGACCAGCAGCGCCGCGCCCTCGCGGAGGGCGGCCTCCGGGCCCTCGCGGACCTCATCACCAGCGAGACGGTCGCCCCGTAGCCTGCGGCCGGTGGGTACGGTCGGGGCCCCTCCGGGCTCACCTCCTCGGGGTCGGCGGGGCACCCACCTACTCTTCTCACCGTTTCGCGCCGCCGATCCCCTGCGGGGGCGACCCTGCACGGCCCCTCCGCGCCGCGGTTGATCGCCTGCGCGCCGCAGTGAGTCCGGCCCGCAGCCGGGACACGACCCGGGCCGCGGCCGTGCAGGGTCGCCCCCGCAGGCGTTGGCGGCGCCGACACGGCTCCCTTACGTGTGACCCAAGGCCGCCGGCGCCGAGGAGGTGAGCCCGGAGGGGCCGCGGCCCCCACCCACCGGCAGGCAACCGACCCGCACGGAACCGCACCGCACCGCCCACGCTGACCCTCCGTGACCACCCCAACGGCGCACACCACCGCGCCCCGCGCTCGCGACCGGCAGAGCCTGGTCGCAGGTTCGCGTTCCGCACCTGTCCGGAGGAGAACGAATGACCACCGCTTTCTCACGCAGATGGGAACACGCCGTCGTGACCGGCGGCGCCGGCTTCGTCGGTTCGCACCTGTGCCACGCGCTGCTGGACTCGGGATCCGCCGTCACCTGCGTCGACGACTTCAGCACCGGACGGCCGGAGAACATATCCGGGCTGCTCGACCACCCCGGCTTCACGCTCGTCCGGGCGAACGTCTCCGAGCCCTTCTTCGTGGACCGGCCGCCGGACCTGGTGCTGCACTTCGCGTCGCCCGCGTCGCCCGCCGACTACCTGCGGCTCCCGCTGCACACGCTGGAGACCGGCAGCCTCGGCACCCGCCACGCGCTGGCCCTCGCGCACCGCTCCGACGCCCGCTTCCTGCTCGCCTCCACCTCCGAGGTGTACGGCGACCCCCAGCAGCACCCGCAGAACGAACGGTACTGGGGCAACGTGAACCCGGTCGGCCCGCGCAGCGTGTACGACGAGGCCAAGCGGTTCGGCGAGGCGCTCACCACGGCGGAGGCCGAGGTGCACGGCACGGACGCCGGCATCGTGCGGCTGTTCAACACCTACGGCCCGCGGATGCGCGGCCACGACGGCCGGGCCGTCCCCACCTTCGTACGCCAGGCACTGGACGGTGAGCCGCTCACGGTCACCGGCGACGGGCGGCAGACGCGGTCGCTGTGCTACATCGACGACACCGTGCGCGGCATCCTCGCCGCGGCGGCCCACGGGCTGCGGGGGCCGGTGAACATCGGCAACCCGACCGAGATCACCATGCTGGAACTGGCCCGGCTGGTCATCGAACTCACCGGCTCCGGTTCGGAGATCCGCTTCATCGAACGGCCGACGGACGACCCGGCCGTGCGCTGCCCCGACATCACGCTGGCCCGCGACAAGCTCGAGTGGGAGCCGCGGATCGATGCCGAAGAGGGTCTGCGGCGCACCATCGCCTGGTTCCGCGAGCACGCGGACGCCCGTTCCTGACGCGCGCCCGTCCGTCCCCGTATCCCCGACTCGCCGAAAGGCCTGGCACCCCATGCGCATTCTCGGAATCAACGCCCTCTTCCACGATCCCGCCGCCGCGCTGGTCATCGACGGCCGTACCGTCGCCGCCGCGGAGGAGGAGCGGTTCTCCCGCCGCAAGCACGGGAAGCGGCCGGTGCCGTTCTCCGCCTGGGAACTTCCCGAGCAGGCGGCGGCCTGGTGCCTGAAGCGGGCGGGTCTGCGTCCCCAGGACCTGGACGCGGTGGCGTACTCGTACGACCCGGAACTGGCGCGCTCCGCCGCCGACTTGGGCCTGGACGACCCGTGGGACGGCCTTCGCCAGACGTACGCGCGGGAGGCGCCCGGCTTCCTGAAGGCGGCGCTGCCCGGCCTGGACCCGGGGATCGTCCGCTTCGTACCGCACCACATGGCGCACGCCGCGTCGGGCGCCTTCGCCGCGGAGGGCGCCGACACCTCGTCGGTGCTGGTCCTCGACGGGCGGGGCGAGCGGGCCTCGCACCTGGCGGCGCGCCGCGTCCACGACCGGCTGGAGGCGCTGCACGCCCAGGAGCTGCCGCACTCGCTGGGTCTGGTCTACGAGGAACTGACCGAGCATCTGGGGTTCCTGCGCTCCTCCGACGAGTTCAAGGTGATGGCGCTCGCCTCGCACGGCCGGCCGCGGATGCTGCCGGAGCTGCGCCGGTGGGTGTATCCCACCGGGGACGGCGGGTTCCACGCGACGGGTGTGCCGTGGGCGGAGCTGTGCCCGCGCCGCCGCCCGGACGAGGCGTGGACGCAGGACCACGCGGACACCGCCGCCAGCGCGCAGGCCGTGCTGGAGGAGACGCTGCTGGACCTGGTGCGCTGGCTGCACGGGCAGACCCACGACGGACTGCTCACCCTGGCCGGGGGTGTGGCCCTCAACTGTGTGGCCAATGCGCGGATCGCCCGGGAGGGGCCCTTCGACCGGGTGTGGGTCCAGCCGGCGGCCGGTGACGCGGGTACGGCACTCGGCGGGGCACTGCTGCTGGCGGCGGGCGGTGGGGACGACCCCGACCCGATGCGCGGCGCTGACCTGGGGCGCGACTGGTCCGACGCGGAGCTGGGCGCGTGGCTGAAGACGGCGGCGGTGCCGTTCGACCGGCCGGCCGACATCGCGGAGACGGTGGCGGAGGCGCTGGCGGACAACGCGATCGTGGCCTGGTTCCAGGGGCGTTCGGAGTTCGGGCCGAGGGCGCTGGGGCACCGCTCGCTGCTGGCTCACCCCGGGCACGCGGGCAATCTGGAGCGCCTCAACGACGTCAAGGGGCGCGAGCAGTTCCGGCCGGTGGCGCCGATGGTGCTCGCGGAGCGGGCGGGCGAAATCTTCGACGGTGTGACGCCGAGCCCGTACATGCTGTTCGTGCACGACGTGGCGCCCGAGTGGCGGGAGCGGATCCCGGCGGTGGTGCACGTCGACGGCACGGCGCGGATCCAGACGGTGGACCGGCGGGCGGAGCCGCTGGTCGCACGGATGCTGACCGAGTTCGAGCGGCGCACCGGGCTGCCGGTGGTCGTCAACACGAGCCTCAACACGGCCGGTCGGCCCATGGTGGACGACCCGCGCGACGCCCTGGAGTGCTTCGGCTCCTCCCCCGTCGACCTGCTGGCCATCGGCCCGTACGCGGTCCGGCGCGGCGACTTCTTCCGGTCCGACGACACCGACGACGCGTCGCGGTGACGGGAGGAGACGGCCGATGAACATCCTGCTGTGGCATGTGCACGGGTCCTGGACGACGGCGTTCGTGCAGGGGCCCCACACCTACCTGGTGCCCGTGACGCCCGACCGGGGCCCCGACGGGCTGGGCCGGGCCCGGACCTTCAGCTGGCCCGACTCGGTACGGGAGGTGACGCCCGAGGAGCTGCGCGAGGAGCCGGTGGACCTGGTGGTCCTCCAGCGTCCCCACGAACTCGACCTGGCCGAACGCTGGCTGGGAGGACGCCGTCCCGGCCGGGACGTACCGGCGGTGTACCTGGAGCACAACGCGCCCGACGGGAACGTCCCCGCCACCCGGCACCCCTGCGCGGACCGTGACGATCTGACGCTGGTCCACGTCACGCACTTCAACCGGCTGTTCTGGGACAACGGTGCGACGCGGACCGAGGTGATCGAGCACGGCATCGTCGATCCGGGACACCAGTACACCGGGCGGCTCGCACGGGCGGCGATCGTGGTCAACGAACCGGTGCGGCGCGGCCGTCACACCGGTACGGACCTGCTGCCCGCGCTGTCGGAGGCGGCGCCCCTGGACGTGTTCGGGATGCGCACCGAGGGGCTCGCCGCGCACCTCGGCATCCCGGAGGACCGCTGCCGGAGCGCCGACCTGCCGCAGCGGGACCTGCACGCGGCGATGGCGGAACGGCGGCTCTACCTGCATCCCGTCCGCTGGACGTCGCTCGGCCTGTCGCTGCTGGAGGCCATGCACCTGGGCATGCCGGTCGTGGCGCTGGCGACCACGGAGGCGATCGAGGCGGTGCCCGCGGGCGCCGGGACGCTGTCCACCCGGCCCGAAGTCCTCGCCCGGGCCGCCCGGCACTACCTGAACGAGCCGGAGGCCGCCGCTTCGGACGGCGCGCGGGCGCGCCAGGCGGCGCTCGAACGGTACGGGCTCAAACGCTTCCTGGACGACTGGGAGCGCGTGATGACGGAGGTGCGCGCATGACATCGCTCGATCCCCTGGAACCCGATCGCACCGCGGCCGGTGACGTCGGCGGAATCGGTGAAGTCGGTGATGTCGGTGACATCGACACGGAGGCCGAAGTCCTGGAAGTGCTGGACGCGGAGGCGAGGGGACTCGGTGCCGGTGACGTCGTCGGCGCCGGGCCCGGAGACGGGAACGGGAACCGGCTGTCCGTCGCCCTGGTGTCCGAGCACGCGAGCCCCCTCGCCGCGCTGGGCGGGGTCGACGCCGGCGGGCAGAACGTGCACGTCGCCCGCCTCGCGAGCGCCCTCGCCGACCGTGGCCACCGCGTCACCGTCTTCACCCGTCGCGACACGCGGGACCTGCCCGACCGGGTCGCGCTGCGGCCCGGGGTCGAGGTGCTCCACGTGCCCGCCGGGCCGCCCGAGCCCATCCCGAAGGACGCGCTCCTGCCGTACATGGCGGAGTTCGGCCGCTGGATGGCCGGCGAGTGGCGGGCCCGCCCGCCCGACCTGGTGCACTCGCACTACTGGATGTCCGGCGTCGCCACGCTGCGGGCCGCCCGGGAGGCGCGGCTGCCGTTCGTGCACACCTATCACGCGCTGGGCACGGTGAAGCGCCGTCACCAGAAGCACGCCGACACCAGCCCGGCGGAGCGTGTCGACCGCGAGCGGGAGGTCGGCCTCGGCTGCGACCGGGTGATCGCCACCTGCCACGACGAGGTGTACGAGCTGAGCCGGATGCGGATACCGGCCGACAAGGTCGGCGTGGTGCCGTGCGGTGTGGACACCGGACAGTTCACCCCCGACGGGCCGGCCGCCGACCGGGACGGCGGCCTGCGGTACCGGCTGCTCCAGCTGGGCCGGCTGGTGCCCCGCAAGGGCGCGGCGGTGTCCATCACCGCGCTGACCCGGCTGCCCGACACCGAACTGCTCGTCGTGGGCGGCCCGCCGCCCGAGCGGCTCGACGAGGACCCGGAGGTGCGCCGGCTGCGGGAGATCGCCCGGGTGGCCGGGGTCGCGAGCCGGGTCCACTTCGCCGGGGGCGTACCGCCCGAGGAGGTGGCGCCGCTGCTGCGCAGCGCCGACGTGGTGCTGTGCCCGGCGGACTACGAGCCGTTCGGCATCGTGCCGCTGGAGGCGATGGCGTGCGGGCGGCCCGTCGTGGCCAGTGCGGTGGGCGGCCAGCTCGACACCGTCGCCGACCCGGTCACCGGGCGGCTGGTGCCGCCCCGCGACCCCGACGCGCTGGCCCGCGCGGTGGGGGAACTGCTCGCCGACCCGGCGCAGCGGGCCGCGTGCGGCGCGGCCGGCCGTCGCAGGGTGCTCAGCCGGTACGGCTGGGCGGAGGTCGCCGCGGCCACCGAGAAGGAGTACGCCGCGGTGCTCGCCGCCCGGCACGCCGTGACGGGCGTGGCCTGATCCCGCCCGGTCCGGGCCACGGCACCGGTCCACGGTGACGCGGCCCCGGTCCACGGTTACGACGAAGACCGAAGGAGGTGCGGGCTCCGCCGCCGTCCCCGGGGGTTCCCGGGGACGTGGTACGCCCGAACGCCATGACCGATCCCCTCGCCCCCCCCACCCTCGAAGCGGCGCACGAGCACTGCCGGGCGCTTCAGGACGCGCTCGCCCGGTTCCGGCACGACCACCTGGACCGGATCACGGAGTGGGGCGGCCACCTCGCCGCCGTCCTCCCGGTCGGCGGCCGGCTGCTGGCCGCCGGCAACGGCGGCAGCGCGGCGCAGGCCCAGCACCTCACCGCCGAACTGGTCGGCCGCTACCAGCGGGAACGGCCCGCGTTCTCGGCCATCTCCCTCCACGCCGAGACGTCCAGCGTGACGGCCATCGGCAACGACTACGGTTTCGACCAGGTGTACGCCCGGCAGGTCGCCGCGCACGGCCGCCCCGGTGACGTGCTGGTCCTGTTGTCCACCTCCGGCCACAGCGCCAACCTGATCGCGGCGGCCATGACCGCCCGGCGGGCCGGGCTGCGGGTCTGGGCGCTGACCGGGTCGCGGCCCAACCCGCTCGCCGAGGCGGCCGACGAGGCCTGCTGCGTCGACGCCGGCTCGACCGCGACCGTTCAGGAAACCCATCTCGTGGCCGTTCACCTGCTGTGCGAGTCCTTCGACGCGGCGGTGGCCACGACAGTTGACGCGACGGCGGGGCGGCCCGCTCGTGCGGCGGGCGCGGCGGCGCCCGTCGCGGCCCGGCGGAGGATGTCATGAGCGCGTACAAGCCCCTGGTCGTGGTCGGTGACGTCCTGCTGGACGAGGACATCCAAGGCGTCTCCACCCGGCTCGCGCCGGACGCCCCGGCACCCGTCGTCGACGTCACCGGAGACCAGCGCCGCCCCGGCGGCGCCGGACTGGCCGCCACGCTCGCCACCCACGGCGGGCGGGACGTGGTCCTGGTGACCGCGCTGGGCGACGACCCGGCCAGCGAGGCCGTGCGCCGCTCGCTGCGCGGCCGGGTACGGGTCGTGGAACTTCCGCTGAACGGCACGCTGCCCGTCAAGACCCGGGTGCTCGCCGGTGGCCGCCCCCTGGTACGGATCGACCGCGGCGGCGGCGACCCCGGCGAGCCGGACGCGGCGGTGCGCGACACCCTCGAACAGGCCCACGCCGTGCTCGTCGCCGACTACGGGCGGCACACCGCCGGCGCCGTACGCGCACACCTGGCCGCCGTCGCGCCCAAGGTGCCCGTCGTGTGGGACCCGCACCTCAAGGGCGACGCGCCCGTGCCCGGCTCGCGGATCGTCACGCCCAACGCCGCCGAGACGATGGCCCTGTGCCGCGGCGGCGACGACTCGCTGCGCGCGTTCGCCGAGCGCGGCGCCGACCTCGCCGAACGCTGGGGCGTGGCGGCCGTCGCCGTGACCCTCGGCGAACGGGGCGTCCTGCTGACCCGGCCGGGCGCCATGACGCCCATGCTCGTCCCCGTGCCCTACCGGGCCGACGGCGACGCGTGCGGCGCGGGCGACTGCTTCGCCGCCGCGACGGCCGCAGCGCTGGCCGACGGCGCCCTGCCCGAGGAGGCGGTGCAGCGGGCGGTCGCCGAGGCGGCCGCGTTCGTCGCCGCGGGCGGCGCGGGCAATCCGTCGCTCTGGCGCACGCCGCTCCCGGTCACGCCCCGGGAAGCGCCGGACGCCGCCGATCCGTTCGTGCTGGCCGAGCAGGTCCGGGCGCGGGGCGGGACGGTGGTCGCCACCGGCGGCTGCTTCGACCTGCTGCACGCCGGGCACGTGGGCCTGCTGGAGAGCGCCCGCCGGATCGGTGACTGCCTCATCGTGTGCGTCAACTCCGACGAGTCCGTCGAACGGCTCAAGGGCCCCGGCCGGCCCCTGAACCCGCTCCCCGACCGGGTGCGGGTGCTCGCGGGCCTCGGCAGTGTCGACGCGGTCGCCGTCTTCGACGGGGACACCCCAGCGGAGCTGCTGGGCCGGCTGCGGCCGGACGTGTGGGTGAAGGGCGGCGACTACTCGGCGGAGGACCTGCCGGAGGCGGAGGTGCTGCACACCTGGGGCGGCCAGGCGGTGGTGCTCCCGTACCTCGACGGCCGCTCCACCACGCTCCTCGCCCGCCGTGCCGCCGAAGCCGCCACCCCCATCCGCCCCCCGGGCCGGTAACCCGCGCCCGCCGGGCTCCCACCCACCCGTTGTGGGCAATCGTCCCGCGGAGCGGCTCCCCACCCCCCGTTGTGGGCAATCGTCCCGCAGGGCCGCTCCCCCCGTTGTGGGCAATCGTCCCGCAGGGCGGGACGGGTGGGCACAACGGGACTGGGGCGGTGCCTGTGCTCGGTTCGCTCCGGTGCAGCTCGGTGGGCTGCCGGTGGGGGTGGGGCGTGGCCCCTCCGGGCTCGCCTCCTCGGGGCCGGCGGCCTCGGGTTACGCGTAAGGGGAGCCCCGGTAACGCCGCCGGTCCCCTGCGGGGGCGACCCTGCACGGCCCCACCCCGGCCGGATGCCGGCTGCGGGACGGTGGGGGGCACGGCCCCGCCCCGGGTACGTCGCCGGGTGCGGGGCGTGGGCCGTTACGCGGCGGTGGAGAGCGCCGGGCGGGGCGCGGGGACGGGCGTCAGCACGGGGGTGGGAGCGCGGCGGCGCAGGAGGTGGCCCGCCCCGATCGCGCCCGCGATGAGCAGGCCGCCGGCGACGAGCGCGCCGCGGGCGCCCGCGAGCTCCATGAGGAGGCCGAGCGCGGGCGGGCCCGCCAGGCCCCAGACGGTCTTGATGCTGCCCCAGACGCCCAGGACGCGGCCCCGCATCTCGGCGGGCGGGTCGGTCTGGAGGACGGTCGTGCCGGCGGTGTCGGAGACCGACTCGACGACGGCCATGGGCAGGACGAGGATCAGCAGGACCGCGAGGGACGGTGAGAGCCCGGCGACTACCTGGAGCAGCGCGCCGGCGGCGGCGAGGGTGCCGACGAGGCGTACGGAGGGCTTGCGGAGCCGTGCGCCGAGGACGGCGCCGATGATGCCGCCGACGGCCAGGACGGTGGAGACCGTACCGAAGGAGCCGGCGCCTCCGGCGAGGGGTCCGGTGACGAGGACGGCGAGGGTGAGCCCGTAGTTGCGGCCGAAGATGGCGCTGATGCCGGTGATGCCGGCGAGGGCGACGAGCCGGGGGCGGCGGGCGAAGAAGCGCAGGCCCTCGCGGACGGACATGTCGTCGTCGGTGTCGGCGGGTGCGGCCTTGCGGGTGACGGTGTGCGTCACGGGGCGCAGGAACGGGATGACGGCGGCGACGAACAGGAACGAGACGCCGTTGGCGACGTACGCGGCGCCCGTGCCGAAGACGCCGACGGCGAGGCCCGCGAGTCCGGTGCCGGCGAGCCGGCCGGCGTTGCTGACGAGGGACCCGACGCCGATGGCGGACGGCACGTCCTCGGCGCGGACGAGGTCGTTGCCGAGCAGGGAGCAGGCGGGCCCGTCGACGGTGGCGATGAGGCCGGTGACGGCGGCGAGGGCCATGAGGGCCGGCAGGTTGAGCTGGTCGAAGGCGATGAGGAGCGCCGTGGTGAAGGCGACGGTGCCGAGCAGGGCCTGGCTGACGGCGGCGGTGAGCTTGCGGGGCCAGCGGTCGACGGCGGCGCCGCCGGCGACGCCCATGAGGAGGCCGGGCGCGGCCTGGACGGAGAGGGACAGGCCGGTGGCGGCGGCGGAGCCGGTGATCTGCAGGACCAGCAGGTTCTGGACGGTGAGCTGCATCCAGGTGCCGGCGTTGGACACCAGGTTGGCGAGGGACCACCAGCGCATGCTGCGGTACGTCAGGGAGCGCCACGGGGAGTGGGGAGAGGAAAGAGACACGGTTGACCGGGGGACTCGGATGGCGGAACACGGCGGAGATGGGGGCTCTTGCTGCGCTGCACGGCCGGTCCACCGGTATCGGTCTGCTGCCGCGGGCCTCGTGGGAGGCGTTCCGGCGGCGTCGACCATGGTGGCAGAAGGGTTGGGGGGAAGCGGCCCCGTGAGGGGTCCGCCGACGGGTGGTTTCGGTGGTTGCGGGGGTGCTGAGCTGCGCTTTCGTACTTCTGGTGCGCTTGCTCACAGTGACTGGCCGAGGTGCTTTGCGTAGTGGCGCAGGCCACAGTGGAGGTTCAGGCCGTGAGCAGCACATGGAGGTGCGGAGGATGGACGGCGTTCTTCGGGGCAAGCAGGCGCTGGTGACGGGTGGGGCGCGTGGGCTGGGTGCTTCGATCACCCGGAGGCTGGCCGGTGCGGGCGCGTCCGTGCTGGTGGCGGACGTGCGCAAGGAGCAGGCGCGGGAGCTGTGCGACGAGCTGGCCGTGGAGGGGCGGGACGCCCGGTTCGTGGAGCTGGACGTGCGGGACGCGCGGGCCGTCGGGGAGGTGTTCCGGGAGCTGGAGCGGGACGGTCAGGCGGTGGACGTGCTGGTGAACAACGCCGCGGTGGACGTCTCGAAGCCGATCGAGCACCTGACGGCGGAGGAGGTGACCCGGGTGGTCACCACGAACCTGCTGGGGCCGATGTACCTGTGCCTGGAGGCGTACCGCCGGATGGTGGCCAGGGGTGGCGGTCACATCGTGAACATCCTGTCGACGGCGTCGAACCGGACGTGGACGGAGGCGGGCCCGTACTCGGCGGGCAAGTCGGGGCTGCGGGCCTTCACGCACACGTTGTTCAAGGAGGCGCAGCGGGACTGTCCGGGCATCGGGGTGACGGGGGTCATCGCGGGCGGTATGGAGACGCCGTTCATCCTGGAGCGGTTCCCGGACGCCGATGTGTCGATGCTGCAGAGCCCGGACATCGTGGCGGACACGGTGCTGTACGCGTTGTCGGTGCCGGCGGGCAGTGCGGTGTCGGAGCTGGTGGTGGTGCCGCGCAGGGAGCCGTCGTGGCCGTGAGTCAGGTCTTTCCGGGCGGGCGTCCGGTGCGGATCATGTGCAGTACGGCGCGTTCGGTCGGTCCCTGGGTGGCGGGGACGCCGTAGACGCCCTCGTCACCGAGGCGGGGCAGTGTGGCGGCGACGGTGACGCCTTCCTCGTAGAGTTCGATCACGCGGGGGTTGATGTAGGAGGCACGGCAGACGGCGGGGGTGTTGCCGAGGTATCCGGCGACTTCGTGCGCGGCCCGGGCGATGGCGCGTTTGCGGGCGCTCTCGCTGCGTGCGACGGGCTGGGAGACGGCGAGCGCGACGGCCGCCATGACGGTGGCGTGCCAGGTGCGGAAGTCCTTGGCGGTGATCTCGACGCCGGCCTGTTCCTTGAGGTAGGCGTTGACGTCGGCGCCGGTGACGTCCTGCCAGGCGGGGCGTTCCCAGTAGGCGAACAGCCGGTCGCCGCCGCCGCCGCGGCGGCGGAGCAGGGCGGTGAGGCTGCGGCAGGTCGGTGGGTCGGCGACGGTCTGGACGAGTTCCCTGCCGTGCTTGCCGGGATAGGTGAAGACGACGGCGCCGGCCTGGCAGTGGGAGTGTTCCCGCAGGAGGGTGGTCAGGCCGTAGCTGCTGTTGACTTCGGTGTAGCGGTCGCTGCCGATGCGGAAGAAGCCGAGGTCGAGAAGGCGTACGGCGGTGGCGAGAACGCGCCGGCGGGTGAGGCCGCGGTCGCCGAGGTGGGCGTCGACGGCTTGGCGTACGTCGGGGAGCCGTTCGGCGATGTCCAGGACGTGTTCGTGTTTGGCCTGTTCCTGTTCGGCGCGGAACTGCGGGTGGTAGAGGTACTGGCGGCGGCCGGCGGTGTCGGTGCCGACGGCTTGCAGGTGGCCGTTGGCACGGGTGCAGATCCACACGTCCTGCCAGGCCGGGGGGATGACGAGGGCTTTGATGCGGGCGGTTTCGGCCGGGTCGCGCAGGGGGTTGCCGGAGGGGTCGAGGTAGCGGAAGCCCCGGCCGTGGCGCCGGCGGCGGTGGCCGGGGTCGGTGGGGCGGCTGTGGTAGAGGCGCAACGGGTCCTCCTCGTCGGTGTGACGCTACGGCCGCTGGGGATTCACCGTGTTTCCGGGTGGGTGTGGGTGCAAACGTCAGGGTGGGATGGGTTGTTCGGCCCAGATGGTCTTGCCGGTGGGGGTGTAGCGGGTGCCCCACTGCTGGGTCATCTGGGCGATGAGGAACAGGCCGCGGCCGCCTTCGTCGTCGCCGGCCGCCCGGCGGAGGTTGGGTGAGGTGTGGCCGGTGTCGGAGACTTCGCAGATCAGTGCGCGGTCGCGGATGAGGCGGAGCTGGATGGGTCCGGAGGCGTACCGGATGGCGTTGGTGACGAGTTCGCTGACCACGAGTTCGGTGGTGAAGGACAGTTCGCCGTCGAGTCCCCAGGCGTCGACCTGCCCGGTGGCCAGGGCGCGGGCGCGGCCGACGACTTCGGGTTCGCCGGTGAGGTCCCAGGCGGCCACTTCGTGGCTGTCGAGGGTGCGGGTGCGGACGAGGAGGAGTGCGGCGTCGTCGTCGACGGGGCCGGGGAGGAGGGTGGTGACGACGCGGTCGCACAGCTCTTCCAGGGGGAGCCGGTGTTCGGCGAGGACGGTGTGCAGGGCGTCGAGTTCCGTGTCCCGGTCCCGGTCCCTGCCCTGGACGAGTCCGTCGGTGAAGAGGGCCATGAGGCTGCCTTCGGCAAGGGTGAACTCGGCGCTTTCGAAGGGCAGGCCGCCGAGGCCCAGCGGTGGTCCGGCGGGTACGTCGGGGTGGGTGATCTCTCCGGTCGTGGGGTCGACGACGGAGGGCAGGGGGCTGCCGGCGCGGGCCATGCTGCACCGGCCGGTGACCGGGTCGTACACGGCGTAGAGGCAGGTGACGCCGAGCGCGGGGTCGTCGGGCTCGGCCTGGACGGCGGTCTGTTCGTGGGCGTCCTGGGTGATGAGTTCGTCGAGGCGGGTGAGGAGTTCGTCGGGCGGGAGGTCGAGACGGGCGAGGGCGCGGACGCTGGTGCGGATGCGGCCCATGGTGGCGGCGGCGCGTACGCCGTGGCCGACGACGTCGCCGACGACGAGGCCGACGCGGGTGCCGGAGAGGGCGATGACGTCGTACCAGTCGCCGCCGACGCCGGCGCTGCTGTCGGCGGGCAGGTAGCGGTGGGCGACGTCGACGCCGGTGAGGCGGGGCAGTTTGCGGGGCAGCAGGCTGCGCTGGAGGGTGAGGGCGGCGGCGTGTTCGCGGGTGTAGCGGCGGGCGTTGTCGATGCAGACGGCGGCGCGGGCGACGAGTTCGTCGGCGAGGGGTACGTCGTCGTCCTCGAACGGGTCGGGGTGGTGGTCCCGGCGGAAGGTGACAACGCCCAGCGAGGCGCCGTCGGTGCGCAGGGGGACGGCGAGGCGGGAGTGCGCGGGGCCGTCGTGTGCGGGGTTCTCGAGCACGGGGCGTCCCGCGGCCAGGCAGCGGGCCTGGAGCGAGTCCGCCGGGTGGTCGATCACCTGGGGTGTGGTGTCGGGGGCGGGGCCTTCCCAGACGCGTACGACGCGGGTGCTCGTGCTGCCGGGGGCGGGCTGGTCGCCTTCGAGGACGATGTCGATGAGGTCGACGGTGACGCCGTCGGCGAACTGCGGTACGGCGACGGACGAGAGTTCCTGTGCGGTGCGGGTCATGTCGAGGGAGGTGCCGACCCGGCGGCCGGCGCGGACGAGGAGGTCGAGGCGCTGCTGGGCGAGGTAGCGGTCGGTGACGTCGACGGTCTCCTCGCACACGCCGAGTACGCGGCCGTTGCCGTCCTGGAGCCGGTAGTAGGAGCAGGACCAGACGTGGTCGTGTTCGGGGTCGGCGGGCGGGCGGCCGCTGTAGTGGAGTTCGATGACGGTGTCGCCGGTGTCGAGGACCCGCTGCATGGCCTCGGTCAGGGTGGCCGGGTGGCCGTCGGAGAGGACCTGGCCGTGGGTGACCATCTCGTCGGGGCCGAGGCCCGCGTACTGGAGGGTGCCCATTTCCTCGTAGAGGGCGTGGTTGGTCCATACGACGCGCAGGTCGGTGTCGTAGATGGCGAGGCCGACGGGTGACTGGGTGGCGAGTCCGCGGAGCATGGACTGGAGGGCTTCCCAGCGTTCCGTCTCGTCGGCGTCGGCGATGGCGAGCAGCCGGGCGGGGCCCTTGCCGGTGTGGGACAGCGGGAGGGTTGCCGTGGCGACGCGGACGATGTGGCCGTCGCGGCGGCGCATGTGGACGACCTGGCGCCGGGCCTGGGCGGCGCCGGGCAGGGGGGTGGCCATGTCGTACTCGCCGGGGCGGTCGACGATGAAGGTGCCGATGGGGCTGCCGACGGCTTCGTCGGGCGGGTAGCCCAGCAGGGCGTGGGCGGCCGGTCCCCAGCCGACGACGGTTCCGTCGGCGTCGAGGACGGCCGTGGCCGCTTTCGTGACGTCGAGGGGGCCGCGGAAGTCGGCACCCTCGGCCGCGTGCACCGCGCTCATGGCACCTGCCTTCTCCGTCTCCTCATGGTCGGTCGGCGCTCCGTGCGGCACAACCGCGCTCACCCCGTCCGGGGCGGGCCCGGGGCGTCGTCGGGTGTGCGGGCGGCGAGCAGCAGGGCGATGTCGTCGGGCCGGTCGCCCGCGCCGGCCTCGCGGATGAGGCCTTCGGCGGTTTCGGCGAGCGGGCCGGTGCCGACGGCGGCGAGGGCGCGGCGCAGCCGCTCGATGCCCAGGTCGATGTCGGTGCCGGGTTCTTCGACGAGTCCGTCGGTGTACAGGGCGAGGACGTCGCCGGGGACGAGCCGCAGGGGGGTGACGGGGTAGGTGGCTTCGGCGTCGACTCCGAGGACGACGCCGCCGGGGAGGTCGACGACGTCGGTTGTGCCGTCCGGGTGACGCAGCAGGGGCGGGAGGTGTCCGGCGCGTACGGCGTGGGTGGTGCCGGCAGCGGTGTCGAGGAGGATGTAGCAGCAGGTGGCGAACTGGCCGGCGTCGAGGTCGATGAGGAGCCGGTTGGTTCCGCTCATCACTTCTTCGGGGTCGTGGCCGCTGAGGGCGAAGGCCCGTACGGCGCTGCGGAGCTGGCCCATGGTGGCGGCGGCCGCGACGCCGTGTCCCTGGACGTCGCCGATGACGAGGGCGATGCCGCGGCCGGTGTCGATGACGTCGTACCAGTCGCCGCCGACTTCCATGCCCTGGGTGCCGGGGAGGTAGCGGCCCGCGGTGTCGACGCCGGGGAGTGCCGGCAGCCGGTGCGGCAGCAGGGCGGACTGGAGGCCGCGGGCGAGGGCGGCTTCGGAGTCGTAGCGCCGGGCGCGCTGGAGGGCCTGGGCGATGAGGCCGGCGAGGGCGGTGAGGACGGTGCGTTCCTCGGGGCTGAAGCCGCGGGGCTGGTCGAAGCCGAGGATGCAGGAGCCGACGGGGCGGCCGGAGGCGATGAGGGGCAGGAAGGCGCGGGCGCCGACGTGGGCGTCCATGGGGATGCCGGGGTAGGCGGCGGCCAGGTGTTGCATGGATTCGAAGAAGATGGGGCGGCCGGTGGTGAGGGTCTCCACGCCGGGGAGCCGGGCGTCGAGGCCGACTCCGTCGAATCGGTCGAGGAAGCCCTGGGGGAATCCGGTCTCCCAGGCGAGGTGGAGCTTGCGTTCGTTGAGGAGGTAGATCGCCAGCTGGCGGCCGCCGAACGCGGGCAGGAGTTCCTCGGTGACGACGGCGGACACCTGGCGGGCGGTGACGGCCTCGGTGAGCGCGATGGCGAGGGCGACGGGGCGGTAGAGCACGGAGGCGCGGTCGGCCGGGGAGCCGAGTCCGGCGCCGGGGGCGACGAGGGAGCCGGGTGTGTAGGCGGGCTGGTCGGAGGCCGTGAGGGTCATGGTGACGCCTTCGTGGCCGGGGTAGAGGGAGACGGACAGCCAGGCGTCGGGGTCGCGTTGGGCGGGGAAGTGGACGGGTTCGTCGGAGAGGAGGGCGGCGCGGAAGTGGTCCTCGTAGGCGGGTCGTCCGAACCAGGGCAGGGCGTCCCACAGGGTTCGTCCGACGAGTTCGGGCCTGCCGCGGCCGAGGAGGGTCTCGGCGGTGCGGCTGACGAAGGTGATCCGTCCGAGCCGGTCGAGTGAGCAGACCCCGCTGGGCAGCCGGTCGGCCGCGGTGGCGACGACGGGGCCGGCGCCGGGTTCGACGAGGGTTCCGTGCAGGTGTCCGGCGCCGCCGGAGAGTTCCAGGAGGCAGGGGCGGCCGTCGGGGGCGCGCAGCCAGATGCGGCGGGTGAGGGGGCCGTCGGCTTCGGTGACCTGGCGGGCCACGGTCCACAGGCCGTACCGGTCCTCCGGTGCCAGTACGGAGGCGAGGTCGTCGAGGCCGGTGAGGCGAAGCGGGGCGGGGTGGGCGCGTGTCGCCGGGTGCCGGCCCCGGTCGGGGTCCCGGCCGGCGGCGAGCAGGGTCTGGAGCGTGTCGTCGAGGGTGAGGGCGCCGGTGGCGCGGTCCCAGTGGAACCGGCCGCCGCGGACGGGTGGGGTGGTGCGGGCGGGGAGCTGGACGTTGAGGGGCGGGCCGGTCCAGGTGACGGGGGTGCGGGTGGCGAGGGCGGTGAGGCGGGTGGCGAGGGTGTGCGCGGTCTGCCGTATGCGGCGGCGGTCGGCGGTTTCGACGGGGCGTCCGGGGGTGGCGGCGCGGATCACGACGAGGACGCCGTAGCAGTCGGAGCCGTCGGTGACCGGTTCGTTCAGGGAGCCGAAGGGGAAGGGCAGGCCGGCCATGAGCTGGGGGTAGCGGCGCATGGCGTCCTCGGCGTCGGCGAGGTGGATGGCGGAGCCGGAGCGGTAGGCGTCGGCGACCGGGAAGGGGCGGTTGACGTGCATGTTCCACCAGGGGTGGAACAGCTGGACGGGCAGGCCGGCGAGGGCGGCGAGCCGCAGGAGCTCGGGGGTGTCGGTGCGCAGGTAGACGCCGCCGGCGAAGCCGCCGGTGGCCTCGACGGCGCCCACCGTGGCGTGGGCCAGCTCCAGGGCCAGTTCGTCCGGCGGGCCGGTGGCGGTCCCGGGGCCGTTGCTGTGCGATTTCCCTGGCATGTCCCAGCCTCACTCAGCGGGAGGGTCCGGCGGCGCGGCGCCGCTGCCGGTGCGGCGCCGGGGGCACACAGCCAGCATGCTCCCGAGCGGCCGCGTCGCGCACATCGGTGGGCCCGGGGGCGGCGGGGCGGGTTGAGCTATGTTGAGCGCAATCGGGACGAGAAGGAGGCACACCGGTGCCATCAGGGCAGCAGGCACGGGCGCAGGCGGCTGCGATTCAGCCGGGCGAGCGGTCCTCCGCGGAGGGTCCGGCCTCCGCGGTGCCCATGGACCGGGTCATGGCGCTCTTCGGCGGGCACCGGCTGTCGCCGGCCCAGCGCCGCATCGCCCAGTACATGACCGACCACCTGACCGAGGCGGCGTTCCTGTCGATCACGGACCTCGCCGAGCGGGTGGGCGTCAGCCAGCCGTCGGTGACGCGGTTCGCGACGTCCTTGGGGTACAGCGGGTTCCCGGCGCTGCGGGAGGCTCTGCAGCCGATCGCGCTGAGTGCGGTGGCGGGTGCGCCGGAGACGCGGGAGGAGATCCGCCGCAACGAGCTGCAGGCGGCGATCGACGCCGAGATCGAGAATCTGGAGCAGTTGCGCCGCCTGGTCGCCGATCCGGGCCAGATCCTCGACGTGGGGCGTGAGCTGGCCGGTTCCGTGCCCTTGACGATCCTGGGTCTGCGTATCTCGGTGTCGCTGGCGGAGTACTTCGCGTACGCGGCGCGCCGTATCCACCCGGACGTGCGGCTGGTGACGCGTGGCGGGAGCGTGGCCTATGACGCGCTGTTGCAGTCCCGGGAGGCGGGTGGGACGTGGGTGCTGGCGTTCGCGATGCCGCGGCACGCCCACGAGACGCTGTCGGCGATGCGGGCGGCCCGGCGGGCCGGTCTGCGGGTCGCGCTGATCACGGACCTGACGTTCGGGCCGCTGGTGGAGGAGGCCGATGTGGCGCTGACGGCGGCGACGGGGTCGCGGTTGGTGTTCGACTCGTACGCGGCTCCGGGTGTGCTGTCGGCGGCCGTGCTGCAGGCGATGGCGGACGCCAATCCGGAGCGGACCCAGGTACGGCTGGAGGGGTACGAGCAGGCTGCTGAGCAGCACAACTTCTTCCTGGACGACTGACGGGACGCCTGGTCGGGCGGGAGGGTCCGGTCCGGCCGGTCCGGGGGTCGCCAAGGGGGTTTTCGGGCGTTTTCATGCCCCTCGTGGGCATGAAAAATTTCATGCACTTGCTTACTCGACGGTAAATATATTTACTGCTCGGACACCCCGGTGAAACGACCCGGGGAACGAGCAGAACACCGTGCGACGGCGCTCCCTCCTCGCGCCGCCCCCGGTGTTTTGACCGGGCGCTCCGCACTCCCCGCGGACACCCGTGGCGGCCCCGGTCAACCCCTGGGCCGGGGCCGCCGAAAGTCTTCCCGTCAGGTGGCGGTGACCGCCGCGGTGGCCGTGGCCACCGTCGCCGAGGCCACCGTGGTGGTGGCCGCGAGCCTGGCGCGTGCGGCGGCCAGGGCTTGGTCCAGGTGCCGCGTTCCGGTGGTCACGCAGAGCGTGTACGTGACATCGTCGAGCCGTCGTTTCAGGTCGGGCGCGAGGGCCAGCTCCTGGGAGGCGGTGCACAGGGATTCGTAACGGGCCACCAGCTCACGAAGCACTGCGGGGTGCGCCAACAGCATGAACGTACCTGCCTTTCCCACGCCACGAAGCAACGAGAGAGGGGACGCCGATGCCTTCTGCGGGCCGGCCTCCCCGGGACCGGACGATGCGCCGGTCCCCGGACCGGGTCGCCCTCCCGCACATGGATGTGCCCACGCTCTCCGGTCCTCACACGACATTGTGATGCAACCGTGACGGATCCGCGCTGCGTGGGGAGAAACGGTTCTTGAGCGTCGTTTCGTGACAACACCGCCGCCCCTCCTGCGACGTGCGCGCCCGTCACCCGAGTGGACGGCGCCGGGCTGTGGACCGGCGCGCGGCGCGCTCCACTGGCGGGACGGGACCAATTCCGCCGCCCTGTGCAGGCAACCCCGGGGCCCTCATGGTCATCCTCCCTGTGCGGCGGCCCCGAACCCCCGGGCACCGCCTCGCACACCAGTGCTGGAGTGAGCAGCCCATGGTCCATCTGTCGGTCGTCGTCCCGTGCTTCGACGAGAGCGAGGTGATCGACGCCTTCCACACCGCCCTGGTCGGAGCCCTCGAACCGACCGGTGTGACCTTCGAGGTCGCCTACGTCGACGACGGCAGCACGGACCGGACCGTGGACCGGCTCCGCGGCCTCGCGGCCACCGACGCACGGGTGCGCTTCACCTCCTTCAGCCGCAACTTCGGCAAGGAGTCCGCACTGCTGGCCGGGATGCGCATGGCGCGCGGCGAGGTGGTCGTCCTCATGGACGCCGACCTCCAGCACCCGCCCGCGCTCCTCCCCCGCATGCTGGAACTGCACCGGCACGGCTACGACCAGGTGATCGCCCAGCGCGACCGCACCGGCGAGGGGCCCGTGCGGGCCGCGCTCAGCCGCGCCTACTACCGGCTGGTGCGCCGCTTCATGGACGTCGAAATCGCCGACGGGGCGGGCGACTTCCGGCTCCTGTCGCGCCGTGCGGTCGACTCCCTCCTCTCGCTCCCCGAGAGCAACCGCTTCTCCAAGGGCCTGTTCTCCTGGATCGGCTTCGACACGGTCAGCTTCCGCTACGAGAACGTCGAGCGGGCCGCCGGCCGGTCCAAGTGGGGTGGCCGCCGGCTGCTCAACTACGGCATCGACGGGCTGCTGTCCTTCAACAGCCGCCCGCTGCGCCTCGCCATCCACACCGGGCTGTGGCTGTTCCTGTCCGCGCTGCTCTACGCGCTGTGGATCATCGCCAACGCGCTCCTCGACGGGGTCGACACCCCCGGTTACGCGACCCTCATCACCGCGATCGTCGGGCTCAGCGGCATCCAGCTCGCCACGCTCGGGGTGATCGGCGAATACGTGGGCCGGATCTACCACGAATCCAAGCGCCGCCCGCACTACATCGTGCGGGAGACGGAACGGTCGGCGGTCGTGCACCCGGACCACCGGCACGTGCCCGACGTCGTGCTGGAGCCGGCGGGGCGGGCCCGGCCCAAGCCGTGAGACCGCCCGCCGCGCTGCGGGCGCCCGCCGTCCGCCAGTTCGCGCTCTTCGCCGTGATCGGCCTGGCCAACACGGCCGTGTACTACGTCGTGTACGCCTCGCTGAACGTCTGGCTGCCCTACCTGGCGGCGCACGCCGTGGGGTACGCGGTGAGCGTGGTGGGCTCGTTCCTGCTCAACTCCTGGATCACCCTGCGCACCCGGCCGACCTGGCGGGCCTTCGCCCGCTATCCGCTGTCGGGCGTGGTCAACGTCGTGGGCAGCGGCCTGCTGCTGCACCTCGCGGTGAGCCGGCTGGGGATGGACGAGAACCTCGCGGCCCTCGCGGCGGGCCTCCTCGTCACTCCGCTGTCGTTCCTCCTCGCCCGCTGGGCCATCACGTCCGGGGCGGCCGCCACGCGCCGTTCCGCGTCGCGGCGGCCGCCCGGGGAGGAGCCGGTCAGGGAAGGCGCGTCCCGCGAGTGACCTTGTCGAGGTGGTAGTAGTCGGCGACGCAGCCCGCGGGCCAGATCCTCGTGCCGTTCGCGCTGAACGGCTCCAGCATGGCGCTGACCGACACCGGCTTGTACGGCAGGACCTTCGCGCCCGCGGCCGCCCGCTCCCGCAGCCACCGGTCCTGGTGGTCCCACTTCTGCGCCCGCACCCGCATGTCGTGCCCCAGCTCGTACAGCGGCACCGCCAGCCCCGCGACCGTCACCGCGCAGACGGCGGCGGCGAGAGCGGTGACCACGCCCGTACGGATCCCGCGCTGCCGCAGGGTGCGCCCCAGGAAGGCGCCGGCGCCCACCAGGAGCAGCACGAACAGCAGCAGGTAGTCGTTCCAGGTGCGCTCCGCCGTCACCACGCGCGGCCCGAACACCGGGTAGGTGATCACCGTGCACAGGTAGCCGGAGACGAGGAACGCCGCCGCGCCGAGGCCGGTCAGCAGCAGCGGTCGGCCCGGCAGCAGGACCCGGTCCGCGCGGTGGGCCGCGTCCCGGCCGGCCAGCAGGCCGAGCAGCACACCGGCGGCGACGGCCCCGGCGTACTGCCAGGTCGTCAGGACGGTCTCCAGGATGCGGACGAAGGCCTTGAGGGAGGCGATCAGCGATTCGGGGGCGAGCATGGAGGTGGTCTCGGCGCCGAACCGCTCGCGGCGGTTGCGCGAACCGGGTGACGTCACCAGCACGAGCGTGCCGATCGCGACGCCCGCCATGCCGGTGAGGGCCCAGATGCGGGCGAAGGCCCTGACCCGCTCGGTGAGGACGAGCCCGGCACACAGGACGACTCCCGACAGCACCACCAGGGCCACCACGGACGCCTCTTCGGAAAGCGTCCCCATGAAGACGCCCGCGAGGAGGACCACCACGAGCGCGGCGATCCGGCCGCGCCGGCCGTGGCCGCGCAGCAGCGGGATCGCGGCGGCGCAGGCGAGGACGGGGGCGAGAGTGTGCGACACGGACGCGGCGGGCCAGTAGAACGTCTTGTACGTGTTCGGCGTGGCGAACAGGAACACCGCCGTGATCATGGACGCGACGAGCAGCGGCACCCCGCGCGGCACGCCGAGGCCGGTGCGGCGCAGCAGCAGCGCGGTGAGCGCCCAGAGCAGCCCGAGCATCAGGGCGCCGCTGACGAGCCCGTACCACTGGTGCCCGGCGACCGGGAACTTGGCGTACAGCCCGACGAGCAGTCCGTTGCCGACGCGGCCGTTGTCGGTGAAGTAGAACTTGCCGACCAGGCCGGAGACGCCCTCGTCGCGCACGACGGGCAGGAAGCACCATTCGTCGGCGCTGGGCCGGACGTACCGGCCGAGGTAGGCGGCGGCGGCGAGCAGGCCGAGGGGCAGCAGGGCGAGGCCGGTGGTCCAGGCCGTCGTGGCGGACCCGCGCGGGTCGCCGTCACCCTTGTCGCGCCCGGGCCCGGGGCCTTGGCCCGGGTCCGGTGGGGTGGTGACACTCGATGCGCCGACGGCCATCTCTTCTTCACTGCCTCTCGGGAAACCACTGGTACGACACCGAAGAGGGGTTTCGGGGCGGTGTCGTTGTCCGCCGGCCGCACCGGATTCGGCGGATCGCGGACCCGTCTCCACTGGACCGGCCCGCCGGCCGGGCCGCAAACCGGCCGTCGTCCAGGTGGCTCACCCGCGGTGGGCGGTCACCGTGCGGCAGTAGGGCGAGCCGTCGGACCGGCGGCCGAACTCCTCCAGCGGGGACAGCTCGACGGTGAAGCCGGCGCCGGTCAGTTCGGTGAGGACGTCGGTGAGCCGGAAGGTGCGGTAGTACATGATGAAGCGGGGGCGCCAGAGCAGGTTGCGCACCCGCATCGCCGCGTCGAAGGCCCACAGTTCCCAGTAGGCGCGGGAGCCGACGGGCGGCGGCGCGGGGAGGGGGAAGACGAACCGGCCGCCGGGGCGCAGCGCCCGGTGCACCCCGGCGAAGAGGCGGGGTCGTTCCGCCGGGAGGAAGTGGCCGAACGCCCCGAAGCTCACCGCCAGGTCGAAGGACGCCCGGAACGGCAGGGCGCGGGCGTCGGCGCGTACCCAGGTGACCTCGGCGGGCCCGCCGGGCGCCCCGGCATGGGCGGCGCGGGCGCGGTGGAGCATGCCGGTGCTGAAGTCGACGCCGGTGACGCGCTCGTGGCACAGCTCGCGCAGGACGCCGACGCCGGCTCCGGTGCCGCAGCAGACGTCGAGGCCCGCGCGGAAGGGTCCGAGGGGGCGCAGGGTGTCGGCGACGGCGCCGAGCAGGCGGTCGGGGGTGCGGTAGGGGGTGTGGTCGAACTTGGGGGCGAGCAGGTCGTACCCGGTTTGGGTGGACGACAGCGCCTGGTTGGCCAGTTCGCCGAGCGTCGGGCCGTGGGGGGTGAACAAGGTGGGCTCCTCAGATGAGACCGGCGTTGAAGACGTCGAACGGCAGGGTGCCGGTGCCGTCGGCCCCGGTCGTGCCTGCCCCGGGGAGCGGCAGTTCGGCCCAGATGACCTTGCCCTGGGCGGTGTACCGGGTGCCCCAGCGGTCGGCCAGCTGGGCGACGAGGAAGAGACCACGGCCGCCCTCGTCGGTGCTGGCCGCGTACCGCAGGTGGGGCGAGGTGCTGTTGTTGTCGGCGACCTCGCAGGTCAGGCCGCGGTCGTGGAGGAGCCGTACCCGGACGGGGGCGGCGCCGTAGCGGATGGCGTTGGTGATGAGTTCGCTGAGGATGAGTTCGGCGGCGAAGGACAGGTCCTCCAGGCCCCACTCGGTGAGCTTGCGCACGGCGGCGGCGCGTATGCCTCCGACGGCGCCGGGGTGGAAGGGGACGTCCCAGTCGGCGACGCGGTCGCCGCCGAGGGCGCGGGTGCGGGCGACGAGCAGGGCCACGTCGTCCTTGGGCCGGGCGGGCAGGAGCTCCTCGAGGACGAGGCGGCAGCGGTCCTCGGGGGTGGCGGCGGGCCGGCCCAGGGCCTCGCGGAGCAGTTCGATGCCGACGTCGATGTCTCGGGTGCGGTCCTCGATGAGGCCGTCGGTGTAGAAGACGATCTGGCTGTCCTCGGCGAGTTCCAGTTCGCGGGTCTCGAAGGGGATGCCGCCGAGGCCGAGCGGCGGCCCGGCGGGCAGGTCGGGGAACTCGACGTGGCCGTCGGGGTGGACCAGCGCGGGCAGGGGGTGTCCCGCGCGGGCCATGGAGCAGCGCCGGGAGACGGGGTCGTACACGGCGTACAGGCAGGTGGCGCCGGTCATGCCGGCGGCGCCGGTGTCGTCCTCGTCCTCGTCCTGGTCGATGCGGCCGACGAGGTCGTCGAGGCGGCCGAGGAGTTCGTCGGGTGGCAGGTCGAGGGTGGAGAAGTTGTGCACCGCGGTGCGCAGGCGGCCCATGGTGGCGGCGGCGTGCAGGCCGTGGCCGACGACGTCGCCGACGACGAGGGCGACGCGGCTGCCGGGGAGGGGGATGACGTCGAACCAGTCGCCGCCGACGCCGGACTGGGCGGGGAGGTAGCGGTGGGCGACCTCGAGGGCGCTCTGTTCGGGCAGGGCGCGGGGCAGCAGGCTGCGCTGGAGGGTGACGGCCATGGCGTGCTCGCGCGTGTAGCGGCGGGCGTTGTCGATGCAGACGGCGGCGCGGGCGACGAGTTCCTCGGCGAGTTCGAGGTCCTCGTCCTCGAAGGGTTCGGGTTTCTCCGAGCGCCAGAAGTTGGCGACGCCGAGGACGACGCCGCGGGCCTTGAGGGGGACGGCGATCAGCGAGTGGATGCCGTACTCGACGATCCGGCCGGCCCGCTCGGGGTCCTGGGCCTGCCAGCCGGGTGCCTGGGACAGGTCGGGGACGAGTTCGGCGCGGCCGCTGCCGAAGCCGCGGGCCTGGGGGGTGGAGGCCACGAAGCCGATCATCTTGCCGCGCGGGTAGAGGGGGTGGTCGTCGCGGATCCCGGCGACGGCGGTGCGGCGCATGTCGGCGGCGGAGCGGCTGGGTTCCTCGCCGCGCAGGACGGGGTCGGCGAGGTCGACGGTGACGAAGTCGGCGAAGCGCTGGACGGTGACCTCGGCGAGTTCCTCGGCGGTGCGGACGACGTCGAGGGTGGTGCCGATGCCGACGCCCGCGTCGTAGAGGAGGTTGAGCCGTCTGCGGGCGCCTTCGGCGCGGCCGGTGAGGGAGCGCAGTTCGGTGGTGTCGCGGATGGTGGCGACGGTTCCGGCGGGGCCTCCGTGCCGGTCGGTGTGGCGCTGGTTGACGGCGAGCAGCCGGTCGGCGGCCGGGACGACCTCGTCGGTGGCGACGCGGCCGGAGCAGAGCAGTTCGGCCATGCCGGGCTCCAGGCCGGGCAGGTCCCGGACGCTGAGGCCCTCGGCGTGCGGGGGCAGCTGGAGGAGGCGTTGGGCCTCGTCGTTGGCGAGGAGGAGCCTGCCGTCGCCGCCGACGATGACGACGCCCTCGCGCACGGCGTGCAGAACGGCGTCGTGGTGTTCGTACACCCGGGTCATCTCGGTGGGTCCGAGGCCGTGGGTCTGGCGGCGCAGCCGGCGGGCGACCAGGGCGCTGCCGGCGGTGGCGACGGCGAGGCCCGCGGCGGCGATGCCGAGGATGACGGGCAGCTGCCGGTTGACGACGCCGGTGACGTTGCGGACCTCCAGGCCGGCGGAGACGAGGCCGATGATCTCACCGTCGGAGCCCCTGACGGGGACGATGGCCTGGACCTCCTCGCCGAGGGGCCCTTCGACGCTCTCGGTGTGCACCTCGCCGGCGAGGGAGGGCTCTATGGTGCCGACGAACCGTCCGCCGATGCGGTCCGGCTGGGGGTGGGTGTAGCGGATGCCGTTGGTGTCCATGACGACGATGAAGTCGACGCCGGCCCTCTTGCGGGCCTCCTCGGTCATCGGCTGGAGGACGTTCGTCGGGTTCGGGTCGTTCTCCAGGACGTCTTCGAGGCCCGGGGAGTGGGCGAAGGTCTCGGCGACGGCGACCGAGCGGTTGCGCGCCTCCCGGTCGCTGTCGTTGCGCGACTGGAGGAGCAGCGCGAGGACCGCCCCGAGTACCAGCAGCACGACGAGCGCCACCTGCAGGACGAAGACCTGTCCCGCGACACTCCGTGGGAGCCTCTCGGCCAGTGATCGAACCGAGGCACCACGGAATCGGTCGAAAAAGTGGACCACGCTCCCCTTTCTAACACCGCAGGGCCCGCGGCGACCATCAGTCACCGGCGGTCCGCGTCCGGCCACGCCCCGCGTGCGGGCCGCGCGGGCACCCTGTGGGCGGGTCAGCGCACGCCGTGCGGGCGGAACTGGACGCTGATCCGGGGGCCGACTCCCTTGGTGGTCTTGGGGACGGCGTGCTCCCAGGTGCGCTGGCAGGAGCCGCCCATGACGATCAGGTCGCCGTGTCCGAGCGGCACCCGTCTCGACGGGCCGCCGCGGCGGGGGCGCAGGGCCAGGTCGCGGGGTTCGCCGACCGAGAGGATGGCGACCATCGTGTCGTGGTGCGCTCCCCGTCCGGTGCGGTCCCCGTGCCAGGCGACGCTGTCGCGGCCGTCGCGGTAGAAGCACAGGCCCGCCGTGGTGAACGGTTCGCCCAGCTCGGCGGCGTAGTGGGCGGAGAGGGCGGCGCGGGCCTCGTCGAGCACCGGGTGCGGCAGGGGGTCGCGTGCGCCGTAGTGGGCGAGGAGGCGGGGTACGGCGACCTCGTGGTCGTACATGGTGCGCCGTTCGGCCCGCCACGGGACGGTCCGGGCAAGGTCCTCGAACAGGGCGTCGGCGCCGTGCAGCCAGGCGGGGAGCAGGTCGATCCAGGCGCCGTCGCCGAGCGTGGTGCGCGCGAGGCCGGTCAGCGGTCCGAGGCGTACCTCGTCGGCCTGGTCGAAGAGGGAGCCCTGCAGGTGCGCGGTCATGTTCCCAGCGTACGAGAAAATCGAAAGTTTGAGCTATTCGGTGAGCGGGTGCGGGCGGTGAGCCCGTGGTCGGCGAGCGTCCCCACGCGCAGGCCGCGCCGCCGGCACTCCATGACGAGCCCGGGCAGCGCGCCCAGCGCGGCCTGCCACGCCCCCGGCGCGCTCACCACGTCGGAGTCGTGCAGCAGCACCGTCCCGCCGCCGCGCAGGGTCCTCGTCACCTCCGCGTGCACGCTCGTGGCGGTCGCCCCGGCGGTCCAGTCGCGGCCCCACGCCGACCACAGCACCGTGCGCAGCCCGGCGGCGCGGGCCGCGTTCCACCGGCCGCCGGTGAGGATGCCGTACGCGGGGCGGTACCACAGCGGGCGGCGCCCGGCGGCCTCGGCGACCAGGTCCGCCGTACGGGCCACGTCGCGGGCGTCGCGCAGCGGGTGCGGCCACCAGGGGCGGTCGTGCCGCCACCCGTGGACGGCCAGCTCGTGACCCTCGGACGCGATCAGCCGCCCCAGGGCGGGGTGGCGTTCCAGCCGGTGACCCAGCACGAAGAACGTGGCGCGCACCGAAAGGGCGTCGAGGGCGTGCAGGAACCGGGGCGTGCTGACCGGGTCGGGGCCGTCGTCGAAGGTCAGGGCCACGTGCGAGGGGTCGCCCCGCCCGTCGAGCCCCGGCCACAACGCGCCCCGCACCCCGGGCAGCCAGGTGGCGGCGGGCCCGATGTGAGCGGCGCCCACGACGGCGCCCGCCGCAGCGGCCAGCAGAGCCACGCGCGCCGGGCTCACCCGCTGCTCCCGTCGTCCGTGGCCAGTGGGGGCCGGGCGAGGCCGGTGCGGCCCGCGAGCGGCAGCGGGGACCGGGCGAAGCCGGCGCGGCCCGCGACCAGCAGGGGCGGCCGGGCGAGGCCGACACAGCCCGCCGCCGGCAGAGCCGCCCAGCCCGCCACCAGCAACACCGCCCGCGCCGGGCCGGCAACCAGCAGCGGGGACCGGGTCAAGCCGACGCGGCCCGCCGCCGGCGAAGCCGCCCGCCCCGCGCTCACCAGCGGCTTCCGTCGTCCGTGACCAACGGGGACCGGGCGAGGCCGACACAGCCGGCGACCAGCAGGGCCAGGGCCAGCACTTCGAAGAGCGCCCGCCAGCCGAGGTGCACCCGTTCGGCGAACAGCGCCACGCCGAGGACCACGCTCAGCAGCGCGTCCCCGAGGGTCAGCGCGGGCTGGGAGGCCACCAGGCTCCCGGCCCGTAGCGTGACCTGGAGCAGCACGAAGCTCCCCAGGCCCACCGCCACCGCGGCGTACGGCTGCCAGGTCGTGAGGACCTCGCCCACGCCCTCCGGCAGGTGCCCGAGCGCGTCCTTCAGCAGCGCGGCCGTGCACGCGAAGCCCGTCGCGGTCGCCGTGCCGAGGACGGCGGCCCGCGGGGACGAGGACAGGCGCGGCGCCACCGCGCCCAGCACGATCACGAACAGGCCCGTCCCCAGGGCCGTCCAGCCCCAGTCGGCCAGGGGCACCGTGGTCCGGCCGCCCGTCGGGGAGGCCAGCCCCAGGAACACGCCCAGGCCCACGGCCATCGCGGCGAACGCCCACAGGGTGCGGGTGTCCGGGCGGCGCCGGAAGACCACGCCGCCGACGACGAGCGTGAACATCAGCTCCGTGCTCATCACCGGCTGCACCACCGACAGCGGGCCGGTGGCCAGGGCGAGGGCCTGGAGGATGCCGGACACGGCCAGCAGCACCGCGCCCCACACCCACACCCGGCGGTGCACCAGCCCCGCCATCCACGAGCCGTGGCGGGCCGACCTGCCGGGGCCCACGGCGGCGGCACCCTGCCGCTGGAGCACGGACGCCCCGGCGTTGCCCAGCGCGGCCAGCAGCGCCAGGCAGATCGACAGCGCCAGCACCGGCTCAGCCGAACCGCTTGGCCATGGCGCGGAAGAAGCCCGGCACGGCGCCGTGGAGGCGGGCGGGCATCCCGAGCCACGACGGTACGAACACGTCGTCCCGGCCGCGCACGGCCGCCCGCCACACCACCTCGGCCACCCGTTCGGGTGAGACCGGCCGCGGGTGGTCCCGGTGGTACGGCACGCCCCGCCGGCTGAAGAACGGCGTCTCCACCGCCCCCGGGAGCACGACGGTCACCCCTACGCGGGTGCCCGCCAGCTCGTAGCGCAGGCTGTCGGCGAAGGCCAGCATGCCGCCCTTGGTGGCGGCGTAGACCGCCTCGTTGCCCACGCCCACCCGCCCGGCCATGGAACCGATCATCACCACCCGTCCCCTGTTCCGCTCCACCATCCCCGGCAGCAGCAGGCGCACCAGGTGGATCACCGAGGTGAGGTTCAGCGAGATCAGCCGGTCGACGGCGTCACCCGGCATGTGCGTGAACGGGCCGGCCCAGCCGATGCCCGCCGCGGCCACCAGTACGTCGACGCGCCCCTCCCGCTCCAGGGCCTCGGCGGCCAGCCGCTCCACCCCGGCCCGCTCCCCCAGGTCCGACCGCAGCGCGCCCCCGCCCGTGCGCCGCGCCACGGCCGCGAGCCGCGCCTCGTCCCGCCCGCCCAGCAGCAGCCGGCAGCGCCCGTCCGCGGCGAACCGGTCGGAGACCGCCTCACCGATCCCGGACGACGCGCCCGTGACGAGCACCACCGGGCGGGCCGCCGGCCGTGCGCCGGACCGTTCCCTTCCCGGCTCGGCCTCGCGACGCGGCGGGGCCTCGTGGCGGGGCGTAGGGGGCATGGCGGTCCTCCGGACTCTCGTCGAGCGTGCCCTTCCAGCCTCCCGGTTTCCCGCCGGTTCGCCTCCCGGCAGCCGCCACCGCGCCCACCGATCCACCCGAACAGTCCGATTCGCCCGCCCCCCGGGCCGCGCCGCGGGGCGCGGCGGCCCACGATGGAGGGGCATGGAACGGAGGGCGCCACATGGGTCGGCGATGCCTGGTTCTCAGCGCGAGCATGGGCGCGGGCCACGACGCGGTGGCCGGCGAACTGGCACGCCGGCTGCGCGCCGACGGCCACGACGTCCTCGTACGGGACGTGCTGACGCTGCTGCCGCCCGGGACGGGCGCCGCGGTGCGGGGCTTCTACCGGTTCGTCGTGCGGCGGCTGCCCGTGGTGTACGCGGCGATCTACGCGCTGTTCCTGGCGCCCCGGCCCGCGTCCGGGCGTGGACGGGGCGGGCCGGCGGCGGACGTGTCGCCGATGGCCGCGCTCGCCGAGCGGCGCCTCGGCACGCTGGTGGCGGCGTGGCGGCCGGACGTGATCGTGTCCACGTTCCACCTCGCGGGCCAGCTCACCGGCCGGATGCGCGGGCGGGGCGCGCTGCACGTGCCGTGTGCGGTCTTCGTCACCGACTTCGCCGTGCACCGCGCCTGGCTGGACCCGGGCAACGACCTGTACCTGTGCGTCACGGAGGCCGCCGCCCGGGCGGCCCGCGACGGCACGGGGCGGCCCGCCGTCGCCACGGGCCCGGTCGTTCCGCCGGAGTTCCGCACCCCGCGCGCCCCCTCCTCCGGGGCCGGGCCGGAGGGCGGACCGGAGCGGCCGGTGGTGCTGTTGTCCGGTGGGGCGTGGGGCGTGGGGCCGGGGCTGTTGCGGACGGCCGGGGCGCTCGCCCGGCACGGCTTCCGGCCGGTGCTGCTGTGCGGGCGGGACGAGCGGCTGCGCCGGCGCGCCGGGCGGCTGCCGGGGGTCCGCGCGCTCGGCTGGACGGACGACGTGCCGGGGCTGATGGCGTCGGCGCGGGTGCTCGTCGACAACGCGGCGGGCCAGACCGCGGTGCAGGCCCTCGCGGCGGGACTCCCGGTCGTCGGCTACCGGCCCATCGCCGGGCACGGTGCCGTGGGGGTGCGGCGGATGGCGGCCGAGGGCCTGACCGCGTACGCCGCCGACCTGCCCGCGCTGCTGGCGGCGGTGGACGAGCTCGCCCACCCGGGCGCCGCCCGCGACCGGCGGACGGCGGCCGGTGCGGCGGTCTTCCGCGCGGACGCCGCCCATCTGGTCGCCACCCTCGGGACCGCCCGCGCCACCGGTGACCCGAACCAGGCGGCGGGCCGGGGCGGCCGGGTGCGGTGAGCGACGCCGGCCACCTGGTCGCGGGCCACGGGAACGCCCGCCCCGCCCGTGACGCGAACCAGGCGCGGCACACCGGCCGGGCGCACTCAGCGGCGCCGCGCTACGCCTGCGGCGCCGCCTGCGCGGCGAGCCACGCGTCGTGGGCGCGGGTCACCCGGTCCCAGAGCGCGGTCCGGTCGGCGGTGTCGAGGGCGTCCAGGTTCCGGTCGAAGACGTCCGTGAGGACGGCGAACCACTCCCCCGCCGTGTCCAGGGGGCGCTCGGTGCGTCCGGCCGCGTCGATGCGGGTCAGGACGCGGCCGCGCAGCAGGTCGAGCCCCTTGGCGTCGCGGCGCAGGGCGGCGAACGTCGACAGGAAGGGCGAGTCGGGCGCGGTGGACAGCCGCACGTGCTCGGCGGCGAAGTCCGCCATGGTGACGGGGCGGGCGGCGAACTCCATCACGGGGAAGGAGCTGCCCGGGTCGTTGTGGAAGGTCCAGCCGCCCGGTTCGGTGACGGACGCTTCCATCCGGTACGTGAACGGGCCCTGGCGGTAGGTGCCCTGACGCAGCGGCAGCGGCTCGTACGGGCCGTCGCCGAGTCCCGTGTCGACGAACCAGGCCTCGCCGTCCACCCGCACGGTCAGGGCGAGGTGGTTGCCGTTGGCGCCTCGTCCCTCGGGGTCGTGGTGGACGCCCCCGACGTGGCGGGTGACGTCGTAGCCGAGCGCCTCCAGCAGGGCCGCGAAGCCGCCGTTGAGGTGGAAGCAGTAGCCACCGTGCCCGGCGGCGAACCGGCGTACGGACAGCTCCGGTTCGATGCCGGGCGGGCGGCCGAGCTGGATGTCGACGTTCTCGTACGGGACGCGTTCCAGATGGGCTCGCTGCAGTGCGCTCAGCGCCTCGGCGGAGGGCGCACCGGGGTCGGTGATGCCGAGGCGGGCCAGATAGCCGTCGAAGTCTTTGGTGATCATGGTGGTTCACCCTACGAAGGGCGTTCAGCGCAGCCCGAGGCAGGGCAGCCAATCGCGTGGGGCGCCGCCCGCGGTGAGCAGTGCGCTCAGGGCCCCGGGGGCGCCGGTCAGCAGGGTGGGGGGCCATGGGGTGCGGAGGGCCGCGGGCAGGTCGGCGCGCAGCCGGGCGGTGAGGCGGCTGCGCAGGAGGGCCGCGGCGGGCAGGCGGGCGTGGCGGGCGAAGGCGTCGGCGACGGCCAGTACGCCGGCGGCGCCGTGGCACAGTCCGAGGCGGTCGGCCGGGGCGTCGCCGAACAGGTGGAACTCCTCGTCGTACCGTGCGGCGAGGGTGCCGAAGGCCGCCAGCGCCCAGTGGGCCGCCTCGGGGTCGCCCAGGGCGTCGGCCGCGTCCCACAGGGCCCAGGCGACACCGGGGGTGCCGTAGCACCAGGCTTGGCGGGGGTGGGCGTCGACGGGGGGCGGTCCGTCGGGTCCGGCGCCCGGCCAGGTGCGGATGGCGCGGCTGTCGACGTGGGAGTGGTGGGCCAGCCAGCGTGTGGCGCGGTGCAGTGCCGTCGCGGTCGCGGGGTCACCGGTGACGCGGAGGGCGGTGGTGAGGGCGGTGACGACTCCGGCCACGCCGTGGCCCATGCCGGTGTTGACGCGTCCGTGCGTCCAGGACAGGTGCGGGTGGTGTGCGTAGGCCCCGGTGCGCAGGCGGGGCAGGTCGTCGTGGTCGCAGAGTGCCGTCAAGTGGACGGTCATGGTGGTGAGTTGGGGTGCGGTCGGGTTGCTGCCGGCGTGGAGCGCCAGGAGGAGCCCGGCGGGGCCGGTGATCAGGTCGTAGTCGGGGAAGGCCACGTCCGAGGTGCGCCACCGGGTGGCGACGGCGGCACCGGTCAGGTGGTCGCGCAGCCGGTCGGCGGCCCGGTGGAGGGCCGGGTGGAGCCGGGCGCCGAGCCGCAGTCCGGCGAGCGTGCCGGCCAGGCCGCCGTCGTAGAGGCCGGGGTGTCCGGGGCCGCGGCCCGCCGCCGTCGCCCAGGTGGCGACGGCTCGGGCGGCCGTGCCGGTCGCCCCGGGGCCGCCGGTCGCGGCGACGAGCCGGGCGAGGACGGGGATGCCGGGGTCGGGGGCGGTCGTCGGCCGGTGGCCGTGGCGGGCGGGGTCGCCGCCGTCGGCGTACGCGTCGAGGTACGTGAGGGACAGGGCGGTGGCCGCGTCGTGCAGCGTGTCCATCGTGCTCCGGCTCGGTGGCGTGCGGGACGGGTGGGGGCGGAGGTGGGGGGTGGTGCTGGGCGGAGCCGCCCGGACCTGCCGGGCGGCTCCTGGATGAGGCGGGAACGCCGCGCGGGCGCGCCCGCTTCGGGTGCGGGGCGTCCGCTCAGGCGCAGATGACCACGGTCCCGCAGACGATCACCGTGCAGACCTGGCTCATGGTCTGGGTGGCGGGCAGCTCGGTGTCGGTGATCCGCTCGTCGAGGGCGTCGATGAGGGCGTCGAGGTCGGTGAGTTCGATGGTTCCGGGCATGGGTGGATCCCTTCTGTTCGTCTCACGGGTGCGTCTCACGGGTGAGCGATGGCCGCCCCGAGGTGCCGGCCGCCGGATGCGGGCGGCCCGTCGGGGACGTCGTGGGGGGCGCCGCGCGGCAGGGCGCCGGCGGCGGCCGTGGCGAGCCGCTCGGTGGCGGCCGCGTCGGTCCGGTACGGAAGTCTCAGCAGCACCTGCGCGGCGACGGGCGCACCGCCGTGGAGCGGGTCGCGCAGCGGCAGGTCGGCGGGGGCGGGCAGCATCTCCTCGGCGAGCAGGTCGCCGTCCGGCCGGCCGGCGCGCAGCCGGTCGACGACGTACACCGCCGGCAGCGCGTCCAGGTCGGCGGCGACGGGTTTGCCGCCCGCGGAGGTGCGGAGGAAGACGTGGCGGGGCAGGCCGTGGCGGTGCCGCAGGAGGGCGAGGGCGCGCACCTTGTGCGGGGTGTCGTCGCCGGGCCGCCACAGCCGGGTGTGGTCCAGCCGCCAGGTGGCCGGTGCGAGGACCAGCTGTCCGCCCGCGGTCAGCCGGGGCAGCCGGCGGTGTCCGGTGAGGGCTCCGTCGAGGGCGTCCAGGCGCAGGAGGGTGGCGGCGGCGGGGTGCCCGGCGGCGAGCAGCATGCGCAGCAGCAGGTCGTAGGGCGGTGCGGGGGTGCGGGTGGCGTGGTGGACGGGCAGGAGGCGCCGGCCGTCGGCCTCGGCGATGATGTGGCGGCCCTGGCGGCGCAGGGTGATCCGGTCCAGTGGGAGGTACCGCGCGCCGCGGGTGTCGGGCCCGTAGTAGGGCGTGGGGTCGGGGTCGCCGGTCCACCAGCCGGTGGTCACGGGACGGCGTACGGCGTTGGCGGCGCGTTCGCCGAGCGGTGGTACGAGGACTTCGACGAACCGTGCGCCGGTGCGCCGTTCGACGGTGGCGAGGAAGGCGCGGTGGGCGTCCGCGTTGGCGTGCCCGCCGTGGGTGCGCGGGGCGCGCAGTCCGTCGGCGAACCGGGCGTCGAGCACCCCGGCGGGGGACGCGGTCTCCAGGACGGCGACGGGGCCGGTGGCCGGTCCGGGGAGCGGTCGCAGCAGGCAGTCCAGGGGCCAGGGGGGCAGGTCGTGGGCGGCGGGCGGGGCGCCGAGGGAGTCCAGCAGGGCGTCGTCGACGTCGGCCGTGCCGGGGCCGGCGTGGGTGGCGAGGTGGGCGAGCAGGCGTGCGTAGCCGGACCGGGGGTCGGTGGGGGCGGGCCAGCCCTCGTAGCGGTGCACGGTGGCCGTGCGGGGGCGGGGCGTGGCGCCGGTGGTGGGCAGCAGGTCGGCGAGGAGTTCGCTGACGGGTCGCGGTCGTGCGGTGATGCCGGCGAGTTCGGGCGCCGGGTGCGGGGCGGCGCCGGTGTCCGCGTCGCGCAGGGCGGCGATCCGTGCGGCGACGCGCAGGCCGCGCCGTACGCGTTCGGCGGCCGCGGCGGGCACCGGGGCGGCCAGGGTGCGGTACGAGTCGAGGAACCAGCCGTCGGGGGCGCCGTCGGCGGGGGTGAGCGGTGTCGGCAGGGTGCCGTGCGCGGTCGCCTCCCGGGCGGGCATCCAGGCGCTGTGGCGGGACCGGGGCGCGGTGCAGACCTGGAGGACGCCCATGGTGTGCAGGTGCTGGAGGAAGCCGCGCAGGACGGAGGGGCCGGGGGTGGTGGGGCCGCCCGCCGTGCCGAGCAGGGTGTGTTCCAGGTGGCCGAGCGGGAGGGGTCCGTGGGCGAGGAGGGCGAGCACGGTGTCGAGGAGGGGGGTGCGGCGCAGGACGACGTGGCGCAGCCGGCCGGGTTCGCGCGGGTCGACGACGTAGGCGCGTACGGAGGCGGGTGGTTCGGTGAAGTGCAGGGGTGCGGGGGCCAGCAGGGTGGTGGCGTCGGCGGTGCGCAGGTCGGGCGGGCCGGGGGGTCGGGAGCGGACGAGGTGGACGTTCTCCGTGGCGGTGGCGGCGAGGGCGCCGAGGGTGGCGCCGGGGGGCACCAGGTGGGTGCCCGGGGCGTCGGTGCGGAGCGGGGTGGTGGCGAGCTGGCCTGTCCAGCCCCGGGGGGTGGTCTTGGCGGCGGCGCGGGCGAGGACCCGCCACAGGTGGGCGACGCGTTTGCGCAGGCCCTTGTCGGTCCAGGTCTCGCCCGCGGCGAGGCGTCGTTCGATGTCGGTGAGGAGTCCGGGGGCGGTGGTGTCCAGGACGTCGCGGAGGACGGGGTGGGTGCGGGCCAGGTCCGGTCCGAGGGCGGCGATCCGCTGGTGTCCGGCGGCCACCGCCCGTTCCAGCGCGGCCTGTTCGGCGTGGGCCGCTTCCGCCTCGCGGGCCAGGGTCCGGGCGTCGTCGGCCAGTTCGGCCGGCAGGGCGCGGCCGTGCAGGCGGTCGAGGAGGGTGAGGTCGGCCGTGCCGGGTGCGTGTCCGGCGTGCAGGCGCCGGCGCAGTGCGAGGACGGCCCGCCGGTCGGCGGTGGTGAGGCCGGGGTGCGGGACGACGCTCACGCCGAGGTGTTCGGCGAGCGCCCGGGCACGGGCGGCTCGTTGTTCGCCGGCGAGGGCGTGCCGGGCGGCGCGGGCGAACAGCGCGGGGTCGGCGGCGGAGGTCCAGGCCGTGCAGGGCAGGCCCGCGATCCGCAGCAGCACGGTGGCCGTGTTCGGGGGCTCCGCCATGTCAGCGGTCCTCCGGGTCGGGGGTGTCGGAGCCGTCGGACGCCAGCGCTTCGGTCAGCAGGCACTGGCGGGCCAGGGGGAACCGGCCGCGGTTCCAGTGGAAGACGGCGTAGTGGGCGGCGGCCCGGCGGGGGCCGACGGTCGCGTCGCCCGTTTCGAAGTAGCCGGTGCGCCAGCGTTCCGCGGCCCGCCGGACGGCGTCCTGGTGGTCGCGCAGGCCGTCGCGCCAGGGGGCGGGGAGAGTGTCGAGCTGCTCCTCGCACGTCATGTCCCAGTACGCGCGGATGCCGTCGGCGGCCCGTCGTACGGGTGCGTCGCGCAGTCCGGCGACCATGCGCCGCCCGGTGTCGTCCCGTACGACCTGCCAGACGCCCCGGTGTTCCCAGCCGACGATGCCCAGGCCGTCGAGGGCGGCGCGCAGCAGGGTGAGTGACACCCGCCAGTCCGCGGGTGGTGGCGCTCCGGGTTTGCCGCGTGCGGCGTGGTGGTCGAGCCAGGCCAGGGAGTCGGCGGTGAACAGGGCGTGCACGAGCGGCATGGCGGTCACTCCGCCGAACAGGTAGGTCTCCGGTTCGTAGACGCCTTCGGCGGGGCTGGTCCAGGCGCCGTCGCGGCGGTCGAAGCGGCGGAGGAGTTCGGCGCGCAGGGCGGCGACGCCGGCGGGCCGGGTGGCGTGGAACCGGACGCGTAGGCCGGGTGGTTTGTGCATGAAGAAGAAGTCGCCGGCCCAGCCGCAGCCGGTGAGTTCGTGGGCGGTGTCGGCGAGCCGCCGGTACAGCGCGGGCCAGGCGTCCGGCCAGGGTGCCAGGCCGAGTTGCACCCAGCCGGTCTCCGGCACGTCGTCGCGCAGGGCTCGCAGCCCGGCGGCGAGGAAGGTGCGGCGGGCCTCGGCGTACGCGGCGCCCTCCCCGCTGAGCGGAAGTGTTCCGAGGGATGCGGTACGCGCGTCCGCCAGGCAGTCGGCCAGCAGTCGCTCGACGTCCACCATGCGGGCTCCTCCAGGAGTGTGTCGCTTCCTCCCAGGGGATGTCCGGGCCGGGACCGGCCGAAAGCACCACAAAAGCTAGTCGTACTATCGACTGGGGTGCGCTGGCGCTGTGTTGGTCCGCCCGCGGCTGCCGGCGCGCACGCCAGGGGCGTGCCGTACGCCCGGCGGGCGTGGACGCCTCAGGTGGTGGAGGGGTCGCCCTTGATGAGGGCGAAGGGCGCGCCGGAGGGGTCCTTGAGCAGGGCGAGGCGCCCGACGCCGGGGTAGTCGGTCGGGGCGAGGAGGCCCGTGGCGCCGTGTTCGGTGGCGGTGGCGTAGGTGGCGTCGCAGTCGTGCACGCCGAAGTACGGGTGCCAGGCGGAGCCGGGGCCGGACGCGGGTCCGTGCGGCTGGAGTGGGGTGATGCCGCCCTGTCCGGCGTCGTCGCCGGTGCCGCCGCCGGGTGCGGAGACGACGGAGTAGACGGTGCCGCCGCCGGTGTCCATGTCCTCGTACCGCCAGGAGAAGACCGAGCGGTAGAACTCCTTCGCGGCTGTCGTGTCGGTGGTGTGGAGCTCGGTCCAGCACAGGGTGGCGGGTTCCATCACCACGTCCACGCCGGTGGTGGTGCGGGGCTGCCAGACGGCGAAGTCGGCGCCCGTCGGGTCGGTGAAGGCGGCCATGCGCCCGGCGGTGAAGACGTCCATGGGCGGGACGCGCACCGAACCGCCCGCCCGCCGCACGTCGTCGGTCGTGGCGTCGGCGTCCCGGGTGTGGAAGTACGGCGTCCAGGCGGGGCTCGCGCCTTCCCCGGTGAGGGGGCCGAGTGCGGCGACCGTGCGGCCGTCGCGCTGGAAGAAGCCGTAGCCGCCGGCGTCCGGGCCGGCGGACCGGAAGGTCCAGCCGAACACGGCGGAGTAGAACGCCGCGGCGGCCTCGGTGTCGGGGGCGCCGAGGTCGATCCAGTTGGGGGTTCCGGGGACGAAGTCGGTGGTCAGCATGGGTGGTCCTTCGACGAGCCGAGCAGCGCGTAGGCGGTGGGGACGAGGGTGTCGGCGCGGCTGTGGCGGCGGGTGGAGAGGGCGACGAGCGCGGTGCCGCTGTCGGGGCGGAAGCCGAGGAAGGCGGTCTGTCCGCTGGTGGCTCCCATGTGGAAGTACATGCTTCCGCCGTGGGCGGGGTGGTGGAACCAGGCCATCGTGTGGGTGTGGGCGTGGTTCCAGCCGCGTCGCAGCACCGGGCGGCGCACCTCCGTCAGGGCCGGGGCGAGCGGTGAGGCGTCGGGGCGCAGGTGTGCCTCGAGGAAGGTGAGCAGGTCGCCCGGGGTGGCGCGGACTGCGCCGGCGGCCTGGAACCCGCCGATGTACAGGGGTGGCGTGGGGGTGGTGCCGTCGGCGCGGTGGCCGGTGGCGTCGACACCGGGGCCGGTGGGGCGCAGGGCGGTTCCGTCGAGGAGGCCGAGGGGGCGCAGGACGCGTTCGGTGAGGAGGTGTTCCCAGGGGGTGCCGGTGGCCGCGGCGAGGGTGTGTCCGAGGACGGCGACGCCGAAGTTGGAGTAGCGCCAGCGGGTGCCGGGCCGGTGGCGGGGGCGGGCGCGCAGGAAGGCGCGGACGACCCGCTCGGGCGGGTAGCGGGCGTAGGGGTTGGTGGACCAGCGGGGCAGGGCCTGGGGGTAGAAGTCGGCCGGCAGCGGCGGAAGTCCGGAGGTGTGGGTGATCAGGTGCGCCAGGGTCGCGGGGCGCGGTCCCGGTGGTCTGGCGGGGTCCAGGAGGGAGGCGGCCGGGTCGTTGCCGGTCAGCACGCGGCGGTGGATGAGGTCGGCGAGGAGCAGACCGGTGAAGGTCTTGGACGCCGAGCCGATCTCGTAGCGCAGTGCGTCGCGCGGTACGGGTCCGGGCGGTGCGGTGCCGCCGCTGCGGACGGCGCGTTCCCCGTGCCGGGAGAGCGCGAACACGACGTCGGGCGCGTCGACCGAGCGCACGGCCGCGTCGAGGAGTGCGGCGTCGTCGCGGTACCGGCCGTGGTGGTGGCCGGGCCGGTTCACGCGGGGGCCTCGGCGGTGAGCCGCCCCAGGGCCCGCGAGGTGGCCAGGACGGACGCGAACGCGGCGACGAGGGTGGAGTGGTAGACGACGTCGAAGACGTCCTGGGGGTCGCCCTCGGGCATGGTGCGCAGGGCGGGCATCGCCCCGTCGGGCCGCTGGGCGGCGGCGAAGCCTTCCCAGGCGGCCCCGTCGAGGGTGGGCGCGGGCAGGCAGGCGTCGACGACGAGGAGTTCGCCGAGCAGGTCCCAGCGCTCCAGGTCGAGCCAGTCGTCCAGCCAGACCGGCAGCCACTGGCTCAGGTACCGGGCGACGGAGGCCGGCAGGCCGTCCGGTTTCTCGCCCCAGTCGGTGAGGTGGAAGACGGTGTGGGTGATGTCGTAGCCGACGCGGGTCTCCACGGTCCAGGGCTCGGGTTCGCGTGCGAGCCAGGTCCGGCGGAAGGCCTCGTCCTCCGGGAGGTTCGGCGGGAGTCCGAAGCGTCGTTCGAAGGCGCTGAGTCCGAGTCTGCGCACGGGCAGCACCTCCAGGCCCGCCCAGCCGGTCAGCCGGTGGCTGAGCCGGACCGCCCGTTCCAGCTCGGGCTGGCTGTAGCCGAGTTCCCGGAAGGGGACGTACGTCTCGAAGGGGATCGGCGAGATGGGTTCGGTGCGCTGGCCGCGCACCAGCATCCGGCCGCCGTCGAGGACGTCCCGCCAGGCGTGGTCGAGCAGTCGGCGGGCCAGGTCGGCCTGGCGGGAGCCGGCCACCCCTTCCCGGAAGAGGACCTTGCAGATGAGGGCGAGTTCGCCGACCGGCTTGAACCGTTCGAGGATGCCCGTCTCGGGGTCGGCGTCCGGTTGCAGCCGGAACCCGTCGCGGTGGGCGTAGAGCCACTCGATGGCCTTCGCACCGACCGTGTGCACGAGACGGGTACTGGCGGCGGCGGTCATGCCGGTACTCCTCGGTGGGTCGTGCCGCCGTCAGGTGCGCCGGGGCGGCGGGCGGCGGTGAGGGTGGCGGCGAACGCCGCGACGAGCGTGGAGTGGTAGCAGTTGCGGAAGACCCGCGGGACGTCCTCGCCGTTCGGTCCGCGGCCCATCTCCGGCAGTGCGCCGGAGGCGTCCTGGGCGAGTGCCAGCGCCTGCCAGGCGTCGTCGGTCAGCTCCGGCGGGGGTGGTTCGGGGAGGGAGGCGGCGACGGCGAGCAACTCGCAGCACAGGTCCCAGGCCTGGGTCTCCACGCAGCCGTCGATCCAGACGGGCAGCCAGATGCGCAGGTAGTCCGCGATGTCCTCGGGCACTCGGTGCGGTTCGTCGCCCCAGTCCGTGAGGTGGTAGACGACGTGGGTGAGCGTGTACCCGGCGGCCCGTTCGAAGGTCCACGGCTCGGGCAGGCCGCCGAGCCAGGTGCGGCGCAGGGCGGCGGCGGTGGCCTCGTGGGGGGTGAAGCCGGTGCGGCGCTCCGAGTTGAGCACGCTGAGCAGCCGGTTCGGCAGGTGTTCCGTCGTCCGCCAGCCGCGGGTGGCGACGAGTCCGGCCGCGAACCGCTCGTACGCCGGGTTCCGCAGGCCGGCGGAGGCGAACGCGGCGTACACCTCCAGGGGGTACGGGGCCCAGGGTTCGAGCCGTTGCACGGCGAGGAGGAGGGCGCCGTCCCGGGTTTCGCGCCAGGCGTGGCACAGCAGATCGGAGGCCGTGTCGTGGGGCACGGTCCCCGGGCGGGTGCGGCGACGGACGCACAGGCACATCTGGGCCAGTTCGCCCAGGGGTTTCCAGGTGCGGTTGACGTCGGTGTCGGGCTCCAGCGCCTCGTCGCCCAACCGGAAGCCGGTGCGGTTGCCGGACAGCCAGCCCAGGGCGCTTCCGGCCAGCCCCATGAGGTCCGTGGTCGCCGGTGCGGTCACGGTGCCGCCGCCGCGGCGGAGCGCGGGAACCGGGCGGCGTGCAGGTGCAGGGCCACCCGCGGGTCGTCGCCGCCCATGAGGGAGACGAACTCCAGCCCGGCATCCAGGCCGAGGGTCTCGGGCACGTCGTCGAGGACGGCCAGCCAGCGCCCCGCTCCCGCCGCCTGGAGCCATCCGCGGCGCCGTACGGCCCGTACGAAACCGCGGGCGACGTCGACGGTGCGGCGGGCCGCGGCGCGGGCGACCGCGCTGTCGGCGTCCGGCACGGCGAGCGGCGCCAGCAGGGACAGCTGGTGGGTGAGCGCCTGCCAGGGCAGGTCGTCCAGCCAGCCGGCGTCGGGCTGCGGTTCGCCCGGGGCGGCCACGGCGGCCGGGGCGCCCAGCTCCCGCAGCGTGCGGGTCATCGCCCAGTGGCTCCAGCGGGAGGTGGGCGACGCGTCGGGGCCGGGCGGGTAGGCGAGCACCGCCTTCTCGCACACCGCCAGGTCGACGGGGGCGGGAGGGGTGCGGTGGAGGACGCTGGGCAGGAGGACGTCCGCCCCCAGGACGCGGACCGCGGCGAGGCCGAGGTCGTCGTCACCGACGGTGACCGCCGGACCGGCGGACAATCGGGAGTGGTCCCCGCCCGTGAGAGCGGAGACCACGTGGGAGGCGAGCTCCCGCACCGCGCCCGTCAAGGGCGTCGAAGTGCTGGGCTGCTCCATCTGGTTGCCCTTCAGCCCTTCTTCGGCCGTGGCGTCGGGGGCGACAGGAGCAGCCCGCCGCTACCGCCCGCGAGGGCCAGTGCCGCGCACTCACGGGTGTCACGGTAGAAGCCGGAGAGTTCGCCCGGGTTGAGGGCCTCTTCGATGTCGGTGTCCGAGACCTTGGTCCGGTCGCGGAGCTCGTACTCGGTCGTCATGCCACCATCCCCTCATGCGGAAAGGAATGCTTGCTTCCACTTCCAGTGGAACGCAGTCCCCCGCGACATGCAAATGGCGCGTTTAGGTGATGACGTACAACGTTCAAACGCTTGCAGGGCAGTTCACCGGTCCGGGCACCCCGGTCCGCGAGGACCCCGCTAGCCCCGGGGCGCGGCGTACCCCGTCTGCCCTTCCCGGATGGCGCAATTCACCGGCGTGCCCATTAGATGGTGCAAACCGCGCGCCCTCAGCGGCGCACGACGACCGACACGGTGTGTGCCTCACCGGAGTCCGGCGATCGGAGCCACGCCATGACCACCGACGACCCCACAACTCGCCCCGCGGCGGCGGCCCCTGACCGGGCCAAACCGCCCCACCCGCCCGACCCTCCCGCCAGCACCTCCCCGCCGCCCGCCCCGCACGGCGCACAGGTCACCGGCGCCCATGGCGAGCCGCCGTTCGGCACGGTGCCCGTCGACGCCGTGCACGCCGACGCCGTGCGCAGGGGCGCCGCCCCGGCGGCCACGCCCCCCGCGGCCGCGACGACGCACATCAGCGGCAGGTTCACGCCCGTGGTACCCCCGGAGCCGGCCCCCGCGAACGGGACGCAGCCCAACGGGGCTCAGCCCAACGGGACGCAGCCGAACGGCGTCCCTACCAACGGGACCCGCCCCCAGGGGACGCGCGCGCCCGCCCCGCCGGCCGAACCGCTCGGCACGGTGCGCACGGACACCACACCGGCGTACGGAATCTCGGCCACGCCGCCCGCCCCACCGGTCACCGCGCCGGGCGAGAACACGCCCCGCCACACCGTCTACCGCGAACCCGGATACGGCGAGCCCACGCAGGACGAGCCCATGTACGGCGACCGCGCGCACGGCGACCGCGCGCAGGGCGCGCCCTCGTACGGCGAGCCCCCGCAGGACGAGCCCGCGTACAGCGAGCCCTCGTACAGCGAGCCGGCGCACGCCGAGGCCCCGAGCACCGACGCCCCGCGCGCGCACGCCCACGCTCCCCACGCCGACGCCTCGCACGCGGAGCCCGCCTACGCCGACGCCTCGTACGCGGAGCCCGCGTACACGGAGAGCGCCCGCGCCGGGGCCGAGTCCAGGGACGCCGCACCCGCCGACGACGCCCGGCCCGCCGACGCGGCCGGTGAGGACCCCGAGAGCGGGACCATGACGGCCGGCGCGAAGTCCGGGGACGGGGAGGGCGCGGCAGCGGTCGACCCGGCGCTCGTCGACGCCGTCCTCGGTGAGTCGTCGGGCACGGAGACGGACGACGAGGACGGCGACGAGCGCATACGGACACTGATCTGGACGGCGGCCACGTACCGCCCGCTGGAGGAGGTCACCGCGCTGGTGACCCAGCTCAAGCACACCAAGGCCGTCGACAGCCCCGCCGACGAGGCGTTGCGCGCCGCCGCGGTCGCCCGTCCGCTGGAGGAGGTCCGGCAGCTGGTCGCGATGCTCAACGAGGCCGGTCACCAGCTCGACGACAGCGACACGACGCTGCGCGCCGCGGCCGTCGGCAGGCCCATCGAGGACGTCGTCGAGCTGGTGAGCATCCTCGGCACCGGCGACGCCCCGGCCCGCGCACCCGGGGCGGGTACGACCCCCGCCACCGCGTCCGGCGCGGCAGCGGGCGGCGGCGCCGTCCCGACGGTGCCCGAGAACCCCAACGTCCGCCCGCCCAGGTCCGCTTCGCTGGCGTCGGCCCCGGCGCCGGAGACCAAGGTCCTGGTGCCGGAGGCGGCCGGTGAGGACGCCCCGGCGTCGCCCCGGTCCGCGCTCCGCTGGCCCGCCGCCGCGGCCCTGTTCGCCTGCGGTGTCCTCCACCTGCCCACGGACTTCGGCGGACTGCGGTCCGGCGGGTACGCGGACGCCCTGGCGCTCGTGATCACCGTGGTCTGCCTGGTGCTCGGCGAGTGGCTGATCGTGCGGGACTCCCCGCGCGTGTGGGGCACCGCGGCCGCGACCGCCGTCGGGGTGGTCGCCCTGCACGGGATCGCGGGCAGCAGCGGGTTCGCCCTGTTGCAGAGCAGCCTGGGGCGGACGTGGGCCTGGTCGGGCGCCGCCGCGGTGACCTGTGCGATGGTCACGGCACTCCTGGCCGCCTCGGCGCTGCTGCGCCGGCAGAGAGAGCCCGACGCGACCAACAGCACATGACGGGCGATGCCCTCAACGGGCCGCCCGGACACGGGAGCCGCTCTCCGTGCGGCTCCCGTCGCCGTGCCGGCCGTTGCGGCTCCCGTCGCCGTGCCGGCCGTTGCCGTTGCGGCTCTCGGCGCGCGTGCCGTGCAGGGCGAACGCCGTGTTGACCAGGGCCACGTGGCTGAACGCCTGGGGCAGGTTGCCGAGCTGCCGGCGGGACACCGGGTCCCACTCCTCCGACAGCAGTCCGACGTCGTTGCGCACGTCCAGGACGCGTTCGAACAGCTCGCGGCCCTCGTCGCGGCGGCCCGTCATGGCAAGCGAGTCCGCGAACCAGAGGGAGCAGGCCAGGAACGTGCCCTCGCCGCCGTACAGCCCGTCCACCTCGTTCACGCGGCCGGGGCCGCCGGTGTCGGCGTACCGGCGCAGGAACCCGTGGTGGTCGAGCCGCCGGACCGCTTCCAGCGTGCCCCGCAGCCGGCGGTCGTCCGGCGGGAGGAAGCCGAGCTTGGGCATGAGCAGCACCGCCGCGTCGACCCGCCGTGAGCCGTAGTACTGCACGAAACAGCCCATCTCGTCGTCCCAGCCGTGGCGCAGCACGTCCTTGCGGATCTCCTGCCGCATGGCGCGCCAGCGCTCCGCCGAGCCGCGCAGACCGGCGACCCTGGCCATGCGCAGGGCACGGTCGGCGGCGACCCAGCACATGATCTTCGAGTGGACGAAGTGGCGCCGGGGGCCCCGCACTTCCCACAGTCCCGCGTCCGGCTCGCGCCAGTGCTTCTCCAGGTACTCCATGAACGAGGCGATCAGGCGCCACACCTGGGTGTCGATGGCGACCCCGGCCCGCAGTGCGGAGTAGACGGTGTTGAGCACCTCGCCGTACACGTCGAGCTGGAGCTGGCCCACGGCGGCGTTGCCGAACCGCACGGGCTCGGAGCCCTCGTAGCCGGCCAGCCAGGGCGCGAGGGTCTCGACGAGCCGGCGCTGGCCGCCCACGCCGTACAGCGGCTGGAGGTCGGAGGGCTCCCCCGCGACGGCGCGCACCAGCCAGTCCTTCCAGGCGACGGCCTCCTCGCGGTATCCGGAGCGCAGGAGACAGGACAGGGTGAAGGTGGAATCGCGCAGCCAGCAGAATCGGTAGTCCCAATTCCGTTCACCTCCCAGGCATTCCGGGAGGGAGGAGGTGACGGCGGCGACGATTCCGCCCGTCGGTTCGTAGGTGAGCGCCTTGAGGGTCACCAGTGAGCGGACGACCACGTCCCGCCACGGCCCCTGGTACAAACATTTCGAGGTCCAGGTGCGCCAGAAGTCCAGCGTGCCGGCGAGGAGTTCCTCCGTGTCCCCGCCGGGGTTCGCGGGAAGGTGGGAAGGGCTCCAGCGGAGCACGAACGTGACCCGCTCCCCCGCCGCCACGGAGAACGCGCACGACGTACGGGGCGTGGTGACGGACAGGTCCACCGCGGCGTCGGCGTGCAGCAGGGCCGAGTCGGGCCCGGCGACCGCCACCACCGTCCGCGCGTCGACGGTGCGCGTCCAGGGGACGATCCGCCCGTTGTCGAAGCGGACGGTCAGGTCGGCGCGCATGGCGACCCGTCCGGACAGCCCCTCGACCCGCCGTACGACCTGCGGGAGTCCGCCCCGGGGCGGCATGAAGTCGGTGACCTTCACGGCCCCGCCGACGGTCTCCCAGACCGTTTCCAGGACGAGGGTGTCGGGCACGTAGGACCGCCGGCTGCACGTGGCCGCTCCGGCCGGCGCGATGCGCCAGCGACCGTTGTCCTCGCTCCCGAGAAGAGCGGCGAAACAGGCGGGTGAATCGAAACGTGGCACACACAGCCAGTCGATCGCCCCGTCCTTCCCGACCAGGGCCGCCGTTTCCAGGTCTCCGATGAGGGCGTAGTCCTCGATTCGCCCGACCATGCACCGAATTCTAGTCCCGGAGCGCGAGAAGCGGACGACGGCCGCGGAATGACCGCACGTTGCTCCCCCATCGCTTTCCCGTTGCTTTCCCGTCGCTTCCCTGGGTTCTTCCCGCCGGAATCGGCGGCCACGGAAGCCGGTGATCGCGGCGGGAACGGCCGACCATTGACGAGGAATGTGGGGGTGTGCTACGGATTGACATCAAGCAGGCCATGCTCCTGGCAGACACGTCCAGGGAGAGGATGTCCGTGTCCTCCGTCCAGGCAAGCCGGAATCCGGCGCCTTGTGTTCCGCACCCGCTGCGGCGGGTGACGGACTGGCCTGCGAACCGGCCTGTCGCGGGAGCCCCGGACAGCGCCCACGGCGCACGGCCCGGCCCCCATCCCGCACGCCGGACGTCGGACCGTGTGGCGCTCGCCGCCACCTCACGGTGCGTGGCCGTGCGCAGGCCGTGTTCCGCGCCCCGCCGCCGACGCGGCCGCTCCGTCGCCTCGCACGCCACGGCGCGCCGTCGCGACGACGATTCCGACGGCGGTCCAGCCCCGGCGGATCCACCACCCTCCACGGCCCCGTGCGGGCCGTACCGGGCGTTGCGGCCCGGCGCGTTCGCCGCCCGTACCCGCCCCCGCACATCCTCTGACGCGCGTGCGCCGGCCACCTGGTCGTGGCCGGCGCCGCGCGCCCCCCTTCCCACGGTCCATGTCGGGTGGCCCCGGAGCGACGGGCGGATGCGGACGCCCCGCGCCGTGGCCACCATCCCCGGGGAAGCGGTGCCGGAACCCGCCGTCGGGCCGCTCGTGGCGTACGCGCCGGTGCCGCGCGACGCCCGGGCGCCGACGGCGTTCGGCATCGCAGCGCGGTCGTTCCCGGCCCGGTGCTCGCCCCACCGGACCGGGAGCGCCGTCGTGCACATCACCCCGTACGCCGCCGTCGCGTACGCCGGGGTCCCGGGTGCCGCCGGGACCGCGTGTGCCGGCCCGTCCCGCGCGGTGCGGCCATGACGCCCGGAGCGCGCCGCCCGCGCGTCCTGTTGCTCGCCGGCAGCTCTCTGGACCGTCCGGGCGGTACGGACACCCAGCTGGCGGCGGCCGTCGCGGAGGCGGTGAGCGACGCGGACTTCACCTGGTTCACCCACTGGCCGCACCGGGGCGGGTCCCCGCCGGTGGACCACGGCCGGCAGGTGCCGCTGCCGGGCGTGGACGGCCTCCCCCGGCGCCTGCGACGGCCCCTGATGGCCGCCGCCGGAGCCGCCCTGGCCCGCCACGCCGACCTCGTCCACGCGGTGCTCAGCGTCGACGAGGGCTTCCCCGCGTTCTCCCGGATGCTGCCGCCGCTGCTGCGCGGCAAACCCGTCCTGCACACCGTCCCGGGTGTGCGGGACACCCGTGTGCTGCGCCGGTCGCGGCCGCTCGGCCAGACCGTGGCCCTCTCCTCGGCGACCGCGAGAGAGCTGAGTTCCGCGGGATTCGGCCACGTACTGGTGCTTCCCCCGGTGGTCCGGCTGGAGCGGTGGCCGTACACGCCCCGCCCGTCGGGGCCCACGCCCCGGGTGCTCGTCATCGGCCACGTCGGCCCCAACGGGGGCGCGGAGGAGGCCGTCATGGCTGCCGGGGTGGCCGCCAGGGCCGGTGCCCGGTTCCGGCTGACGCTGGCGCTGCGCCCCCGCAGCGGTTACCCGGGGCGCTCGCCGGCCGCGTCCCTGCTGGCGCTGGCGGAGCACGAGGGCCTGCGGGACGTGGAGGTGCTCGGGCACGTGCCGGACATGCGGGCGCTGATGGCGTCGGCGGACGTGTTGTTGTTCGTGCCCCAGGTGCTGGGCGCGAGGGCGGACGTGCCGCTGACGGTGCTGGAGGCGCTGAGCACCGGCCGGCCGGTGATCCTCGGCGACCACCCGCAGTTCGCGGTGCTGGGCGACACGGTCCTGCGGGCCCCGGTCGGTGACGCGCGCCGGACCGGGCACCTGCTGCGGCAGCTGCTGGACCGGCCGCACTGGTGGCAGGTGTTGTCGGAGCAGGGCCGCGCCACGGTCGAGGACCGCTTCGGCCCGGAGCGGTTCGCAGCACGGTACGCCCGTCTCTACCGGGAGTTGCTCAGCTGACGTCACCCCCGTCGTCGCGGTCGTCTCCCTCGTCGCCTCGGTCGTTTCCCTCGTCGCCTCGGTCGTTTCCCTCGTCGCCTCGGTCGGTTCCGTTGTCGGCCGGGATGCGGACCGCGCGGAGCAGCACCATGCCGGTGTCCCCGTAGTCGGGCAGCGTCGGGTCCTTGTCGACGCGGGTGACCTGGAGCCGTTCGGTGTGCGGGGCGAAGACGTGGCGCACGGCCGCCGTGTCCACGGGGAAGGCGGGCCAGGTCAGACCCGCGCCGATGTGGTAGCTCGGCATGTTCTCCATGAACGCCGCGACGAGGTGCCCGCCGGGCCGTACGGCGTGGATGAACATCCCGCACAGCTCGGCGAATTCGTCCGCGTCCTCGGTGACGCTCTCGGCGACGAAGTTCATCGACGCCACGTCGTAGCCGCCCGGGGTGACGGCGGTCGCGTCGGCGTGCACGACGCGGACCCGGGAGAGCGCCTCGGTGAGGCTCGCGGGAAGTCGTGGGTCCAGGCTGCGGCACAGGTCGTAGAAGGCGTCCCAGCTGGCGTCCGGGCGGCGCAGCTGCCCGGCGAGGTAGGCGACGTTGGCGGCGCTGGGCTCCAGGGCGTCGATGCGGCGGGCGACGGCGGCGGCGAGCATCAGCGGGTAGAGGTTGGGCCCGGCGCCGAACTCCAGGGAGCGTCCGGCGCCGTCGGCGGGGAACTGGCGGTAGAACCCGGCGTGGTGGCGGATGACGGTGGCGTCGGAGGCGTGCATCCGCCGGTAGTTCTCGGCGAGGTACGCGGCGACGGGCCACCGGTCCCAGTCGGCGTCGGCGTTGTGGCGGCTCGGGTGGTGGTGGCTTGGCAGGTGGGCCACGTCGCCGTTGTCGTAGCGGGGGTCGGTCACGACGGCCACCCGCCGGGCGGGACGGAGGGAGCCAGGCTCTGCTGGAGCGGGAAGCGGTCGGCCAGCTCCGTCAGCGTCTCGTTGAGCTGGTCGATCTCCTCGTCCGTGTTGATCGCGGTGACCTGGACGCGGAAGCCGACCTGTTTGCGCGGCACCAGCGGGTAGCCGGCCAGCGTGACGTAGATGCCGTGGTCCCACAGGAAGTCGCCGACCGCGTCGAGGTCCCAGCTGTCGGCGAGCGGCAGCTCGATGATGGGCAGCCCGTCGGTGTTGGGGGTGGCAATGCCCAGCGCGTGCACGTGGTCCAGGACGCGCCGCGTCTTGCGGTGGAGGTCGGCCCGGATCGCGTCACCGCGCCGCTCGTTGACGTCCAGCCCGGCGAGGACGGTCGCGAGCGACGCCGTCGGCGAGGGCCCGGAGTACAGGTAGGGCCCGGCCGCGATCTTCAGGTGCGCCTTGAGTTCCGGGGTCGCGGTGAGGAACGCCAGGAGCGAGGAGTACGACTTGGAGAACCCGCCGACCAGGATGACGCCGTCGTACGACTCGGCCAGGTGCCGCACGATGCTGTTGCCCTTGATGCCGTACGGCGAGGACTCGGCGGGGTCGCGTTCGCCGATGACGCCGAAGCCGTGGGCGTCGTCGATGTACAGCAGGGCTTCGTGGGACCGGCAGATGCCCGCCAGGCGGGGCAGGTCCGGGAGGTTGCCGGTCATGCTGTTGACGCCGTCGATGCACACCAGGCGCGGTACGCCGGGCGGGGCGGAGGCCAGCAACTGGTCGAGTTCGTCCGGCCGTTCGGCGTGGAACCGGCGTACCGAGGCGCCCTGGCCGCGGGCCACCATGCAGCCGTCGTACATGGTGCGGTGGGCGCGGGCCTCCACGCACACCTGGCCGCCCCCGGCGAGGACGGGGATGACGGAGGAGTGGATCAGGGTGATGGTGGGCAGCAGCAGCGTGTCCGGGGCGCCCAGGAGCCCGGCGAGGCGTTCCTCGATGTCGGCGTACAGGCGCGGGTTGCCGATGAGCCGTGACCAGCTGGGGTGGGTGCCCCAGCGGCGGACGTGCGGGGCGATCGCCTCCATGATCTCGGGGTCGAAGTCGAAGCCGAGGTAGTTGCAGGAGGCGAAGTCGGCCAGCCACTGGTCGCCGCAGCGGATGCGCCGTCCGTGCACCTCGTCGATGACGGCGTCGCACATCTTGCTGCTCTTCTGGAGGCGGGACAGGTCGCCGACGCGGTGTTCGCCGCGGGCCGCCGGGTGGGTGACGGTGCGCCGCTCCGCGCGCCGGGTGACCAGCGGGGACGCCCGGCGGTCCCCCGTCACGGACAGCAGCCGCTGCGCCTCGTCGGCCGTCATGGGCCGGGCGAAGAGGTAGCCCTGGCCGAAGCGGCACCCCATGGCGCCGAGCAGGTCGCGCTGGCCGGCGTTCTCGATGCCCTCGGCGATGACCTGGAGGCCGAGGATGTCGGCGATGCGGACGATGCCCTCGACGAGCGCGACCTGCTGGCCGTCCGTCACGATGTCGTCGATGAACGACTTGTCGACCTTCAGCACGTCGATGGGGAACTCGCGGAGGTAGCTGAGCGAGGAGAACCCCGTACCGAAGTCGTCGATGGCGATGGAGACGCCGAGCCGCTTGAGCGTCCGCATGGCGGTGCGGATCTGCTCGTCGCGGCGCATCAGGACGGACTCGGTGATCTCCAGGACGAGGGAGCCGCTCGCGAGGCCCGAGGTGTCGACGACCCGCTGGACGTCCTCGATGAAGCCCGGGTCGATGAACTGGCGCGCGGAGACGTTGACGTTGAGGCACAGGGGCGGTGTGCGCGGGTGTTCCCGCTGCCAGCGGGCGACGTCGCTCGCCGCGCGTTCGAGCACCCAGGCACCGAGCGGCATGATGTGCCCGGTCTCCTCGGCGAGGCTGATGAACTGGTCAGGCGGCACCAGGCCGCGCCGGCGCGGCCAGCGGATGAGTGCCTCGAACCCGGTGACGGCGGCGCCGTTGATCTCGACGATCGGCTGGTAGCGCAGGGCGAACGCCTCTTCGGATATGGCGTTGTCCAGGCCGGCCTGGAGTTCGTGCCGCTCCACCATGCCGACGTGCAGGTCCGGCCGGAAGCGCTGCCACTGGCCCTTCCCGGCGGTCTTCGCGGCGTAGAGGGCCAGGTCGGCGTGGCCGAGCAGGCCCTCCGCCTCCTCGCTGTCGCGGGACGTGGCCACGCCCACGCACGCGGAGACGCTGGTCGAACCGGTGGTGAGCCGGAACGGCACGTCGAGCGCCTCGACGACCTGCGCGGCGAGCCGTTCGGCGTCCTCGGGGCCCTTGGCGCCCTCCATCAGGACGGCGAACTCGTCACCGCCGAGCCGCGCGGCGGTGTCGGTACGCCGCAGCGTGGCGGACAGCCGCCGGGCGACCGCGACGAGCAGCTCGTCGCCGACGGAGTGGCCCATCATGTCGTTGACGACCTTGAAGTCGTCGAGGTCGACGAAGAGGACGCAGGTCAGGGTGGAGTCGCGGCGCCCGCGCAGCAGGGCCCGCTCGATGCGTTCCAGCAGCAGGACCCGGTTGGGCAGGCCGGTGAGCGAGTCGTGGAAGGCGCGGTGGGTCAGCTCGCGCTCCAGTTCGCGCTGCTCGGTGACGTCCCGCAGGGTGAGCACGATGCCGTGGACGGTCTGCTCGTGGCGGAGGTTGCTGCACCGCACCTCCACGTCCAGTCGCTGGTCGTCGGAGCGCAGGACGCGCCAGTCGTCGTGGACGTCGCCCGCGTCACCGGCGCGGACCCGGCGCAGTGTGCGGGCGGCCCGGAGGTGGTCCTGTTCGGCCACGAGCCGGACCAGGGGCGTGCCGCTGAGGAGGGCGCCGCCGAACATGCCCTGGGCGGACGGGCTGGCGTAGCGGACGGTGTCGTCGTCGTCGACGATCAGGATGACGTCGGAGGCGTTGTGCACGAGGGTGCGGAAGTACGCCTCGCTCCGGCGGCGGTTGATCTCCTCGCTGAGCCCGACGCGTTCGAGCGCCAGGGCGGCCTGCGAGGCGAGGGACTCGACGGACACGCCGAGCTGCTCCAGCCGCCTGGGCGGCCCCGCCACCAGCAGGGCGCCGATCAGCGGGTCGGCCTCCTGGGGCGCTTCCACCATCAGGGGGCTGAGCATCACCCGGTGCGCCGGCGCGAGCGCGGCCGTCGCCTCGGGCCCGAGCCCGGCGACGTCGACGAGTCTCGTCCCGTCGACGCGCGGTCCCTCCACGGCGCTCGCGTCGCTCGCGTCACCCGTGTCGCCCGCGGCGGGGGCGGGGGCGGCGGGGGCGGCACCACCGTGCGAGGGTTCCGTGGGCGCCGTCGTACCGGTGGGGGCGGGCTCCACCTCGGGAGGACCGGGAGGACCGGGCGGGCCGGCCGGGCTGCCGCAGCTGCCCTCCTGGGACGGCTCCTGGTCCGCGGGGGCGGGCGGTGGGGCGGCCGGGTCGCCCGTCGGTGGCCGGGCCGCCTCGCCGGTCGGCGGCTGGGCGCCGGAGGGGGACGAGGCGGGCACGCCGACCGTGCTCAGGGCGTCGGCGGGGATGTCGATGCTCCGGGTCCAGGGCCGGCCGAAGGTGGTGACCGGTCGGAGCCGCCGGTCGGCGTCCACGGCGAGGAGCACGGCCTCGTGCTGGACGCCGGGGCCGAACAGGGTGGTCGCGGCGTCCTCGACGCACCGGGCGACGTCCCGTGGTGTCATCGCGCCGACGAGCGACGCCGCCGCCACGCGCAGGCTCCGCTCGCGCGCCACGGCGCGGCGGTGCTCGGAGACGAGTTCCCGCAGCCGGGCCATCACCAGCAGGAACATGACGGCCGAGAAGACGGCGATGACGGCTGCGTCCCGCACCGACCCGAGCAGCGCCTCGACCAGCAGCATCACGGGAGCGATGAGCGAGGCCCCGGCGAGGAAGGCCAGCCGCCGCTTGGCGATCCCGGGCCCGGGCTGGGGCACCCGCTCGGTGAGCCGGACCATCGACGGGTGCAGGGCGGCCAGGCCCCAGGCGGTGAAGAACACCACCCACCCGAGGTCCATGTAGGTGCCGACCCGCCACGTGCCCTGGAGCTGGAGCAGCCCGTAGAGGACGTCCGACGTGAGGATGCCGAACGTGCCGATCGCCAGGAGCTGGACGGCCCGCCCGCGGGTGCCGCCGAGGGTGAGCAGCCGGACCATCATGGCCAGGATCAGTACGTCGCCCAGCGGATAGGCGATGGCGACGGCCTGCTGGATCCAGGTGTCGCCGCCGGCCTCGGTCAGCGGGTTGATCAGGTGCACCCAGGAGAGCAGGGCGAGGCCCGACGTGAGGATGAGCGCGTCGAGGAGGCTGGCGAGGTCGCGGGACTCGGTGCGGTAGCGGATGAACCCGAAGAACCCGGCGGCGAACAGCGGATAGGTGGAGAGGTAGAAGACGTCCGCGAGCGACGGGAACGGATTGACCTGGCCGAAGCTCGCTTCGAGGATGTTGTACGTGGTGTCCCCGGCCGTGAAGGTCAGGTTGGCGGCGGCGAGCATCAGCCACGGCCAGCGTCTGGCGGGCCGGTGGATGCGGATGCCGATGAGGATCGCCGCGACGCCCGCGAGTCCGATCATCGCCCAGGCGCTGGTGTGCCGCGCCGGGACCGTCAGGTAGACGACGGTCAGGGGGATGACGAAGAGGACGTACAGCACCATCAGGCGGTTGACGGAGAGCGGGGGCTTCTCGCCGGTGACCGGGCCGGTGCCGCGGGACCAGTGGTCCGGCGCCCGTTCGCCGCTCGGTCGAAGCCACTTCTCCAGACGTGTGATCGGCTCCACGTTGACCTGCCGGTGGGTGTAGATTCGCCCGAAAGAGTTATATTTACGACGTATACATACACCTTGCTCCGATACGCGACGAGGGTCAAGGGATGCCCGAGCAAGCAGGTTCCGGGCGGCGAAACCGCCGGCGCGGGCGGCTGAGCCGGGACCTGGTGCTGACCACCGCGCTCGCGCTCGTCGACCGGGAGGGCCTGTCGGGCCTCAGCATGCGGCGGCTCGCGGCGGAGCTGGGGGTGGAGGCGATGGCCCTGTACCGGTACGCGGCGGGGAAGGACGCGTTGCTGGACGGGCTGGTGGAGGCGGTGTTCACCGAGCTGCTGGAGTCGCGGACAAGCCTGGAGCCCGAGCCCCTGGAGCACCTGGCAGACCTCGACTGGCGCGGGGAACTGCACCGTACGGTCCGCGAGATCCACCGGGCCGCCCTGCGCCATCCGCAGGTGGTTCCGCTGCTCGCCACCCGGATGCTCGCCGTGCCGCTGACCCGCAGGCCCCGTGCGGTGCTGCGCGTGCAGGAGCGGCTGCTGGCGCTGCTCGCCCGCGCCGGGTTCGACGACCACCGCACGCAGCTGGCCTACCGGGCGGTGGTGGCGTGGGGCCTCGGCTACGTCTTCGTCGAGCTGACCGCCGTGGTGGACGACCCCGAGGAGCCCGAGCCGGCCATCCGGCTGGGGCTGCACCGGCTTCCCGCGCGCGAACTGCCCCATCTGCGCGCCACCGTGCCCGCCCTCGCCGAGCCCGCGGGCGAGGAGGTCCTCGCCGCCGGGCTCGACGCGCTGCTGGACCGTTTCCTCGACGGGTCGGGAAGGGAAGCGATGACGTAGCCGACCCCGCCGGAAGGGCACCGCATGACCACCTCCGTGCACGGTCCCGGGCCCGCAGAGGAGGCCGCCGGGCCGCCCTCGGGATCCCCCGCGCCGCCCCGCTCGCGCAGAGCGCTGGTCGCGGGCTCGGTGGGCAACTTCATCGAGTGGTACGAGTTCGGCGTCTACGGCTACTTCGCCACGGTCATCGCCGCGACGTTCTTCACCCCGGAGGGCGGGAGCGAGGCGGAGGCACTGGTCCGCACGTACGCGTCGTTCGCCCTCGCCTTCTTCTTCCGGCCGGTCGGCGCGGCGCTGTTCGGCCGCATCGGTGACCGGGTCGGGCGGCGGCCGACGCTGATCCTCGTGGTCCTGCTGATGACGGCGGCGACCACGCTCATCGGCCTCCTGCCGTCGTACGCGACGATCGGCGCCGCCGCGCCGTGGCTGCTGACGCTGCTGCGGATCGTGCAGGGCCTGTCGGCGGGAGGCGAGTTCGGCGGAGCGGTGGCCCTGATGACGGAGTTCGCCCCGTCCGGCAGACGTGGCCTGTACGGGGCGTGGCAGTCCTTCACGGTGGCGCTCGGGCTGCTCGGCGGGGCCGGAGTGGCGGCGCTGCTGGCCACCGTGCTGACCGGGGCACAGCTCGGGGCGTGGGGGTGGCGGGTGCCGTTCCTGCTGACGCTGCCCATGGGGCTGGCCGCCCTGTGGTTGCGTCTCAGGCTGGAGGAGACGCCGTCCTTCCGGCGGCGGCCCGGCCCGGCGGCCACCACGGGAGCGGGCGGGGCGGGTGGGGTGGCGGCCGCGCCCGTGGGCGAGACGGTGCGTGCCGTCGCGCTGGGGGCGGGGCGGCTGATGGGCTGGTCGGCGGCCGGGTACACCTTCCTGGTCGTGCTGCCGTCGTACCTGCAGAGCGTCCTGGACGCGACGTTCCGGCAGGCGCTGATCGCCACGGTCCTCGCCAACGCGGGCTTTGCGGCGGCGATCCTCCCGGCGGGGGCGCTCAGCGACCGGCTGGGGCGGCGCGCGGTGATGGTGTCGGGTGCGGTGGTGGCCGCGGTCGCGGCGTTCCCGCTGCTCAACCTGTTGCAGGATCCCGGTGCACCGGCCGCCGCCAAGGGGCTGGCCGTGTGCGCCGCGGGCGCGGTCGTCGGGCTGATGGCGGGGCCGGGGCCCGCGATGCTCGCCGAGATGTTCCCGACCCGGGTGCGGTACACCGGGCTCGGTCTCGCGTACGCCCTGGCCAACGCGGTCTTCTCCGGCTGTGCGGGGCTGATCATCACCGAGGCGGTCGCGCGCACCGGTGACGTCGACATCCCGGCGTACTACGTGTCCGTCACCTGCGCGGTCAGTGCCCTCGCCCTGGCCACGCTGCGGGGCGACGACCACCGTCGCGCGCTGCGGGCCTGAACGCGGCGCGGGAGGCGGCGGACGATGCGGGTCGTGGGACTGATGTCGGGCACGTCGTACGACGCCGTCGACGCGGCGGGCGCCGACCTGTGGCTGGAGGACGACACGCTCGTCCTGGAGCCCCTGGGCATGGTGAGCGCGCCCTACCCCGGCGAGCTGCGGACCGACCTGGCGGCGGCCCTGCCGCCGGCGGCCACCACCATGAGGGAGGTGTGCCGGCTCGACACCCGCGTCGGCCGGGCGTTCGCCGCGCTCGCCGCCCGGGCGGACGAGGAGCTGTGCGGCGGGCGCGCCGAACTGATCGCCTCCCACGGGCAGACCCTCTACCACTGGTCCGAGGACGGCGTGGTGCACGGCACCCTCCAGCTCGGCGAGCCGGCCTGGATCGCCGAGGCGACCGGCCGCCCCGTGGTGTCGGGCTTCCGGTCCCGCGACGTCGCCGCGGGCGGCCAGGGCGCGCCGCTGGTGAGCATGGTGGACGTACTGTGGCTGCGCGGGCGCCCGGGCGTGCCGGTGGCCCTGAACCTCGGGGGCATCGCCAACCTCACGGTGGCTGCCGGGGCGGGGTCCCCGGCGGCGTTCGACACCGGCCCCGCGAACGCCCTGATCGACGCGGCCGTGCGCCACTTCACCGGCGGACGGCTGGCGTTCGACGAGGACGGCGCGATGGCCGCCCGCGGCCGGGTCGACGAGGCGCTGCTGCACCGGCTCCTGGACGATCGGTACTACGCGCGGCGGGCGCCGAAGACGACGGGCAAGGAGGTGTTCCACCTGCCCTACCTGCGGGCCGCCCTGGAGGGCCGCGGAGCGCCGGCCGCCGAGGACGTCGTCGCCACCGTCACCCGGCTCACCGCCCGGACGGTGGCGGACGCGGCCCGCTCGGTGGGGGCGACGGAGGTGGTCGCGTCCGGTGGCGGCACCCGCAACCCGGTGCTGATGGCCATGCTGCGCGCGGAACTCGGCGGCGTCCCGGTGCGGGGCTCGGACGCGCTGGGTCTGCCGTCGGCCGCCAAGGAGGCGTACGCGTTCGCGGTGCTGGGCTTCCTGACGGTGCATGGGCTCGCCGGGACGGTGCCGGCGTGCACGGGCGCCCGGTGTCCGAGCGTGCTCGGATCGCTCACGCCCGGCCGGCACGCGCTGCGCCTCCCGGAGCCGGCCGCCACCGCTCCGGTGCGGCTGCGCGTGGGGCGTTCTCCGGCCGCCTTGTGAGGACTTCCGGTTCTGATCTGTTTCAGCCCGTCTTCTTCCGGCGACCCGGAAAGGACGAGCCATACGGCGAACCGATCGACGGACTGGGAGAGTTCCATGACTGACTGGCGCCTTCAGGCGGTGTGCCGCGAGGAGGACCCCGACCTGTTCTTCCCCATCGGGAGCACCGGTCCCGCGCTGCTCCAGGCGGAGGAGGCCAAGACGGTGTGCCGCCGGTGCCCGGTGCGGGAGCCGTGCCTGGAGTGGGCGCTGGAGTCCGGCCAGGAGGCGGGCGTCTGGGGCGCCACGACCGAGGACGAGCGGCGCGCCATCAAGCGCCGCCGCGCCCGCCGCGCCCCGCGGGGCACCGGCTGAGGGCCCCGGCTGAGGGCGCGCCCGGAGGGGGCGTGGCGCGGTGACCGTGCGTGCCCGGCCGGTGCCGGTCCGCCGACAGGCCTGTTCAGGGAACACCTGTCCGGTTTACGTTGGTGTGACCGGCCCGTCCCCGGCACCGAATCCGGAACCCCATGACCCGTACCCGAACCGCCTCCGCCGCGCTCGCGACGAGCGTGGTCGTCGCCGCCCTCGTCGGCTGTGGCGCCGTGAACAGCGGCGCGGCCGAGCGCCCCGTGGCAGCCGTCACCGGCACGGCGTCGGCGGCGTCGGCGGCGTCCACAGCGCCCGCGGCGTCCCCGGCGTCCGCGCCGGCCCCCGGAGCCCCCGTGGCCGCCACCCCGCCCGTGACGCCCTCCCCGGAGCCCCCGCCCAGTGAGACGGCCCGCACCAGGACCGCCGTGCTCGCCGTCCCGGCCATCGGCGTGGCCGACCTGCGGGTGGTGCCGTACGAGGGGACGACGGACGACTGGCCGGGCACACGGATCCAGGACCGGGGCGTGGCCGCCAGCCCGTACGGTCCCGGCGGCGGGGTGGGCCCCGGTGAGGTGGGCAACTACCTCGTCACGGCGCACCGGCTCTCCGCCGGCGGCCCCCTGCGCGACCTCCCCGACCTGAAGGTGGGCGAGTCGGTCTTCGTCACGTCGGGCGGCACCGTGTACGAGTACCGGATCACCGAGACCCGCCAGACGTCGTTCCGGTCCGAGCGTTCCCTCGCCGAGCAGCGCGCCGCCGTGCCGGGCGAGCCGGGCGAGAAGCCCACCAAGGCGATGATCACCCTCTCCACGTGCGCGACGCCCGAGGACGACGCGGCGGGGAACTTCTGGCGGGACGCGAAGGGCAATCCGGAGCACCGCATCGACAAGGTGGGCGTGCTGGTGTCCTCCAGGGCCGCGTGATCGAGGGCCGAGTCGTCCAGGACTGAGTCATCCAAGCCTCAGGGGCAGTGATTTCAGGCCGTTGATGAAGTGCGAGACCAGCCGCCGGGGCGGGCCGGCCGGCTCGTAGGGCGGCAGGGCGCTTAGTGCCTCCTCGTGCAGGACGCGCAGCTGGAGCCGGGCGAAGTGGGCGCCCAGGCAGACGTGCGGGCCGTCGCCGAACGACACGTGCGGGTTCGGCGAGCGGGCGAGGTCCAGGCGGTGCGGGTCGGGGAAGACCCGCTCGTCGTGGTTGGCGGAGGCGTGGAAGACGACGACCTTGTCCCCTCGGCGCACGTGCCGGCCGTGCAGCACGTGGTCCTCGGCGGCGGTGCGGCGGAAGTGCAGGACGGGCGGGTGCACCCGCAGCAGCTCCTCGACGGCGGTGTCGACGGCGATACGTCCGTCCCGCAGTCGCCGCTGCTCGTCCTGGTGGGTGGCGAGCGCGAGGAGGCCGCCGGGTGCGGCGCTGCGGACGGTGTCGTTGCCGGCGACCGTCAGCAGGAAGAAGAACATCTCCAGCTCGCCGTCGGACAGGTCGGCGTGGGCGAGGGAGGTGAGGACGTCGTCGCCGGGGCGGTCGCGCTTGTACGCGGCGAGGTTCCGCGCGTAGTCGAACATCTCCCCCAGCATGGCGGGCGAGCGCGGGTTGGCGGGCGTGCCGTCCGGCCCGAGGACCGGCGGCTCGTCCGGGTCCTGATAGGCGATGACGCGTTCGGTCCAGGTCAGCAGCAGGCCGCGGTCGCTCTTCGGGACCCCGAGCAGGTCGGTGAGGTTGAGCAGGGCGTACTCGTCGGTGACGGCGCGGACGGCGTCGACGGTGCCGTCCCCGGCGCGGGCGGCGGCGGACGCGGCGGTGAGCAGGTCCCGGGCCCGGGTGCGGGCGACGGCCTCGAAGCGGCCGGTGCGGGCGGGCGTGAACGCGCGGCTGACCAGGCGCCGGAGCCTGCCGTGGCCGGGCGGGTCCTGGTTGAGCATCATGCGCCGGATGAAGGGCAGGTCGGCCGGGTCGGGGTCGCGGATCTGGGTGGCGCCGAGGTGCGAGGAGTAGCGCCGGGCGTCCTTGAGGACCCGTACGACGTCGCCGTGCCGGGTGACGGCCCAGAAGCCGGGCCCGGCGGGCCAGCCGAGGACCGCGTACTCGTCCTGCCGGGCCACCGGGTGCCGGTCGCGCAGCTCGCGGAAGGCGTCGTGCGGGATGCCCCGCGCGTACAGCCGGGGGTCGAAGACGTCGGGCACCGGTGCGGCCCGGAACCGGTGGGGGGCGGTGCCGGTCCGCTCGTGGGGCGGGAGGGGAGGGGCCACGGTCGCTCCGTCCGGGAGGGGTCGGCCGGTCGCGTTCACCCTGGCCCGTGACCGGCCGCGCCACAAGACCGCGCGGCGGGCGGCCGGTCTCCCGGGCTCCCGGCGTGGCACCAGCACGATGGATGGACGAAGGGGCAGAAATGGTGACGTAGCTGCCCTGTGCCGCCGTCGGCTGGAGACTGAGATGCGCGTGATGCTGGTCCACCCGAGTGCCCTGATGTACTCGGAGATCTTCCTGCGACTCGAGCCGCTCGGTCTGGAACGGGTGGCCGCGGCGGCCCGGGACGCCGGTCACGAGGTGCGCGTCGTGGACCTCCAGGTCCTCTCCCGCGAGCTGCTCGACCGCGAGCTGGTGTCGTTCGCGCCCGAGGCCGTGGGCATCTCGCTGAACTACCTGGCCAACATCCCGGAGGCGATCGAGATCGCCCACCACGCCAAGGCGGCGTCCCCGGGGTGTTTCGTCTTCCTGGGCGGCCACAGCGTCTCGTTCATCGCCGAGCACGTGCTGGAGCAGGCCGGGGGCGCGGTCGACGCGGTCGTCCGCGGCGAGGGCGAGCCGGCCGTCGAACCGTTGCTGGCGGCGGTGCGCGACGGCGGCCTGAAGGACGTGCCGGGCGTCGTGAGCACGGAGGGCCGCGGCCCGGCCCCCAAGCTGCTCGACAGCCTGGACAGCCCCCGGCCCGCCCGGGACCTGATGCGCAGGCGCAACCGCTATTTCATCGGCGAGCTGGACCCGTGCGCGTCGATCGAGTTCACCCGCGGCTGCCCCTGGGACTGCTCGTTCTGCTCCGCGTGGACGTTCTACGGGCGCAGCTACCGGAAGGCGTCCCCGGAGGGGGCGGCGGAGGAGATGGCCTCGATCCGGGAGCCGAACGTCTTCATCGTCGACGACGTGGCCTTCATCCGGCCCGAGCACGGCCACGGCATCGCCGCCGAGCTGGAGCGCCGGCGCGTCCGCAAGCAGTACTACCTGGAGACCCGCAGCGACGTCCTGCTGCGCAACGAGGAGGTCTTCGCCCGCTGGACCCGGCTCGGCCTGCGCTACATGTTCCTGGGCATGGAGGCGCTGGACGCCGAGGGGCTGGACCTCTACCGCAAGCGGGTGAGCCCGGACGACAACTTCAAGGCCCTGGAGACGGCCCGCCGGCTGGGCATCATGGTGGCCATCAACCTGATCGTCGACCCGGCCTGGGACGCGGAGCGCTTCCGCCTGGTCCGCGAGTTCGCGCTGTCGGTGCCCGAGATCGTGCACCTGACGGTGATGACGCCGTACCCGGGGACGGAGATCTGGCACACCGAGGCGCGCCAGCTGACGACCCGTGACTACCGCCTCTTCGACATCCAGCACGCCGTGGTGCCCACCACGCTGCCCCTGGAGGAGTTCTACCGGGAGCTGGTGCGCACCCAGGCCGTGCTGAACCGCAAGCACCTGGGGCTGCGCAACGCCATCGGCGCCATGAGCGTCCTCGGCCGCAACCTCGCCCGCGGGCAGACGAACTTCGCCCGCATGCTCTGGAAGTTCGGCAGCGTCTACAACGTGCGCCGCCAGCTGGCCGACCACCACCGGCCCGTGCGGTACGAGCTGCCGCTGCCCGAGCACCGCGCCACACCGCCCGGCCGCCAGGACCTGTTCATCCACACCAGGGCCGCCTCGCACGCCCGCCCGCAGGCCGACCCGGAGCCCGACGGGGTGTGATCCCGCGCGTTTCCGCCGTCCGGGTACACCGGCCGGGTCGCGCCGCCCGTGCCGGTGGCCCGTGTGCGAGGTTGAGCAGTCCGAGCCACGGCGGAGGGTGAGGAGACACATGTGCGGTCCGGGATCGTGACGCGGCGCCCGCGGCTCCGCCTCCTGCCCACCGACCCGCTGGGCTCCCTCGCGGAGCTGGTCCTGCGCTTCCCCGTCCGCACGCTGCTGCTGACCGGATGCGCCCTGCTCGTCGCGGCGGTGGCGGCCGTAGGCGTCGCGGGGAACCTCTACCACGGCGGTACGACGGCGCCGGGCGCCGAGTCGGCCCGCGCCGAGCGCGCCCTGTCCACGTCGCTGCGGAGCGGGAGCCCCACGGTGACGCTGGTGGCGACCGTGCGCGGCGGCGGTTCGGTGGACGGTCCGGCGGCCGCCCGCGCCGGGGCCCGGCTCGCCGAGCGGGCGCGGGGCCTGCCGAAGGTGGTGGAGGTCCGTTCGTACTGGACGGGGCGCCCCGCCACGCTGCGTGGCCGTGACGGCCGCTCCGCGCTGGTGCTGCTGCGGGTGGCGAGCAGTGAGGCGACGGCGCACCGGGACGTCGAGCCGCTGCTGCCGCGGCTGACGGGTCGTCACGGTGCGCTGGACGTCGCCGCGACCGGGCCGACACCCGTGGGGCTGGCCATCGAGCGGCAGAGCCGGCAGGACCTGCACCGTACGGAGCTGCTGGCCGCGCCGCTGACGGCGGCCGTGCTCGTCGTGGTCTTCGGCGGTGTCGTCGCGGCGGGTCTGGCGCTGCTGGTGGGCGTGTGCGCGGTGGTGGGCGCCGCCGCGTTCCTGGGCGGACTGTCGCACCTGACGACGGTGTCGGTGATCGCGCTGAACCTGACCACGGCGCTCGGGTTCGCGCTGGCGGTCGACTTCAGCCTGTTCATGCTGGCCCGGTACCGGGAGGAGCGCGACCGGTTCCGCGAGGAGCGCGACCCGGGCGAGGCGGTGCACCGGGCGCTGGTGGCGACGGTGTGCAGCACGGGCCGCACGGTGGTGTGCTCGGCGCTGACGGTGATCGGCAGCCTGGCCGCGCTGCTGGTGTTCCCCCTGGACATGCTGCGGTCGGTGGCGTACGGCGGCATCGCCGTGGTGGCTCTGAGCGCGCTGCTCGCGATCACCGCGCTGCCCGCGGCGCTGCTCCTGCTGGGTGCCCGGATCGACGCGCTGTCGGTACGCCGCCGGCGGCCCTGGGCGGCGCCGGACGGCGGCCGGTGGTACCGGCTCGCGTACGGGGTGATGCGCCGCCCGGCGGCGGTGGTGCTGGTGCTGGGCGCGGTGCTCACGGCGCTGGTCCTGCCGTTCGCGGGCGCCCGGTTCGGCACGTTCGACGACCGGGCGCTGCCCGCCGGTTCGGCGACGCGGCAGGCCACGGACACGGTGCGCCGGGATTTCGACCACCACGCGCTCAGCCCCGTGCAGGTGGCGCTGCCCGGGCTGGACGCCCGGGCGGACGCCGTCGCGCTGGACGGCTACGCCCGGCGGCTGGCCCGGCTGGAGCATGTGACGCGGGTGGAGACGGCGACGGGGACGTACCGGGAGGGGCGGCGGGTGGCGGCCGCGGGGCCGGGGCACGGCTATGCGTCCCCGGCGGGCGTGTGGGCGGCCGTCGTCACCGGCGTCGGCCCGGAGACGGCGGAGGGCGCCTCGGTGGTACGGGCGGTGCGCGCCGTGTCCTCGCCGGTGCCGGCGCTGGTGGGCGGTACGCAGGCGTGGCTGGCCGATCTGGGGGACACGATCCGCGCCGGTGTGGTTCCGGCGCTGTCCCTGATCGCCGTGGTCACCCTGCTGCTGCTCGGCTGGTGCACGCGCAGTGTGGTGCTGCCGTTGAAGGCGCTGGTGCTGAACGTGCTGAGTCTGAGCGCCACGTTCGGTGTGATGGTGCTGGTCTTCCAGGAGGGCCGGCTGAGCGGCCTGCTCGGCGGGTTCACGGTGACGGGGGTGACCGACACCGTCGTGCCCGTGCTGGTGCTGTGCGTGGCGTTCGGGCTGTCGATGGACTACGAGGTGCTGCTGCTGTCGCGGACCGTGGAGGAACACGACGCGGGGGCGTCGACGCGGCAGGCGGTGGCGCGTGCCGTGCAGCGCACGGCGGGTCTGTTCACGGCGTCCGCGCTGGTCGTCATCGTCGTGATGTCGGCGCTGGCGGCGTCCGGGCTGTTGCTGCTGAAGGTGGTCGGCGTGGGCCTGGCCGTGGCGGTGTTCGTGGACGCCACGGTGATCCGGCTGCTGCTGGCGCCGGCCCTGATGGCGCTGCTCGGCCGGGCCAACTGGTGGGCGCCGGCCCTCCGGCCCGCCGCTCAGTCCTTGGTGCCGGTGAAGAGGTAGTAGGGCACCTTCGCCGGGAGGTAGGGGACCGAGGAGAGGCTTTCGCGCACATGGGTGGGGGTGAACCGGGCGCGGAGGTAGGGCAGGTGGTCGGGCGACAGGAAGACGTTGTTGTGGCTGAACCAGGCGGGCCACAGGTGCCGCCGCCACGCGGCGTGGCGCGCCCCGCCGGCGGGCTGCTTGCGCGCGACGTAGAAGTCGCAGACGGCGATCGTCCCGCCGGGCCGGAGGATGGCGCGGGCGTGGTCCACGGCGGTGAACCAGTCGGGCATCATCGTCAGCGCGTAGGAGAACACGACGATGTCGGCCTGCCCGTCGGCGGGCCGGTAGTCGGTGGCGCTCGCCAGGACCGTCTCGACGTTGTCCCAGCCGGACCGCTCCACGCGCCGGCGTGCCACCTCCAGCATCGAGGCGGAGACGTCGACGAGGGTGATGCGCCGGCACTCCTTGCGGTGCCGCTCGCCGAGGTACGTGATGTTGTTGCCGGTGCCCGCGCCCATGTCGACGAGGTGGGCGCCCGGCGCGGTGGGCAGCCGGGCCATCAGCTCGCGCCGGCCGTGCAGGAGCCGCTCGCGGAAGGCGTCGTAGTCGCCGGCCGTGGAGCGGTAGTACGACTCCATGCGCTCGGCGGGCGTCTCGCCCGCGACGCGGGGGAACACCATGTGGCGGATGGTACGCAGGTCGGACCGGAGTCCCATGAACGCTCCCTCGGTCAGGGCAGGTCGGCGATGTGGAAGCTGCCGTAGGTGTGCACCCGGTCCCGGGCGTGCAGCCGGGCGGCGAGGCCGGGGTGGCGGTGCAGCAGGTCCGCCAGTCTTCGGGTGCGGCCGTCGTGGACGACGTGCACGGGGTCCAGGTAGCGGGTGTGCAGTCCGGCGCTGCGGTAGATCACCCGGGCGCCGGGGCGGGCCGCGTCGACGATGGCCTGCCACTCCGCGGCGAGCGCGGGCTGGTCGCGCCAGCCCATCCAGTCCATGTGGTCCAGGAGCACGAACTTGGAGACGTCCCGGCCCTCCGCCCGGACCCGGCCGAGGAAGCCGGTGACGGTGGTGGTGCGCACGTCCAGGCGCGCCAGGGCGCCCCGCAGGAGGGGGAAGTTGGCGGCTTTCAGGTACTCGGGACAGCAGTCCGGCGTGTAGGAGCCGGTGATGTAGGCGCGCCAGAAGTAGTTGTCGGCGAGCGGCAGCCGCCCCAGGATGGCGTCCAGGCCGTCGTGCACGAGCTGGACGGTGCCGCCCGTGTACTCCTCGGCGATCTCCCGGCGCTGCTCGGGCGGGACGCCGGCGAGGCTCAGGGCGAGGGGCTGGGAGGCGAGGCGGGCGGCCGCCCGGAGCCGCTCGCTCATCCGCCGGGACTCGTAGAGGTGCCGCTGCCGTTCCAGCGTCGGCGCGGCGAGCAGCTCCTCGAGGTGCGGGCCGAGGCCCTGGAGGCCCAGGACGAGCATGAGGCCCTTGGCCAGGAGACCGGAAGTGCCGCGGTAGTAGAAGGAGTTGCGCCAGCCGCGCCCGGCGAACGCGTCGATGTACCCGTCCCAGTAGCGCCGGGCGAAGGGCGTCAGGTCGGGGCGCAGCGCGTCCCGGTACATCTCGTGCGCCCGCGGGGAGCGGCCGGTGCCGAACAGCTCGAAGAACTCGGGGTGCGACAGGTGCCGGATGCCGGCCGCCTTCAGCTCCAGCAGGGCGTTCTGGCGCGGGTTGACGTCGACGGCGGTGACCCGGCCGGCCCCGGCGAGCAGGTAGTCCAGGGCGTTGCACCCGCCGCTGGTGATGACCAGGACGTGGTCGCCGGGCCCGATGGCGAGGGCTTCGCGGTCGAGCGCCGGGTCCTCCCAGCACGCGTTGTAGACGAGTTTCCGGTCGTGCAGGGCGGTGAACATCCGCCCTGCCCACGGGGTCCCCGCGCGGGGACCCGGCAGCGCCGGGGAGGGAGCGGCGACCGGCGTCACATGGGCGGAGGGGTACGAGGGCATGCCCCTCACCTTGCTGGATCGAGCGCCGCGGCCGGTGCGGAGACACCCGGATTCGCCCGGCCGGCCGACCCCGCAACGGTGACGCGCTGGGCCGGCCGGGCGGTTTCCCGGCCCGCCCGGCCGCGTCGGGCCGCCGCGCGGGCCGGGGCGGGGGACGCTGGCCGGTGGACCGTACGAGCGGGCCCGCGCCGGGACCCGTGAGGGGGCCCGCTGGGAGGGCCCGTGAGGGGAGGACCCGTGAAGGGACGACGGCGACGGGCGGTGACGCCGCTGGGGCTGGCCGGCACCGCCGTGACGGTGGCCGCGCTCACCCTGCTGGCGCGCACCCGCTCACCGGGCCCGGCCGGACGCCGCCCGGCGGGCGGGGACGAGGCGGACGCGGACCCCGGGAAGCGCTGGGTGCCGCTGCTGCTGATCCCGGGCGCGTAGGGCGGGTCACCTGCGGCGGGTTCTTGCGGCGGGTTGCCGGACGTCCCGCGGCTCAGGGATCGGGGGCGGCGGCGGTGCCCAGGTCGGGCGCCAGGTGCAGAACGCCGTCCAGCCCCAGGAGGGAAAGGATTCTGCGCACCGGTGAGGGCGGCGGGAGGGCGAGGACCAGCCGCTGGCGGTGATGGGCGTGCAGCAGGACGCTGATGAACGCCGAGTCCGCGAAGGTCACCAGGGAGAGGTCGACGACCGTGCGCCGGACCCGGTCGGCGCGGGCCGCTTCCAGGGCCGACCGGAGCTGGGGCGCGCTCGCGGTGTCGAACTCCCCGGAGCACAGGATGATCCTGGTGCCCCGCTCGTCGGGCAGGGCCTGCACGTGCGTGTCCATCGACCGCCTCCTCGTGAACGCGACCAGCCGATGGGGGACGCGTTCACACCGTGCCGAGGGGCTGCGATGACCACTGTCGTCCCAGCCGTGCACCGGACGGCAGGAGCGCTGATCGCACGCGTTCCATACCCGTCCCACGGCCCTCCCGACGCCTCGGAGCCGTCGGTTGGCATACGCACGCCACAGGCGTCACCTCCGGGACCGCGGTGGGACCGGGGGCCCGGAAGCCGCGCGTGGCCGGGAGCGCTGCCCGGCCGGGCGAGAATGTGGCGTACACGGGCGCCGCGACACGGCGCCGGACGGCCGGGTCTTGAGGGGAACGATGCGGGGAGAAACGACGCGTGAGGGCGTCGTGCGGCGAGGGGCGGCCCGGCCGGCCCGGACGGTGACGCTGGTGACGTGGGGGCTGCCCGCGCTCGTCGCGGGGGTGTGCGGGGCCTGGGGTTACGCCCGTGCCGGAGCGGGCCCCGCCGACCTGGTGCGCGACCTCGCGGTCGGCTGGGCCTTCGCCGTGTCGGGAACGGTGGCCCGGCTGCGGCGCCCGGCCAACCGCACGGGTCCGCTGCTGTACGCCGAGGGACTCACCTGGTTCCTGGGGAACCTCCAGGGCTTCTCCGTGCCGGTGCTCTTCGCGGCCGGCGCCTGGGGGGAAGCGCTCAACCTCGCGGTCCTCGGGCACCTGCTGCTGGTGTTCCCGGACGGCCGGGCGGGGAGCGGGTACGAGCGGCGGCTGGTCGTCGCCGGGTACGCGCTGGTGGCCGTCGGCGGCCTCGTACGCGCCCTGCTCTACGACCCCGCGGCGGACAGCTCGTCCAGCTACCTCGCCTGTGCGCGGTGCGGGCCGAACGCGCTCTTCCTCTTCGACGCGCCCGCGCTGTTCGAGGCGGTCGACGTGGTCTACCGGTGGGCCGGGGTCGTGCTCACCGTGCTGGTCACCCTGACGATGGTCCGGCGCTGGCGCGCGGGGAGCCCGGCGAGGCGCCGCGTCCTGCTGCCCGCGTGGGTGGCCGTCGGGCTCACCTTCAGCTTCGTGGGCTGGGAGGTGCTGTACCTGCTGGCACCGGAGGGGCTGGGCGGGGCGGACGCCGTGGTGACGGTGCTGTCGGACGTGACCCAGGTCGCGGTCCCCGTCGTGTTCCTGGTGAGCCTGTTGCGCATGCGCCTGCGGCGCGCGTCGGTGGGCGAGCTGGTGCTGACCGTGGGCCGCTCCCCCGGTCACCACGGCATGCAGGACATGCTGCGCCGGACGCTGGGCGACCCGTCGCTGGTCCTGGGTCTCCGGGCGGACGACGGTGGTCACTCGGGCCCGGACGGCCGTCCCGTGCCGCCGCCGGGGCGGGGCGGCGGGGACAGGGCGGTCACACCGGTGCCGGCCGGGGCGGTGCGCGACGCCGAGGCGGTCCTGGAGCACGACCGGTCGCTCGCGGAGGACACCGAGCTGATGGCGGCGGTCGGTGAGGTCGTCCGGCTGTGGGTGCGGGACCTCCGGGTGCGCTCCGAGGCGGGCGTACGGGGCGGTCAGGGCGACCGGGCCGTTCCCCGGCGCATCCTCCAGGCGGTCTACGAGGAACGGAAGAAGCTGGAACGGGACCTGCACGACGGCGCGCAGACCCGGATGCTCTACACCCTGATGACCCTGCGCCGCCTCGACGCCCGGCTCGCCCCCGACGCCGATCCGGCGCTCCGGCGCACCGTCGCGGAGGCGGAGGAGGGGCTGCGCCAGTCGATCGAGGAGTTGCGGGACCTGGCGCGGGGCATTCATCCGGCGGTCCTGGCCCGCGCGGGCCTCGGTCCGGCCCTGACGTCTCTGGCCGAACAGTGCCCGGTGCCCGTCGCGGTCGAGACGGAGCCGGGCCGCTGGCCGGCGGTCGTGGAGACGACCGCCTACTTCCTGGTGTCCGAGGCCCTGGCCAACGCCGTCAAGCACGCGGCCGCCCGGCGGATCCGGGTCGCCGTGCGCGGCGGCGGCCCGGGCCTGGTCGTCGAGGTGGCGGACGACGGCGTCGGCGGCGTACGCCTCCCCAGCGCCGACGGGCCGGAGAGCTTGGGTACGGGCTCGGGTACGGGCCTGAAGGGCCTCGCCGACCGGGTGGCCGCGGTGGGCGGCACGCTGTCGGTGGTGAGCCCGGCGGGCGGGGGCACCCGGATCAGGGCGGAGCTGCCGTGCGGGTGATCGTGGCGGAGGACGCTCCCCTGCTGCGCCAGGGGCTGGTGCGGCTGCTGGAGGACTGCGGAGTGGACGTGGTCGGGCAGACCGGGGAGTCCGGCGAGGTGCTGGACCTGGTGGAGAGCACCCGGCCGGACGCCGTGCTCCTCGACATCCGGATGCCGCCGACCCACACGGACGAGGGGGTGCGCGCCGCCGAGGCGATCCTGGCCCGCCGTCCGGGCACCGGAGTGCTCCTGCTGTCCCAGTACGTCGAGACCAGCGCCGCCGTGCACGTCCTGGCGCGGAGCCCGGGCGGTTTCGGTTACCTCCTCAAGGAACGGGTCGCCGACGCGCACGAGTTGCACGACGCGCTGCGGCGGGTGGCGGCCGGTGAGTCCGCCATCGACCCGGAGATCGTCTCCCGGCTGCTGGCGCGCCGGCGGACCGACAGCCTCCTGGACGGGCTGACCGGGCGCGAGCGCGAAGTGCTCGCGCTGATGGCGCAGGGCCGTTCCAACGAGGCCATCCGGGAGCGTCTGCACGTCGGCGCGAAGACGCTGGAGACGCACATCCGCAGCGTCTTCACCAAGCTGGGGCTGGAGTCCGAGGTGACGGACAACCGCAGGGTCCTCGCCGTGCTCACCTATCTCCGGGGGTGACCCGGGGGCGGTGCGGGGTTCTTGTGGCCGGCTTCCGCCCGACGTCGTCGGCGGAAGCCGGCCACCTCCAGGACGACTCCCCCGTTGTCCTGTCCCCCGTGACCCCAACCCTAGGCGGACGGGTTCGGGCGCACACCAGGGTTAACCCTGAGATTCCCCGGGCGCCGTGCCCGGGCGGTGCGGGGGGCTGTCAGCCGGTGGCGCTCAGGGTGCGGCGGGCGGTGGCGCACCGTCCCCGCCGCCCGGGCACGGGGCGCCCCCCGGCGCCCCGTGCCGACGCGGCGTCAGCCGCCGATGCGGGCGCCGACCGCGGCGAGTGCGGTCGTCACGGGCTGGAAGAACGTCTCACCGCCCACGTCGCAGTTGCCGCTGCCGCCGGAGGTGAGACCGACCGCGTCCCCCTCCCGGGTGAACAGCGAGCCGCCGCTGTCGCCGGGCTCGGCGCACACGTTGGTCTGGATCAGCCCGGTGACGGTGCCCTCCGGGTAGTTGACCGTGGCGTTCAGGCCGGTGACCTGCCCGTCCCGCAGCCCGGTGGTGCTGCCCATGCGGAACACCTGCTGCCCCACGGCCGCCTCGGCGGCCTGCTGGATCTGCACGGTCTGTCCGCCGCCGACGTCGACGACGCTGGGGGCCTCGGTGTTCGGGTCGTCGTAGGTGACGAGGCCGAAGTCGCCCTCGCCGGGGAAGACGCTCTCCTGCACCGAGCCGAGCGGCGCGCCGTTCTCGTCCGCCCACTGTTGGGTGGCCGCCGTGCAGTGGCCGGCGGTGAGGAAGCCGCTCTGCCCGTCCTGGGTGGTGACGTTGAAGCCCAGCGAGCAGCGCGAGCCGCCGCCGAAGATGGCGTCGCCGCCGTCGACGAACGGCTTGAACTCACCCTTGGACTTCTGGATGCGGGCCATGCCGGAGCCCAGCGACTCGACCGCCGACTCCAGCTTGTCCCAGCGTTCACCGGTGACCGTGCGGTCGGCGGTGACGAGGACCTGGTTCGTTCTGGGATCGACGGCCCACGCCGTGCCGGGGATGCCCGCCTTCTGCGACAGGGTCCGCGTGGCCGAGGTCAGTTCGCCGGTGCTGTTCTCCACGTTCCGGGCGACCGCGCCGGCCTCCTGGACCCGGGCCTTCTCCGCGTCGTCGCCGTCCGCGACGTTGACGACGAGCTGCTTCTTGGCCGTGTCGTAGTACGCCCCGCCGTAGGAGTCCCCGAGGGACTGACCCAGCTGCCTGGCCACCTGCGCGGCGGAGGCCGCGCTCATGGTGGTGGCGGTGAACGTCTCTGGGGTCGAACCGGATTGTGAGGCATTGGCGTTGGGCAGCAGGATCGCCGCCGCGACAATGCCGACCGCCCCGGCTCCTGCGAGGACGGCTTTTCGCTTGGGTATGCGCCTGTGACTCAACTCCGCTGCTCCTGCTGCTGGTTCGGACTCCGGCTGCCGACGGCACCGGGGGGACGCGTCCGCCCCTAGGTACGGACGGTTCGGCGGTTGCGTTCAGCGCCCGGGGTCCGTCGTCGCCGCGGTTCTGGTGGGCGACGGTGCCCGGCCGGACGCGCCGCCGGGCCGGGTGACGGGTGGCGGACGGCTGCCGCCGGGGCGGGGAGGCGCGGGGGGCAGTGCGGGGGGCCGGGCCGGGTGGCACGTGATCGCGGGTCGCTCCGGAAGAGCAGGCAATGTTAGAAAGGGGACATGAGCGGACGTCCCGGACGGAGAGCGTCGGGCCGCCCGGCCCCCGGACGCGCCCCCGGCGCTCCGGACCGGTCCCGGCCCTCGGAGGGACGCCGCCCGCCGCGCGAGGGGGTGCGGTCCCTGCTGGGAGTGCGCACCGTCGCCGGTCAGGTGTTGCTGCTCCAGGTCGTGGTGGCGGTGCTGCTGATCAGCGCCGCGGTGATCGGGCTGGCCTTCCAGGCGCGGTACGACAGCGAGAAGGACGCGCAGAACCGCTCCCTCGCGGCCGCCGAGTCCTTCGCGGAGGCCCCGGGCACCGCGGCGGCGCTGAAGGCCCCGGACCCGACGGCCGCGCTGCAGTCCTCGGTGCGCAACGCCCGGGACGGCTCCGGGGTGGACTTCATCTCGGTGATGGCGCCCGACGGGACCCGCCTCGCGGACAACGATCCCTCGCTGCTCGGCGTCCGGGCGGAGGGCGTGGAGCGGGCCGCGGCGGGGACCGGCTTCACCGAGATCTTCGAGGGCGCCCCGAACGACGCGGCACGGGCCGTCGTACCGATCCTGGACGCCGACGGGACGGTGGTGGGCCTGGCCGGCGCCGGCGTCACGATCGAGAACATCGGGGGCGCGTTCAACCGCCACCTGCCGGTGCTCCTGGCGTCCGCCGGCGCCGCGCTCGCGCTGGCGGTCGGCAGCTCGGCGCTGGTGAGCCGGCGGCTCCGCCGCCAGACGCACGGCCTCGGGCCCACCGAGATGACCCGGATGTACGAACACCACGACGCCGTGCTGCACGCGGCGCGCGAGGGCGTGCTCATCATCGGTGACGACGGCCGGCTGACCCTGGCCAACGACGAGGCGCGCCGGCTGCTGGAGCTGCCGCCGGACGCGGAGGGCCGCCACGTCACCGGCCTCGGGCTGGACGAGGGCACCGCGGAGCTGCTGACGTCGGGCCGTGCCGTGACCGACGAGGTGCACCTGGCCGGGGACCGCCTGCTGGCCGTCAACACCCGGCCCACCGCCCCCTACGGCGGTGCGTCCGGCACGGTCGTGACCCTCCGCGACACCACCGAGCTGCGCGCGGTGTCCGGGATGGCGGAGGTAGCCCGGGAGCGGCTGAAGCTGCTGTACGAGGCCGGTGTGCGGATCGGGACGACGCTGGACGTGGTGCGGACGGCCGAGGAGCTGTCGGAGGTGACGGTCCCCGGGTTCGCGGACTTCGTCACGGTGGAGCTGCTGGATCCGGTCCTGCGGGGCGAGGAGCCGTCGGGCACGCACACCGGGATGCGGCGTACGGCGGTGAGCGGCATCCGTGACGACCACCCGCTCCAGCCGGTGGGCGACGTCATCCGGTTCGCCGTGGCGACGACGCCGATGGCGGCTGCCCTGGCGAGCGGGCACGCGGTGCTGGAGCCCGACCTGAGCGTGGCGACCGGCTGGCGGGCCCAGGATCCGGAGGGCGCCGACGAGGCCCTCGCGTACGGCATCCACTCGCTGGTGACGGTGCCGTTGCAGGCGCGCGGGGTGGTGCTGGGGATGGCCAACTTCTGGCGCTCGGAGCGGGCGGAGCGGTTCGAGGAGGAGGACCTGGCCTTCGCGGAGGAGGTGGCCGCCCGGGCCGCCGTCGCCATCGACAACGCGCGCCGCTTCACCCGCGAGCACGCCATGGCGGTCACCCTCCAGCGCAGCCTGCTGCCGCGGGTCCTGCCCGAGCAGGGCGCGCTGGACATCGCGTACCGCTACCTGCCGGCGCAGGCCGGGGTGGGCGGCGACTGGTTCGACGTGATCCCGCTGCCCGGCGCCCGGGTCGCGCTGGTGGTGGGCGACGTGGTGGGGCACGGCCTGCACGCGGCGGCCACCATGGGCCGGTTGCGTACCGCCGTGCACAACTTCTCGGCGCTGGACCTGCCGCCGGACGAGCTGCTGGGGCACCTGGACGAGCTGGTCTCCCGGATCGACCAGGAGGAGGGCGGCGACGGCGACGGCGAGGGCATCACGGGGGCGACCTGCCTGTACGCGGTGTACGACCCGGTGTCCGGGCGGTGCAGCATGGCGACGGCCGGGCACTTCGCCCCGGTGGTCGTGCTGCCGGACGGCACGGTGGACTGTCCCGAGGTGCCGGTCTTCCCGCCCCTGGGGCTCGGCAGCCTGCCGTTCGAGACGGCGGAGGTCCGGCTGCCCGAGGGGGCGCAGCTCGTCCTCTACACCGACGGGCTGATCGAGCACCGCGGCCGGGACGTCGACACGGGGCTGCGGGTGTTGCGCGAGACGCTGTCGGGGCACCCGGACCGGGGTCCGGAGGAGGTCTGCCAGGCCGTGTTCGCCGCCCTGCTGCCGCCGCACCGCCGCGACGACATCGCGCTGCTGGTGGCCCGTACCAGCCTGCTGGACCGTGCCCGGGTCGCCGACTGGGACGTGTCGCCCGACCCGTCGGCCGTTGCGGGGGTGCGGGCGGCGTGCGGGCGGCAGCTGGAGCAGTGGGGTCTGGAGGACATCGGCTTCACCACGGAGCTGATCCTCAGCGAGCTGATCACGAACGCGATCCGCTACGGCTCCGAGCCGATCCACGTACGGATGCTGTACGAGCGCTGCCTGATCTGCGAGGTGTCCGACGGCAGCAGCACCTCCCCGCACCTGCGGCGGGCGGCCACCACCGACGAGGGCGGGCGCGGCCTGTTCCTGGTCTCCCAGCTCACCGACCGGTGGGGCACCCGCTACACCCCCACGGGCAAGGTGATGTGGACCGAGCAGTCCCCCACCGCCGGGCCCCGGCAGCCGATGGAGCTGCTGCTCGACGACATCTCCTGGTGACGGGCGGGCGCCGCTGTTGCCGGAACGACAACACCCTTTGCCGCTGCCGGGGCGGCCGGGGTGGAATGGACGGCATGGAAGAACAGTCGGACGCCATCGCCCGGACCCTCTCCGAGGTCGGGCCGCGCCTCAAGCGCCTGCGGACCAGGCGCGGGGTGACCCTGGCCGCGCTCGCGGCGGCCACCGGCATCTCCAAGAGCACCCTGTCGCGGCTGGAATCCGGCGGGCGCCGCCCCAGCCTGGAGCTGCTGCTGCCGATCGCCCAGGCCCACCAGGTGCCGCTGGACGAGCTGGTGGGCGCGCCCGAGGTGGGCGACCCGCGGGTCCGGCTCACCCCGAGGACCGTGCACGGCAACACCACCGTGCTGCCGCTGACCCGCCAGCCCGGCCCGCAGCAGGCGTACAAGATGGTGCTGCCGCCCGACCGGTGCACCCCGCAGCCCTGCACCCACGAGGGGTACGAGTGGCTGTACGTGCTGTCCGGGCGGCTGCGCCTGGTGCTGTCGGGGCACGACCTGGTGCTGGGCGCGGGCGAGGCGGCCGAGTTCGACACCCGGCTGCCGCACTGGTTCGGCAGTACGGGCGACGGCCCCGTCGAGGTCCTCAGTCTCTTCGGCCGGCAGGGTGAGCGGATGCACGTGCGCGCCAGGCCCCGGCGGGCGGGCGCGGAGAAGGAGGCGGCGGGGCAAGGTGACGGGCCGGACGCGAGCGGGGTCGGCCGCCGCCCGTCGCCGGCGTCCGCGTGATCATCCGGTGCAGGAGGCCGGAGGCGGCCCGCCCGGAGGCCGGGTCGTCGATGTGCGTGCCGATCCCGACGACGTCGTCGGCGCTCCCCTTTCCCGGGGAGGCGGCGGGGCCGATGAGGGGCGCGGCGTCCGACTACCGGCCGGGAGCTTCCGGCTAACGGACGACTTCCTTCGATCCAGGCACCATTCGGCATATGCATCCCCGCCTCACAACCCGCACCACCCGTTTCACCTTGGCATCGAAGGAAAAACGGCCGTTTGCGCCGGGTGGCCATCTGTTAATCTGCCCGCTCCTGGATGTTGGTCCACCGTTTCCCTCTCCCCCAAGCGCCCCACGCTCGCCGGGTGCAGCGAGGTGTTCCTTTCGTGTACAGCACTCCGTTCTCCCCGGCGGAAGCCAGAGCCGCGCGGGCCCGGGTGGGCCTGAGCACCGCCGAGGTCGCCCACGCCATGGCCGCCTGCGGCATCCCGGTCCACCCCGACCTGGTCCTCGCGTGGGAGCAGGGCTCCCACCCGCCCTCGGAGCCCCAGCTCTTCGCGCTCGCCGATGTGCTGTGGTGCCCGCCGACCACGCTGATGGGCGTCGAGCCGCGCACCCTGGCCGAGCACCGGCTGGCCCGGCAGCTGAGCGTGGAGCGGCTGGCGTACCGCATCGGCATGGACCCGGCCGAGTACCGCGCGGCGGAGTCGGAGCGGTACTGGGACGGCGACCTGCGGCAGACCAGGGCCCTCGTGGACGCCCTGGGGCTGTCGCTGCGGAAGCTGGTGGGCATCATGGGCCGCGGCGAGGAGCTGGCCGGCCACCTGCGGTCGGCGGTCGACGGGCGCTGGAAGACCCACGTGGCGCCGGTGGCGGAGCTGGTGGTCGTCAACGAGACCCTGGTGGGCGGCGCGCTGCGCACGATGCACACGGAGTTCGCGGAGTTCTCCAAGCGGTACATGGGCCATCTGGTCGCCCGCAACGACGACTCCCGCCTCAAGGAGGTCGCCGCGGAGCGCTCCGCCTACCTCCACCGGCTGGTCGACCACTTCTGGGACCTCGTCGGGGACGTGGGCGAGGAGCCGCCGTTCGACGCGCGGGGCCGCTGAGCCCGGGCGGCCGGCCACCGTGGGCCGGCCGCCGGCCGCTCGCCGGTCAGTGGGCGGTGGCCCTCATGGAGGTGGGCGGCGGCGCGGCGGCGCCGCCGTCCTCGTAGTCGTCCCAGTCGATCTCCATCGCCTTGCGGCGCGTGAACGCGTTGAAGAACAGGTTCAGCGCGATCGCCGTGAGGGCGCCGAGGGTGATACCGCTGTCCAGGACGGCCCTGAGGTCGTCCGGCATGCGGTCGAAGAAGGGTGTGACCGTCGTGGGGAGGAACGCCGCGCCCAGGCTGACGGCCAGGACGAGGGCGTTGCGCTCCTCACGGAGGTCGACCTTGCCCAGGATCTGGATACCGACCGCCGCCACCAGGCCGAACATGGCGATCGCCGCTCCGCCGAGCACCGGGTGGGGAACGGCGGCGACCAGGCTTCCGGCCTTCGGCAGCAGCCCGAGCACGATCATGAAGACACCGGCGGCGACCACCACGAACCGGCTCATCACCCGGGACATCCTGACCAGGCCGATGTTCTCGGCGAAGGCCACGTAGGGGAACGAGTTCAGCACGCCGCCGAGAACGGTCGCCACGCCGTCGGCGCGCAGGGCGCGGGTGACCGTGTCGCTGTCGACCTTCTTGCGGATGATCTCCCCGATGGCGTACACGTCGCCGGTCGTCTCGATCATGGTGATCAGCATGACGACCACCATCGCGACGACGGGGAGCAGTTCGAACTCGGGTGTCCCGTAGTGGAAGGGCGTACTGACGCCGAACCAGTCGGCGTCCGCCACGGCCCCGAAGTGCGCGTCGCCGAGGAGCCAGGCCACGGCGGTGCCGGCGACCAGCCCGATGAGTACGGCGAGGCTGCTGAGGAACGGCTTGCCGACGCGGACCACGGCCAGGACGAGCAGCAGGGTGCCCAGCGCGTACGCGAGGTTCTTCCCGGACCCGTACGAGGGGTCGCCCATGAGGTGGGCGCCACCGGCGGCGTTCTGGAGACCCACCGGGATCAGGGTGATTCCGATGATGGTGAGGATCGTGCCGACGACGACCGGCGGGAAGTACCTCACCAGCTTCCCGAAGAAGGGCGCGAAGAGGAAAGTGGCGATACCGGCCGTGATCACCGCGCCGTACACGACCAGCAGGCCGGCCGTTCCGCCGCCGGCGCCGATTCCGATGGCCACCATGGGTGAGACGGCGGTGAAGGTGACGCCCTGCACCAGGGGGAGTTTCGCGCCGACCTTCCAGACACCGAGCGCCTGGATGATCGTCGCTATGCCACAGGTGAGCAGGTCCGCGTTGATCAGGTAGACCAGCTCTTCGCGGGAGAGACCCAGGGCGTTCCCGAGGAGTACCGGGACGATGACGGCCGCGGCGTAGAACGCGAGAATGTGCTGGAAACCGTAGAGGGTGAGTTTGGGGAGGGGAAGCAACTCGTCGACGGGATGCGGCTGCTTCCCGGAGTGCTGTCGGGGGACTCGTGCCATCTCTGCCTTGCCTTCGCGAGGTAGGTGAATGAGAGAAGGGGCCTTCGCCGTGCGTCCCGGATGACAAGACGTGGACATGTCGGCCCGTACGGAGCCGACGTCTGGCGGAGTTGCCGACACCACGTCGCCCTGCGCTGCGTTTGTGCGTCCTGGTTGGCAGGACGTCCTTCGATCAGGCCTGAACAGGACCGTTTTGTCCTGGGATCCGGAGGGGGAGCCGATCGGGGCGCTCACCCTAGTTCACGGCCGGCGTTCCTCGCGAGTAACCGGCGTTCGACGGCGATCGGACCGCCACCCACGCCCTCCTCGCGCACCATGCGTCCCTTTTAGTCCATGCATGCACCTTTTGCCGCCAGCGACCGCAAAGTCCATATCGCTCCATACATAAGCAACTTGTGTATGCGGTTCGGGCGGCGTGATAAGAATCACCGCGCAACGAGGGCGTGCTGGCGTTCCGGGGCCGGATTTCCGTGGGTTTGCAGCAAAGTTGACACTCTGCCACCCGACCCGTGACGGAAGAGCCGGGAAATCCGAGCCTTGTTCCCTCACGCGTCTCTCGCTTACGGTCCCCTCAATCCGGATGGACCGCCGAATCCTGCCGCCGTCCGGAATTTCCACCCACCCACTCAACGACGCACGGCAGGAGCGGGGGAACCAGGTAAGCCGCCGGTCCGGTACACACCGGAACGGCTTGGGGTGAAGTCGCGGTGATTCCGCGGCCGGGCATCTCCAGCCCGAACCCGACAGCTCACCTCGCAGGCGACGGAGAGGAATTCGCCATGCCCGCAAAGGGTAAGCACCGTCGTCCGAAGAGCAACCCGCTCGCCCGCCGTTTCGTCGCCGCGGGCACGGGCGGCGCCGCACTCGCGCTCCCCATGATCGGCGCCACCGCCGCCGAGGCCGCGCCCAGCACGGCGCCCGCCGTGGCACAGGCGGTCACCGCCGCCTCCCCGGCCGCCGCGCCCGCGAAGGCCCCCGCCACCTATTCCGTCGTCGCGGGAGACACCCTCTCCGGCATCGCCCAGGAGCACGGCGTGAGCGGCGGCTGGCAGAAGCTGTACGAGGACAACCGCAAGGCCGTCGGCGCGGACCCGTCCCTGATCCGCCCCGGCCTCAAGCTGACGATCGGCGGCAAGGCCGCGGCCGAGCGCGCCTCGGCGCCCGAGCGTGCCGACCGTTCCGCCGCGCGGACCGCCACCCAGGCCGTCGCCAAGACCACCACGTACGCGAACAACCTCGACGGCTGGATCCGCGAGGCGCTCGACATCATGAAGCAGCACAACATCCCCGGCAGCTACGAGGGGATCCACCGCAACATCATGCGCGAGTCGTCCGGCAACCCGATGGCGATCAACAACTGGGACTCCAACGCCGCGGCCGGCACGCCGTCGAAGGGTCTCCTCCAGGTCATCGCGCCGACCTTCCAGGCGTACCACGTGCCGGGCACCGCGAACGACGCCTACGACCCGGTCGCCAACATCACGGCCGCCTGCAACTACGCGGCCGACCGGTACGGCTCCATCGACAACGTCAACGGCCCGTACTGATCCCTCCGGGTCGCCACGACCCCGCACGACCTCGACCCCGGGGCCGGTCCGCACGCACGCGGCCGGCCCCGGCGGCGTGCGCGTGGCACCCGACGAACGACCAGGCTCTTGCATAAAAATGCGGACTATGACAATCTCACTCATACCGCGTTGTACGAGGAGTTTCCCGCATGGCCCACGAAGCCGACCCGACTCTTCCCACCCCAGCACACCGAACAAACATCGCTCTGGCCCGCAACTGCCACCTCTGTGGTGAGTGGGGCACGGTGATCGACGCCCACGGCCATGACGCACCATGCCCGGGCTGCCAGGGGGCAGCTCAGTAGTTCTGCCACTCGTGGCGCGTGTACTCCAGCACCGCCGGGTCCATCAGGGTGCTCGCCCGTACGTCCTGCCGGCGCCGGTCGACCGGGAAGACGGTGGCGGCCGCGAGGACGTCCTCGTCGAGGAAGCGCAGCGGCGGCGTACGAGCCGCCAGGCGCAGCGGCGGCGGAGCGCTGCCGGCGCCCGGTGAGGCGAGGACGAAGCCCCAGTTGCCGAAGCTCGGCACGTCGATCTGGTACGGGGTCGTCGCATAGCCGGCCTCACCGATGGTCGCGGCGATGGACCAGTACGACTTGGGCGCGAAGAACGGCGAACCACCCTGCACCATGACGCGGCCGTCCGGCGTCAGGACACGGCCCAGCAGGTGGTAGAACTCCACGCTGTAGAGCTTGGCCAGCGCGGCGGTGTCGGGGTCCGGGAAGTCGATGAGCACCGCGTCGTAGCGCCGGGTGGCGTCCCGCAGCCAGTTGAAGGCGTCGGCGTGGACGACGGTGACCCGGGGGTCGGAGAGCGCGTCGTCGTTGAGGGCGCGCAGCGGGGCGAAGTCGTGGGCGAGCCGGGTCATCGCCGGGTCGAGGTCGACCAGGGTCACCCGCTCGACGTCGTCGTACCGCAGCACCTCCCTCAGGGCGAGCGCGTCGCCGCCGCCCAGGATGAGCACCGATGACCGCTTGCCCGACAGGGCGGGGTGGACCAGCGCCTCGTGGTACCGGTACTCGTCCACGGAGGAGAACTGGAGGTCGCCGTTGAGGAACAGCCGGGTGTCCGGCTGCCCGGTGAACGCGGTGGACCGGGTGACGACGATGTCCTGATAGGGCGTGGTCTCGGCGTGGACGATCGGGTCGCGGTAGAGCTGCTGGCGTGCGGTGACCTCGATGTCGTCGGCCAGGACGTACACCGTGGCCAGGAGGCCGAGGACGGCGGCCGCGCCGGCCAGCAGGCCGTTGCGCACCACCCGGCGCGTCTCGCGCCGGAAGATCCACAGGACGACGACCACGCCGGCCACCGCGTTGACCGCGCCCACCACCAGCGCGCCCTTGAGCTGGCCGAAGGCCGGCAGGAGCAGCAGCGGGAAGCACAGCCCGCCGACCAGCGCCCCGACGTAGTCCGCGGCGAACATGTCGGCGACGGCGCTGCCGGCCTCCTGCCGCCGGATCCGCTGGAGCAGCGTCATCAGCAGCGGGATCTCGGCCCCGACGAGGAGGCCCACGACGAACGAGACGACCACCATGGCGGGCATGTAGAGGCGCAGCCAGGCGAACGCCACGTACAGGATGAGGACCGACAGGCCGCCGACGAGCGCGAGCAGGATCTCGACGAGGGCGAAGGCACCGACCGCGCGCCGCTGGAGCGGTTTGGCGGCCAGGGACCCGATGCCCATGGCGAAGACCATGACGGAGATGACCACGGAGGTCTGCATCACGGAGTTGCCGATGAGGTAACTGCCGAGCGCCGTCAGCGCCAGCTCGTAGACCAGGCCGCAGGCGGCGCAGACGAACACCGCGAGCAGCAGCAGGAACCGCGTGCCGCGCGGGTGGGCGGCCGGCTTCCCGGAGGTGCCGGACGGGGTGGTGCGGTCCAGGACGGTGGTGCTCACGCGGGGGTCACGAGACGGCGGCGCCGACCATGAAGGCCGTGCCGAGGTACATGGCCGCCTGGACCCAGGCGGCGGGGTGGGGGCTCGTGCCGTTGTCGTCGAGCACCGCGTGGCCCAGTCGTCCGGGCGTCAGCAGGCCGACGACGACGGAGATCAGCGTCATCACGACGACCCCCGCGAGGCCGTACAGGAGCGTGCTCAACAGGCCCTGCCCCAGGCCCTGTTCGGACTCGCTGGCCCGGATGGACTGCTCGATGACGAGGCCGATGGCGACCGTCTGGCCGGCGAGGAGGACGGCGGCGCCGCGGTTGCGCTCGGTCCACACCACGTGGACGAGCTTTCCGGGGGTGACGAGGTCGAGCGCGATGAAGCCGACCGCCATCACGACGAAGCCGACCATGCCGTAGAGCAGGGCGGTGCCTGCCGACTCGAAGATCTCTGCCACGGTATGCCTTTCGGGGACGTCGTCGAGGAGCTCGGACGGAAGGGGCGGGAGGAGCGGGAGGGGCGGTACGGGTGCCGGGCGGGCGGCGGTGGTGGTGTCCGGCGGGTCACTTGCCGGAGCCGGGACCGCCGCCGCGGAAGGACGCGCTGTTGGGGTCGGGCCACGAGCCGAGGTGCGTCCGCCAGCGGCTGTAGCCGGTGCGGTAGTCGTCGATCTCGATCAGGCTGCCCCGGCCGCCGGCGTGCGGGCTTATGGCGACGATGTCGTCGCGGTAGCGGAGGAAGGCCATCTTCCCGTCCGCGAGGCGGTCGACGGCCCGGGTGTTGTCGTGGATCTCGTCGGAGACCTTGGACACGGGGTCGGTGCGGTCGACGTATCCCGTGCCGCTGGAGGAGTACGCGCCCCGGATCCAGCTGCTGGGTACGGCGTTGCCGCCGTCGTCGTCATCGTCCGGGTCGCTGGAACAGGCGGCGAGCGCCACCGTCGCGAGGAGCGTCACGGTGATGCGTCGAGCGGTCTTCATCGGGCCTCCAGCCGGGTGTGCGTCGCCACGATCCGGCGGCTCTGCGGGTAGGTGTGCCAGGTGCGCCAGCTCAGCCCGGCGGTCTCCCGCTCCACGGTCAGGGCGGTGACCGCGTCCGGGGAGCCGGGGAACACTCCGTGCAGCGCCCGGGGGTGGTCCTCCGAGAGGTCCCGGATCCGGGCCACCCGGGCGCTGAACTCGCCGGGTGCGCAGGTGTGGACGCGGGCGGCGAAGGCGTAGTGCCAGCCGTCGAAGTCCCGGGTCTCGGTGTCCGGCAGGCCGCCCTCGACACCGGGCAGGCAGGCGACGGTCTCACCGACCGGGCCGGCGAACACCTGGTGGGAGGCGCCCAGCAGCCGGAGCTGCACGTCGAGGCCGCCGACGGTGAGGTCGCGGACGGCCAGTGCCTCGCGCGCGGGGCGCCCGAGCACGAACGACAGCTGATCGGCGTCCGTGTCCAGGTACGGGGCCGTCAGGGCTATGCCGCTCATGCGGCGCCACCCCTGGTGACGACACCGTTACCGGTGTGCTCGAACCTCAACGATGATCCCCCGACTGCGAAGTGCTTGAAGCGCGGCTGAGTATGGCACAGGCAAAGGCCGCGTCCGCCGGGGGGTGCGTCAGCCGGGGTCCCGGTCGGATCCCGGCCATACGTAGGGAAGGTCGGCCGGGACCCCGGTGAAGCGCTCGGCGTAGAAGCCGGGGTCCTTGCGCAGCAGCGCCGACTGGTGGCTGCGGTGGAAGCCGGGGTCGCCGAGCCAGGGCGGCACCTCGCCGAGCCGGGACAGCTCGTCCTGGCCGCGCACGGGTGCGCCGGGGCGGACGGTGTGGAAGCCGGCGAGCAGGGACGCCGCGCAGGTGTCCTTGTGGCCCAGGGCGGTCCACGCCCCGCAGACCTCCAGCCCGTAGCGGACCAGGGCCTCCTCGTAGCCGGTCCACATCCGCACGGCGGGGTGCCGCCGCCAGCCGTAGCCCGGCACGGTCAGCCCTCGCAGCACCTGAAGCGCCTCGACCCGCTGCTTGCCCAGGCGGCGGGGGTCGAGCACCTCGGCGCACGCCGAGAACCCGGAGAACGGCAGGAAGGTCTGCACCCTCCTGTGTCTACCGCCCCGGCCCCGCCGCCGCACGCGGAGCGGGGCCGACGGGCACGGGTGCGGGGGTGGGGACGTACGTTCGGGTGTTCTCCCGCGTGACGTGGACGGGGCGCGGCAGTTGAACCGGGCATGAAGAAGCGCAGCATGCTCGCCGTAGCGTCCCTCGTCACCGGTGCGGCGATCGCCGCCCTCAGCCCGGCGCCTCCCGCCGCCCACGCGGCCGCCCCTGACAGCCCGTCGAACAGCGCGGACGCGCTCGACTCCGTCGAGAGCGGGGACGAGCGCACCGAGGGGGACGAGGGGACGACCACGCACGCGTAGCGTGGCGTACGCGCCCCGGCTCGCGCACGGCCGCTCACCACTCCGGGTGGGCGGCCGGCGGCGTCCAGCGTCGGGTGCGGGACACCACGGAGGTGACTCCGTAGTCCTTCTTCAGGTGCTCCGGGACGGCGTAGTGCATGACGCGTCCACGGGTGAGCGAGCTGAGTTCCAGCACGGTGGTCAGGTGGCCCAGCCGGTCCAGTGCCCAGGCGCCCAGCGGTGAGCGGTCCTCGATGGTCTCCAGGACGTTCAGCAGGGCCGGAGCGGCCTTCACCACGGTGTCCCAGGAGGTGCGGGGCACCTGGAGCCAGTCGGCGCAGGTGTCGCCGACGAGGTACCGGATCAGGGCGGAGACGACCGGGTCGAAGAGGGTGCCGGGGACGACCTCCTCGTACAGGTCGATCAGCTGGCGGGTCAGATGGGCGCCCTCGTCGCTGGGGCCCATGTGCCGGACCATGTACAGGTCGGAGAAGCGGCGGGCGGCCTCCAGGTCGCGGGGGACGTGGTCCTGGTCGACGCCGAGCATCGCCCCGACCACCCGCCAGGCGTAGTAGTACGCCTCCGCTCCCTCGACGCTCATGTGGACGCCCAGCCGGTGCAGTGCGTCCAGGACCTGGATCGAGAACATCATCTGCCCGCCGATCATGTCCTCCTGACAGATCGGTGTGCCCAGCGCCGCGGTGTCCCAGCGGCCCTCGCGCCGGAGGTGGTACCGGATGGACGCGTGCAGCAGACGGACCTTCTGGGCGGCGGGGATGAAGCGGCTGCCCGCCTCGAAGGCGTCCGGCTGCATCAGGTACACGGTGAACTGGCCCGTCTCGGCCATCCGTTTGGAGGGGTACTTCAGCGAGTGGGTGGCCGACAGCAACCGCGCGACGTGCGGCACGACGTAGCAGGCCGGCATCGAGGCGAACGACAGCGCCGTGGAGATGTGGACGTTGTTGTCGATGAAGAACAGCCGCGCCTTCTCCATCTCGTCCCAGTCCACCCATGCCGGCGGAGCGGCGGTCGTGCGCAGGTACTCCCGGGCCACGTCAGGCAGGCCCTCGGGCAGTGGCTGCCCCGCGGTGGAGACGTACCGCATCAGGGTGTTGAACGTGCCCACCTCCCCGCGCTCGAACAGGGTGGCCACCGTGGCGTCCGCCAGTTCGTCACCCGCCAGGCGCAGGGCGTCCAGGGACTGCTCGGTGTAGGTCATCAGGGGGCTCCTCGTGCGGGCACGGACGGATGGGCGGTACGTGAGCGGTACGTGGGCGTCAGTGGCGGCGATCGGTGGCGGTCCGGGCGAGACCGGTCAGTGCCCGGGCGGCCTGCACCGGCAGGCCCGCCTGCGCCACGACCGCGGTGGCCGCGCGCACCCGGTCGGTGATCATCTCCTCGACGCGGTCCGGCGCGCCCGTCCGGCGCATGATCGCCCGGACGCGGTCCAGGTCCTCACCGGTCAGGTCGCGACGGCCCAGGAGCCTCGTCAGCTCGTCCCGCTCGGCGCCGTCGGCCGACCGCCAGGTCAGGGCGAGCAGGGCGGTGGGCCGGTGGGCGGCGATGTCGTCGGCGCAGGCCTTGCCGGTGTCCTCCGGCTCGCCGAACAACCCGAGCAGGTCGTCCCGCAGCTGGAAGGCCTCACCGAGGGGCAGGCCGTAGTCCGTGAAGACCTCGCGCAGGCCGGGTGGGGCACCGGCCAGGGCGCCACCGATGTGCAGGGGGTGCTCGACGGTGTACTTGGCCGTCTTGTAGCGGATCACCTTGAGGGACGCGGCCGTGTCCGGCCCGGCGCCGGTGCGCAGGATCTCCAGGCACTCCCCGGCCACGAGTTCCCTGGCCAGTACGTCCCACAGCGGGCGGGCCCGGGACAGGTAGGCGCCGGGCAGGCCGCAGGCCGTGAACATCTGCCCGGCCCACGAGATCAGCAGGTCGCCCACGAGCATGGCCAGGGAACGGGCCGCCTCCCCGGCGTCGTTCCGGCCCGGTACGGCCGCCCGGAGGGCGCGGTGGGCGGTCGGCACCCCGCGGCGCAGCGGGCTGTCGTCGATCAGGTCGTCGTGGACGACGGCCGCCGCGTGCACGAGCTCCATCGCGGCGGCGGCCCGCACCAGCGCGGGACTGTCGGGCTGCCCGGCCGCCCGCCACCCCCAGTAGCAGAACGTGGCCCGCAGCCGCTTGCCCCGGGCCGTGGCGACCCGCAACTGTTCGGCGACCGGCGCCAGGTCGGCGTCGATCGCCAGCAACCGGTCGACCTCGTCCTCGACGAAGCGGAGGACCTCCTCGTCGACCCGGTCCTTGAGCGCGTCGAGCGCGTCGCGCTCAGACATCGCCGTCACCGGCGCGGCGGGCGGCCGCACGCCGGGCCAGCACTTCCAGGTGCGCCGGGGGTACGACGGCGGCCCGGTCCATGACCAGTCGCCCCCGGGCCCTGAGCTGCTGCCGCGCCTCGGCCGCCAGCTCGGGCACGTCGGCGCGGGTGAGCAGTCCCCGTGCGGTCCGCGCCGCCGACGACAGGCCGCTGAAGGCCAGATCGGCGACGCCGGCCGCCAACTGCACCAACCCGTTGCCCGCGAGGCCCTCGTCCTGTCGCTTCCGGTACTCCACCGTGTCCCCCTGTCGGCCCGTGGTCCGTGCGGTTGGTCTCGTGGACACGGTGCCGGAATGCCGTCGGCGGCTCACCGAAGATCAACGAACGAGTGATCCGCTGGATGGGTGTCCACCGCCGGCCGGGAGGGCGGCGGGGCGCCGCGGGGCACCGTGCGGGATAATGACGCCATGCGGATCTCGGCCAGGGCGGACTATGCGGTGCGTGCCGCGCTGCTGCTCGCCGCCGGTGAGCGGGGCGGACCGCTGAAGGCCGAGGCCATCGCGGAGGCGCAGGAGATCCCGCACAAGTTCCTCGAGAGCATCCTCAACGACATGCGCCGGGGCGGGCTGGTCCTCAGCCAGCGGGGGGTCAACGGCGGTTACCGGCTGGCCAGGCCCGCGAGCGAGATCAGCGTCGCCGACGTGGTGCGCGCGGTGGACGGCCCGCTGGTGTCGGTGCGGGGCGTACGGCCGCCGGAGCTGTCCTACAGCGGCCCCGCCGAGTCGCTGCTCCCGTTGTGGATCGCGCTGCGCGCCAGCGTCCGGAGCATTCTCGAGGGTGTCTCGCTGGCGGACGTGGCGTCCGGCCGCCTCCCGGAGCTGGCGCACTCCCTGGCGGAGGACCCCGCCGCCTGGTCCAATCCCTGAGACACCGCCGCCACCGCCGCGAAGTGCGGCTTCTCACCTGACGAGACGTTTTTGACCATGATGTGAACACCCCCTTGCCTGCGGGGGCTTCGCCGAACCAGTATCCCTAGCAACCCGATAGGGAAACTAGGGAATAGGTGAGGTGGCCGTGAAGACGTTGATTCTGCTGGCACTTGCGGGGCTCGGCGCCCAACTGGTCGACGGGAGCCTGGGCATGGCCTACGGCGTCACCTCCACCTCCCTGCTGCTCGCCGTCGGCACGAACCCCGCCGCCGCCTCCGCCACCGTGCACCTCGCCGAGATCGGCACGACGCTCGCCTCGGGTGCGGCGCACTGGCGGTTCGGCAATGTGGACTGGCGCGTCGTCGCCAGGATCGGCATCCCGGGGGCCGTCGGGGCGTTCGCCGGGGCGACGTTCCTCTCGAACCTCTCCACCGAGGTCGCGGGGCCCGTCATGGCCCTGATCCTGCTGGGCCTCGGCGTCTACGTGCTGGGCCGGTTCACCTTCCTCGGCCTGCCCACCGGCAACCTGGGCAAGCCCCTGCGCAAGCGGTTCCTGTCCCCGCTCGGCGTGGTCGCTGGGTTCCTGGACGCCACCGGGGGCGGTGGCTGGGGCCCGGTCGGCACACCGGCGATCCTCGCCAGCGGGCGGCTGGAGCCGCGCAAGGTCATCGGCTCCATCGACACCAGCGAGTTCCTGGTGGCCGTCGCCGCGAGCGCCGGCTTCCTCGTCGGCCTCGGCTCCGAGGGGGTCAACGCCTCCTGGGCGGTCGCGCTGCTCGTCGGCGGGCTGATCGCCGCGCCCGTCGCCGCCTGGCTGGTACGCCATGTGCCGCCGCGCGTCCTCGGTTCGGCCGTGGGCGGCCTCATCGTCCTCACCAACGCCCGCACGCTGCTGCGCAGTGACTGGCTCGGTGCCGGCGACGCCACCCAGTGGACGGTCTACGCCGTCCTGTACGCGGTCTGGGCCGCCGCCCTCGCGCACTCCGTCAGGGAACACCGGCGCCAGTCCGCGGCACCGGCCGCGTCCGAGGCCGGTGTCCCCGGGCAGGACGGCGGCGCCCCACAGGGCGCCGACGCCCCCTCGACCCCCGTGAGCCGGTGAGGTCCGCCGTGCCCGGAACGACGACGGCCCCCGGCCCCGTCCCCTCGTCCACCTCCACCTCCATCGAGGGCGGGTGGGACGGCGGCACCCCGCCCGCCGAGGAGATCCGCGCCCTGCTCCGCACCGCTCGGGACGTCGCGGACGACCTCGCCGCCGACGCCGTGGCCCGCGACCGGGCCGGCCGGCCGCCCGCCGACGAGGCGGCCCGGCTGCGCGAGGCCGGGCTGCCGGGCCGCCTCGTCCCACCGGGGCGTACGCACGGTGTCGACTGGCGCACCGGGTGCGCCGTCGTACGGGAGACGGCCACCGCGGACAGTTCCCTCGGCGAGTTACTGGCCCGCCACTACGTGCACACGTGGAGCGGCCGCTTCTACGGGACGCCCCGGCGGGCCTCCGCCCTGGAACGGGACACCGCGCGCGAACAGTGGATCTGGGCGGGCGCGGTGGGCGCCGCCGGCGGTTTCGACGGGAGCGGCCCGGACCTCACCCTCACCCCGCTCGGCTCCGGGTACCTGCTGGACGGGCGGCTGGCGGTGGAGACCGCGGCGACCGTCGCGGACCAGTTCGTCGTGGACGCCGTCTGCGCGGTGACCGGTGATCTGCTGGTCGTGCGGGTGGCGCCCGGCCGGCCGGGGGTGTCCGTCGTCCCGGCCGGGGACCGGCTCGGCCAGCGGGTCGCCGGTGCGGGTGTCGTCACCTTCGAGCGGGTGACCGTCACGCCCGCGCAGGTGCTCGGACCGCGGCCGCACGACACGGAGTCCACCGCGCCCCACACCGCGCTGGCCGGCCCGGCGCTCCGGCTCGCCCTGTGCCACGTCGGCCTGGGCATCGCCGAGGGGGCCCTCGCCGAGGCGCGCGACACCAGCAGGAGCGGCCTGGCCGCCCGGCCCCTCCCCGCGGACCCCGACCTCCTCCTCGCGTACGGGGAGCTGGCGTCCGCCGCCCGGACCGCCGCGGTGGTGGTCGAACGGGCGACGGAGACGATGGCCGGGGCCCTGGAAGCGGGGCCGGACCTCGACGTGGACGAGCCCGCCGACGTCTCGGCGCTGGTGGCCACGGCCGAGACGGTCACCGCCAGGGCGGCGCTGCACATCACCACGCGGGTACTGGAGCTGGCCGACACGCCCGGCCTGGACCGGTTCTGGCGCAACGCCCGGGTGCTGACGGCGCATCACGCGGCGACCCACCGGCTGCGGGACATCGGCGAGCACTACCTCAATGGGACGCACCGCCCGGCGCCGGCGGGCCGCTGACGGCTCAGCCGGCCACAGCGGCCTCGCAGCCGGGGTGGCCCCAGCGCGTGCCGAGCTTGGCGATGGACTCGCCGGCGGCGTACGACCGGCCGCACGGGCAGGTTCCGCGGAACTTCGCCTTGATGGTGCGCGGACCGGAGCGCCTTCCCGTGCCCGGATCGCCGGCGCCCGTGGCCGACGCGGCGCCGGCCGGGCGCTTGCGGGCCCCGGTGCCCGATCGCGGGCGGGGCGCCGGGGCGCTGCGCTCCGGCGCGGGCACCGGGATCAGGGCGGCACCGTGCGCGGTGCCGGCTGCCTGCTGGGTGACGGCGGCGTCGCTGGCCGCCTGGTCGGCGATGGCGTTCAGCGGGTCGCCGTCCACGCGGTGGGCGGGCACGTACCGGAACTCGACGTCCCGGTCCGCCAGCAGGGCGTCGATGCCCCGCACCAGCTCCTGGTTGGCGACGGGCTTGCCCGCCGCCGTCCTCCAGCCGTTGCGCTTCCAGTTCGGCAGCCACTGCGTCACAGCCTTCATGGCGTACTGGGAGTCCATGCGCACCTCGACGGAGGTCCCGGGCGCCACCGCCTCCAGCAGCCGGTGCAGCGCGGTGAGTTCACCGACGTTGTTGGTGGCGCGGCCCAGCGGACCGGCCTCCCAGCGCTCGGGCCGGCCGGCCGCGTCGGCGATGACCCACGCCCAGCCCGCCGGGCCGGGATTTCCCTTGGCCGCCCCGTCACAGGCGGCGATGATGCGATCGGACATCCCTCGATCATGCCCTACCCGGCCGGGGTGGCCGGAACGCCCCCGCACCCGTACGCGCCGGGACGCGGTGTCCGCGCCGTGCCGGGCCCCCCGGTGCGGAATCATGGGCTCCGCGCCGGCTCCGGTGCTCCGGACGGCCACGTCCGGACGGGCCGGCCCGCCGTCAGCGGGAGGGCAGTTGAACGCCAGTGGGACGGGCCGGACCGGTGGTGCGACGGCCGACGACACGACACGCGCGGACCTCTCCGACGGGCGGCCGCCGGGCGCCGGGGTGCTGTCCCGCCGCGGGTTCCTCGCCGGCGCCGGGTCTGCGGCGGGAGCCGCCCTGGTGCCGCCGGCGGCGGCCGCGGCTGTGGCGGCCCGGGAGCAGGTCGTTTCCCTGCGCTTCTCGGAGGCCACGAACGGGGCGGCCGACCTCGCGCCGTCCGGCGACCGGCTGATCGCCGAGGTCCAGCACGTGCTGTGGTCGTTCCCCCGCGCCGGAGGGGCCGCCGTCGCGCTCGCACCGGCCGTCCTGGAACCCCACCGCCCCGTCCACTCCCCCGACGGCTCCCTGGTCGCGTTCTGCGCCTACCGGGGCGGCGGGTTCCACCTGTGGACCATGCGGCCCGACGGCTCGGAGCTGCGCCGGCGCACCGGCGGGCCCTGGGACGACCGGGGCCCCGCCTGGTCGCCCGACGGGACGCGGCTCGCCTTCGCCTCCGAGCGCGGCGGCGACGCCGTGTCCGGTGCCCCGTACCGCATCTGGGTGCTCCACCTGCGCAGCGGCGCGCTCAGCGCCGTCAGCGGACTGCCGGGGCAGGCGGGGCCGTTGCAGGAGGGCCGCTGGGAGGACTTCGACCCGGTGTGGTCGCCGGACGGCGGGCGGATCCTGTGCGTACGGGCGGCCGTGCGGAGCGCCGGCTCCGGGACGTCACTCGACGCCCGGACGGTGGTGTCCGTGCCGGCCGACGGTGCCGGTCCGGTGAGCGTCGTCCACACCGAGACCACCGCCGCCCAGGTGCTGGCGCCCGCGCCGTCGCCGGACGGGAAGCGGCTCGCCCACCTGCGGGTCACCCCGGCGCCCCACGGCGGGTGCGCGCTGGTCGTGGACGGCGAGCCGGTGGCCGTCGCCGGGGACGTCGCCGCCGTACCGCCGCGCTGGACCGCCGACGGCGCGCTGCTGCTCACCGTCGACGGCCGGTTCACGCTCGTACGGCCCGGGGAGCCCCGTGCCGCGGAGACGATCCCCTTCGAGGGGACCGTGCGGGTGCGCCGCCCGCGGTACCGGACCAAGGCGCACGACTTCGAGGGCGGCCGGACGCGTCCCGTGCGGGGCATCCACCTGCCCGCGCTGTCGCCCGACGGGCGCCGGATCGCCTTCGCCGCGCTCGACTCGCTGTGGCTGGCCGCGACGGAGGGCGGGCGTCCCCCGCGCCGGCTGGTGCGCGCGGGGCCGACGCGCTACCTCCTCGGGCCGGCGTGGGCGCCCGACGGGGCGTCGCTGGTGTACGCGGACGACGGCGACGGCCTGCTCGGGGTGTACCGCCACGACCTCGCCACGGGCGCGCGCACGACGCTGGCGACCGGCGGCCGCGTCCACCCGGCCCTCTCCCCCGACGGCGGCCGGCTCGCGTGCCTGGACCTGGCGGGGCGCCTCCTCGTGAAGGACCTGGCCACCGGTACCGAACGCGTGCTGGCGGCCCCGCTGGCCGGTGGCGGCCTGCCGGGCCGGCCCAGCTGGTCCCCGGACGGCCGCTTCCTCGCCCTGTGCGACCGCAACCGGCTGAACCAGCGCTTCCGCGAGGGCTACAACCTCGTCCGCGTCGTGGACGCCTCGACCGGTGCCGGCCGGCTGCACGCGGTCGCCCCGCACACCTCCGTCTCCGACCGGTACGGTTCCGGTCCCGTGTGGTCGCCCGACGGCCGGTGGATGGCGCTGATCGTCGAGTCGGCCCTGTGCCTGCTGCCCGTCGCGCCGGACGGCACACCGACGGGCCCCCCGCGCACGCTCACCACCGAGCCGGCCGACCACCCGTCGTGGTCGGGCGACTCCCGGACGCTGCTCCATCTGTCGGGCGCCCGGCTGCGGTTGACCGCCGTCGACGGCGGCGGCACGCGTACCGTGCGGGTCCCGCTGGACTACCGGCGGGCGGGGGCCGCCGACACCGTGGTGCGCGCCGGCCGGTTCTGGGACGGCACGGGCGACGAGTCGTCGGTGCGGGAGGACGTCGACGTCGTCGTGCGTGGCGGGCGCGTCGCGGCGGTGGAACCGCACTGGTCCGGCCGTGACCGGTCGGCGGCGCGGCGGGTCGACGCCTCGGACCGGACGGTGCTTCCCGGCCTGTGGGACGCCCACAGCCACCCCTGGCAGTACACGTACGGCGGCCGGCAGACCGCGTGCCAGCTGGCCTACGGCGTCACGACGGCCGTGTCGCTCGGCGGGTTCGCCCACGAGCAGGCCCGCATCAGGGAGGCGGCCGACGCCGGGCTGCTGGCCGGCCCGCGGCTGCTGAGCTGCGGCGAGCTGCTGGACGGCTCCCGGGTGGCCTACAGCATGGGCCGGGCGCACCGCACGCGCGCGGGGCTGCGCCGGTCCCTGGAGCGGGGTGCCGCGCTCGACTGGGACGTGGTCAAGACGTACGTGAGGGCGCCGGGCTGGGTGATGGAGGAGGCGGCGCGGTTCGCCCACGAGCGGCTCGGGGTGCGCGTGGGCAGTCACTTCTGCTCGCCGGGGCTCCAGACCGGACAGGACATGACCAGTCACCTGTCGGCGACGCAGCGCGGGGAGTCCGGACACGCGGTGACCGCGACGGGCCGGGCCTACCAGGACCTGCGGGAGCTGTACACGGCCGCCGGCACCGACTTCACCCTGATCGCCACGCCGTTCCCGGCGATGTGGCTGGTGGGCGCGGACCCCGGGCTCGCCCGGGACGACCGGGTCGTGTCGGTCATGCCGCCGTGGGACTCCGCGCTGGTACGGGAGCTGGCCGCGCTGCCGCCGGGCGAGGCCCGGCTGGCGGCGCTGCGCACGGAGACGGAGGTGTACCGGCGGGTCCTCGCGGCGGGCGGACTGGTGGCGCTGGGGACGGACGCGCCGATCGTGCCGGTGGGCCTGTCGCTGCACCTGAACCTGCGGGCCCTGCACCTGGGCGGCCTGTCGCCGGCCGAGGCCCTCGCGACGGCCACGCGGCTGCCCGCGCGGGCGTTCGCCCTGGACCGGGACCTGGGCACCCTGGAGGTGGGCCGGGTCGCGGACCTCGTGGTGGTGGACGGCGACCCGTTCACGGACTTCGACGCGCTGGTGCGCACGGTGTCGGTGCTCAAGGGCGGGGTGCCGTACGAGAGGGCCGCGCTCGTCGGGGCGTTCGCCGCACCGGAGGTCCGGTCGCGCGGGGACCGGACCGGGCCGGCCGGGCAGGACTGGGCGGCCGTCGGCCGCGCCCTGCGCGGGGACGGGTGCTGTGCGCCCGGCCCGGACCTCGGGTGACGGCCGGCCGGTCCGGGCGTCAGTCCGCGGCGTCCTGCGGGTACCAGCGCAGTTCGACCGTGTTGCCGTCGGGGTCCTTCACATAGACGGACTGGGCGCAGCCCCGGGCTCCGAAGCGGCTGACCGGCCCCTCCACGACGTCGAACGTGCCCGAGTCGATGACCTCCTGCCAGTCCAGGGGGTCGACGACCAGGCAGATGTGGTCGACGTTCGACTCGCCGCGGGCGCGGGCGAACAGGTCGATGATCATCGTCGGGGTGACCCGCACGGACGGGAACGGCACCTTGCCCGCCCGCCACTCCTCGACCCGTACCGGCTCCAGGCCGAGCGGCCCGCAGTAGAACTCCAGTGACCGCTCCACGTCTTCGACATTGAGCACCACATGGTCGAAATCCTTGACCCTCATCAGGGCCTCCCCCTTCGTCGGTCCCGCACCGGTCCGGTCCGTCCCGGACCGAGCGCCACGGTACAACGCGGTGGGGACGCGGGCCCGCACGGCCGCGGCGGGCGCAAACAAGCCAACGGCGGGGGTGGCCCTGTCGGGGCGGGGCGGGTGCCCCTACGCTGAGGAACGCGATCGGTTCGCGTCACCGCTTGCGGGTGGCGCGTCGCAAGAGGGAACCCGGTGGGAATCCGGGACTGTCCCGCAGCGGTGAGTGGGAACGAACGCCGTCAACGAGCACTGGACCCCATCCAGCGGTCCGGGAAGCGACGGCCAGTAGGTGACTGCCGGAACCCGGCAGCAGGCGCCCACGAGTCCGAAGACCTGCCGGTCGCGCGCGTGCGGTACGGCACGCGCTGTTCGCGGTGGCCTCGAGGGCTGGGTCAGCGGTGTACGCGGTCCGACGCGCGGGTGCGCGGCGGACGCGCTTCGCCCGTGCGCTCCCCCGGGGTCGAGACGACGAGGGAGGAAGCGCGTTCGTGCCCCCGAGACATCCCATCCGGGCGGGCCGCCGGCTCGTTCGCAGACGGCCGTGACCGGCGTCCCCGCCCCGCCGCACCCCCCGTCCTCCGTTCCCGCCCGCCCGGGGCGCGTCTCGGCCGGGGTGTGCCACGGCACGCTGGGCGAGCTGTACCAGGGCCCCCTGCGGCACGGGGCGGGGGAACGGGACATCGCCATCGTCTCGTTCCCGGTGGAGCTGCACTCCTGGGTGTACTTCACGCCCGGGGAGGACACCCCGGCCGGCCCTCGGGACGCGCCGCCGCTCGGGGAGAAGGCCCGGGCGGCCGCCGGACTGTTCCTGGACCGGTTCGGGCTGGTGCTGCCGCCCGGCCGGCTGAGCGCCCATTCCGATCTGCGCGTGGGGGTGGGGATGGCGAGTTCGACCGCGGACGTCGTCGCCACGCTGCGCTGCCTGTTCCGCGTCTTCTCCCTGCCGTACGACCCCGCCGCGGTCACCGCGATCCTGTCGTCGATCGAGCGGGCCGACAGTGTGTTCCTCGACGAGTTCGCGCTGTACCTCAGCGCCCGCCACCGGGTGGTGCGCCGGCTGGGGCGGTCGGTGGGTTTCCACACGGCCTACGTCACGGAGCCGGGGACGGTGGACACCTCCGCCGTCACACCTCTGCTGCTGCGCCACTACCGGCGCAGGGCGGAGGAGTACGGGCGCTGTCTGACGGACCTGCTGAAGGGGTTCTCGGCGGCCGATCCGGCGGCCGTCGCCCGGGCGGCGACGGACAGTGCCGTGCTGTCGCAGGAGGTGCTGCCGAAGCGGACGTTCGAGGCCCTGCTCGCGCATCGCGGGGAGTTCGGGGCGGACGGTGTCTTCGTCGCCCACACCGGCTCCCTGGCCGGCTTCCTCTTCACGCGCCGCCCCGACCCGTTCGTCAAGGACGACGTGTCGGCGTTCTTCCGTTCGCTCGGCCACCAGTGTTCGTTCGCCCAAGGAGGATACGGGTGATACACCCCCACATCGCCGACGCCCTCAAGAGGCCGGACCTCGTCCGGCTGTCGGAGGGCATGGTCCTGATCCGGTTCGAGTCGATGAAGGTCTACTCCGCCCTCGCCGCCGTCGGGAACCTGCTCGACCGGGGCGTGATCCGGCCGGGGCAGACCCTGGTCGACAGCTCCAGCGGCATCTACGCCCACGCCCTGGCGCTGGCCTGCCACCGCTACGGCCTGCGCTGCCACATCGTCGCGTCGACCACGGTCGACGCGACCACCCTGGCGCAACTGGAGGTCCTCGGCGCGACCGTCGAGCAGGTCAGGCCGTCGCGGAACCTCAAGCTGGACCAGGAGTTACGGGTGCGGCGGGTGCGGGAGCTCCTCGCCGAGCGGCCCGACGTCCACTGGATGCGCCAATACCACGACGACGTCCACTACCTGGGCTACCGGGAGGTCGCCGACCAGCTCGCGGCGGCGGCGCCGGACCGGCCGCTCACGGTCGTCGGCGGCGTCGGGTCCGGGGCCTCCACGGGCGGGATCGTGCAACACCTGCGCCGCCGCGACCCGGACGTGCGGCTGGTGGGCGTCCAGCCGTTCGGCAGCGTCACGTTCGGCAGCCAGGACCACCACGATCCCGAGGCGATCATCGCGGGCATCGGCTCGTCGATCGTGTTCGACAACGTGCGCCACCACCTCTACGACGCGGTGCACTGGATGGACTTCACCCACGCCCTGTCCGGCACGGTCGCCCTGCTGCGCGACCACGCCGTCTTCGCGGGCCTGTCGACGGGCGCCGCCTACCTGACCGCCACGCACGAGACGCGGCGCCATCCGGACCGGCTCCATCTGGTGATCGGCGCCGACACGGGCCACCGGTACGTCGAGCAGGTGCACGCCCGGCACGCGCAGGCCCTGGACCCGGCCGCGCTGAAGCCCGTCGAGGTGGACAGTCCCGAGGCGATGTCCATGCCCTGGTCCGTCATGGCGTGGAACCGCACGCCCTGCCCGGCGCACTGGAAGGAGGCCGCCGCATGACCGTGGTGTGCCTGGAAGCCCTGACGTTCGGACTCGGCCACCTGGTGCGCGCGGCGGACGCGCTGGGCGAGCGGCTGCGGCTGCTGACCCGCGACCCGGCGTACTACGCCCACGAGCTGGAGCGCCTGCCCGCCGGCGCCCTCGACGTCGTGACGACCGAGACGTTCGACACCGAGCGGGTGGCCGGACAGCTCGACGCCACGCCCGGCCTGCGCGGTCTGATCAGCTCCACGGACACCTGGACCCTCGTCGGGGCGGAGCTGACCGCCCGCTTCGGCCTGCCGGGGCTCGAACCGGGCGTGCTGCGGCTGACGCGCGACAAGGCCGCCGTGCGCGACCGGCTGCACCGGGCGGGCCTGTCCCGGGCGGGCGCCGTGGAGGCGGACGGCGGGCGGGGGCACGGTAGGGCGGGCCTGGGCGCCCTGGTCCTGAAGGAGGTGGGGCTGCCGGCCGTCCTCAAGGACACCGCCGGTACCGGCAGCCAGAACGTCTGGCTGGTCAGGGACGAGCGGGAGCTGGAGCACGCCCTGGAGGAGGCCGCGGCGCGGCGCCTGACGGGCCGGCTCTTCGCGGAGCCGTACTTCACCGGGCCGGTCTACAGTGCCGAGACCCTCACCTGGGCGGGGCGGACCCGGCTGCTGGGTGTCTCCAGCCGGCAGATGTCCCCCGAGCCGCACTTCCGCGAGGAGGTGACCGCGTTCCCGGTGGCGTTCGGCGAGGCGCGGCGGGCGGCGCTGGAGGGCTGGCTGGGCGAGGTCCTCGCCGCCATCGGCTACACCGACCGGTTCGCCCACGTCGAGTTCGCGCTGACCACCGCCGGGCCGGAGGTGGTGGAGGTCAACCCGCGCATCGGTGGCGCCCTGGTCGGCGAGGGCATGTGCCGGGCGCTCGGGGTCAACGTGTACACGGCGATGGTGGAATGCGCGCTGGGCCGGCGGCCCGCCCTGATGGACGCGCGCCTGCCGGGCGGGCCGGCCGTCGCGTTCGTCCTCGGCTACCCGCGGGAGCCGGGGACGTTCACCGGCGTCGAGGGGCTCGACCGGCTGGCGGACATGCCCGGCGCGCCCGCCTGGTACCCGGTCAAGCGGGTCGGTGACCGGATCGAGCACCTCGGGGACAGCCGCGGGTACGCGGGCATCGTCTACGCGGAGGGGGAGACCGCCGAACTGGCCACGCACTGCGCGGTGGCGGCGGCGAACGCCGTCCGGGTCCTGACCGGTCCGGTCGCGGCCGCACCGGAGGACCGGGACGTCACCGGGCCTGTCGGGGCCGCACGGGACAGCCGGGGCCCCGGTGGCTGAACCGTCCAGGGGCGCGGGGGGCTTGCGGGCCGCGTTGTCGACGCCGGCCGGCCCGCCGCGCTTCCTGCTGCTCAGTTCGTTCCTCATCCCGCTCGGCAGTTTCATGGTGCTGCCGTTCATGTCGGTGTTCCTGCACGAGCGGCTGGGGATGGGGCTCGGCACGGTCGGTGTGGTCCTGGCGGTGGCGTCGCTGGTGCAGTTCTCGGGCGGGGTCCTCGGTGGTGCGCTGGCCGACCGGATCGGTCTGCGGCGCACGATGCTGTGGGCCCTGGCGGTCCGCACGGCCGGGTTCGGGTGCTTCCTGGCGTGCCTCGTGTGGCCGCCGGTCGCGGTCGTGGCGCTGGTGCTGACGTGCTGCGGCGCCGCGCTCTACCTGCCGGCGAACAAGGCGTACCTGGTGCACGGCGTGGACGAGGAGCGGCGCCCGGTGTTCCTGTCGGCGGGGAACGCGGCGCTCAACGCGGGCATGGCGCTGGGTCCGCTGGTGGCCGGGCCGTTCGTCCTGTCGTCGCCCGGCCCGCTCTTCCTGGTCGTCGTGGTGCTGTTCGCCGTGGTGACGGCGGGGCACGCGCGGCTGCCGGCCGCCGGGGGCGACGGCGTCCCGGCCGCGGGTGCGGCCCGTCAGGGACTGCTGTCCGGGGTGGCGGCGCTGCCGTTCGCGGCCAACGCGCTGGCGTTCTACCTGTACTTCCACTTCCAGCACTTCCTGGCGGTGTACGCCGTGCGGCGGGCGTCGGCGGAGTTCTACAGCGTGGTGCTGCTGCTCTGCTTCGTCCTGGTGATCGTGGTGCAGCCGCTCGCGTCCGGGCTGATCCGCCGGATGCCGTACGCCCTCGCCCTGGCGGCCGGGTTCACCGGGCTCGCCGCGGGGCTCGCGGTGCTGGCGATCGGTACCCGGCCGGCGCTGCTGGCGGGCGGGGCGCTGATCACCCTCGGGGACATCGTCCTGTTCCTGAAGAACGACCTGGAGGCGCTGCGCCGCAGTCCGCGCTCGGACGCGGTGGTCTTCGGCCAGCAGCGGCTGGCCGCGGGGCTCGGGGCGTGTGCCGCCGGCGTGCTGGGCGGGCAGGTGTACGGCCTCGGCGAACGGTCCGGGCACACCGGCTGGTTCTGGCTGCTGGCCGCCGCGCAGTGCCTGCTGCTGCCTCCGCTCCTGCTCACCCTGCGCGGCAGGACCGCCGCGCCCGGCTCCGCCGGCGACGACACGGAAGGAACGACGGCTCCTCATGACGCACACGGGCGGGTTCCAGGACGATGAGTTCTGGACCGAGTTCTACGACTTCCTCTTCTCCGTACAGCGTCACGCGCAGGCGGAGTCGCTCCTCGACACGTCGCCGCTGCTCGCGTTCCCGCCCGGGGCCCGCGTCCTGGACCTGGCGTGCGGCCCGGGGGTGTTCACCGTGCCGCTCGCCCGGCGCGGCTTCCGCGTGACCGGCGTGGACCTGAGCCCGGCCATGCTGGACCGGGCGCGGAAGGCCGCGGCCGACACGGGGGTGTCACCGGAGTACGTCCGGGCCGACGCCCGGGAGTTCACGCGGGCGGGCGCCTTCGACGTGGTGCTGAACATGTTCACCTCCTTCGGCTACTTCGAGGACCCGGCCGACAACGCCCGCGTGCTGCGTGCCATGCGCACGTGTCTCGCCCCGGGCGGCACGCTGGTCCTGGACCTGGCCGGGAAGGAGCTGCTGGCGCGGAAGGTCGAACCGCCGAAGGTCGTCCGGCGCGGCGAGGACCTCCTGGTGCAGACGGACACCGTGCTGGACGACTGGGCGCGGCTGCGCAGCGACTGGGTGCTGGTGCGGGGCGACCGGGTGACGCGGGCGAGCCTGGTGTGGTTCGTCTACAGCGCGGTGGAGCTGCGCGCGATGGCCGAGGAGGCCGGGTTCGGCCGGGTGGAGGTGTTCGGCGGGTTCGACGGCCGGCCCTACGACCAGGACGCCGAACGGCTCGTCCTGCGGGCGGTCCGTGACGCATGACACCACCCCGGGGGCGCACGGCGGTGATCGTGCGCCCTTTCACCCCTTCCCCATATGAACGTAATATCGCCAGGTCATCACCGCGATGGGAGCCAGGAAGCCGGTGCGAGTCCGGCACGGTCCCGCCACTGTGACCAGGACCGCCCCCCATCGACACGCCGCCGCGCTCGCGCGCGGGGCGCGGGGAGGGCGCCCCGGGAGTCAGGACACTGTCCCGTCGCGGGCCCGATCCGAGGAGCGCGGACTCCCCAGGAGGCTTTACGTGTACGACGGCACGCCCCGTCCTGTCTCACCCCCCTCTGTTCCCCGCCGCCGTGCCCTGCGCACCGCGGCCGCCCTCCTCGCCCTGAGCACCGCCCTGGTGGCCGGCTGCTCCGCGGGCGGGGACGGGAAGGGCGCGGCGAAGTCCGCGCCGGCGCCGGCCAAGGGCTTCCCGGTCACCATCGACAACTGCGGTGTCCGCACGACGTACGACGCGCCCCCCGCCCGGGTGGTCACCATCCACCAGCACCCCGCCGAGCTGATGCTGTCCCTCGGTCTGAGGGACCGCATGGTCGGCACCGCGTTCCCCGACTCGGCGGTCCTGCCGCAGCTGCGGAAGGACTTCGGGGCCGTACCCGAACTGGCCAAGAAGGAACCGTCCTTCGAGAAGGTCCTCGACGCCGAACCCGACTTCGTCTACGGCGGCTACGGCAGCGCGTTCGCCGAGGACGAGGGCCGGTCCCGGAAGGCGTTCGCGGACGCCGGCATCGACACGTACCTGAACCGCGAGTACTGCGGCAAGAAGCAGGTGTCGATGAAGGACACCTACGACGAGATCCGCACGATCGGTTCCCTGTTCGGGGTGGCGGAGCGGGCCGACCGGCTGGTGGCCGACCTGCGGGGCCGCGTCGACCGGGCGACCGCGGCGGTGAAGGGCGCGCCCGCGGTACCGGTGTTCGTCTACGACAGCGGCGACAAGGCCGCGTTCACCGCCGGCGGCAAGAGCCTGGGCACCGAGATCATCCGGCTCGCGGGCGGACGCAACGTCTTCGACGACCTCGACGAGGTGTTCGGCGACGTGTCGTGGGAACAGGTCGTCGCGCGCAAGCCCGAGGTCATCGCCATCTACGACTACGCGGGCGCCGGCAGCGTCGAGCAGAAGAAGAGGTTCCTGCTCTCGCAGCCCGCCCTCGCGGACGTGCCGGCCGTGAGGAACAAGCGGTTCGTCGTCCTGCCGCTGACCGCGACCCTGGTGGGCGTCCGCCCGCCGCACGCGGTCGAGGACCTGGCGCGCGCCCTGCACCCCGAGAAGTTCCGGTGACGGGCGCGGCGCCCGCCAGTCCGCCGACCGCTCCCGCCTCCCGCCCCGCCGCTCCCGGCCCCGCCCGGAAGGACGGGGGCGCGGCGGGGTCCCGCCGGGCGCCCTTCGTCACGGCCCTGGGAATCCTCGGCGTCCTGCTCCTGGTGTCCATGACCGCGGGCATGGCCATCGGCTCGGTCGCCGCGCCGCCCGGCGAGGTGTGGGGCATCGTGACGCACGCGCTGGGCGCCGACTGGTCGGAGCCGGTCTGGTCACGGGCGCGCGAGACGATCGTCCTGGACGTGCGGGCGCCGCGCGTCCTGCTCGGGGCGGTGACCGGCGCGGGGCTCGCCGTGGTGGGCACCGCCATGCAGGCCCTGGTGCGCAACCCGCTCGCGGAGCCGTACCTGCTGGGTGTGTCGTCCGGTGCCTCCCTGGGCGCGGTCGCGGTGATCGTCTTCGGGGTGAGCGTGTTCGGGCCCCTGTCGCTGTCGGTCGCCGCGTTCATCGGGGCGCTGGTGACGCTCCTGCTCGTCTACATGACCGCGCGGACGGGCGGGCGGATCACGTCGGTGCGCCTGGTGCTGTCCGGTGTGGCGTTCGCCGCCGTGCTCACGGCGGTGATGGACATGCTGCTGCTGACCAGCGACCGCGGCAACGAGGCACGGGCGGTCCTCGCCTGGACGCTCGGCGGGCTCGGCGGTGTGCAGTGGGGCACCCTGTGGCTGCCCGGCGCCGCCGTGCTGCTCGGGGTGGGCGTCCTGCTCGTCCAGGCCCGGAACCTGAACCTGCTGCTGGCGGGCGAGGAGGCCGCCACGACGATGGGGCTGGACGTGGCGCGTTTCCGGGCCCGGATGTTCGTCCTGCTGTCCCTGGTGACCGGTGTGCTGGTCGCGGCCGCCGGGCCGATCGGATTCGTGGGGCTGATCATGCCGCACATCGTCCGGCTGTTCGTGGGCGGCGACCACCGGCGGGTGCTGCCGACGGCCGCGCTCGCCGGGGCGGTGTTCCTGATCTGGGCCGACGTCGCCGCGCGTACGGTCGCCGCGCCCATGGAGATACCCGTCGGCGTCCTGACCGCCCTGTGCGGCGGGCCGTTCTTCCTGTGGCTGATGCGCAGGGACGCCCGGCGGAACCCGGACGGAGGAGTGGGATGACCGCGACCGAGCTCGTGATCGAGGGCGTCACGCTCAGCGCCGGCGCCCGCCGTCTCGTCCGGGACGTCTCCCTGACCGCCCGCCCCGGCGAGGTGATCGGGCTGGTCGGTCCCAACGGCAGCGGCAAGTCCAGCCTCCTGCGCGCCGTCTACCGGGTCCTGCGCCCCGACACCGGGCAGGTCCGCGTCGACGGCGCCGACGCCTGGGCGCTGCCCCCGCGCCGGCTGGCCCGGACCCTGGCCGCCGTGGTGCAGGAGACGGGCGCCGACTTCGACCTGACGGTGCGGGAGGTCGTCGCCATGGGCCGTACCCCGCACAAGCGGCTCCTCGACGGCGACACCGCAAAGGACGCCCGGCTGATCTCCCGGGCCCTGGAGGCGGTGGACGCCGCCGGGCTCGCCGACCGCGCCTTCGACCGGCTCTCCGGGGGCGAGCGCCAGCGCGTGCTGATCGCCCGCGCCCTCAGCCAGCAACCGTCGCTGCTGGTGCTGGACGAGCCGACCAACCACCTTGACGTACGGCACCAGCTGGAGGTCCTCGGCCACCTGCGGGCGCTGCCCGCGACCGTGCTGGTGGCGCTGCACGACCTCAACCTCGCCGCGTACTACTGCGACCGGTTGTACGTCCTGCGGGACGGCGCGGTCACGGCCTCCGGCCCGCCGGGCGAGGTGCTCACCCCGCTGCTGCTGGCCGAGGTGTACGGGGTGGCGGCCGAGGTGTCGGTCCATCCGCGCACCGGCGCGCCCCAGGTCACCTTCCTGCCCGGTGGGACGGCCGGGGCGGTCGTGGCAGGGGCGGATCACTCCGGCTCGTGATGGTGGGGTGTCGTGGCGGGCGGCGCGGCGGGCCGGGGCCTGCCGCCGTCGTGCCCGGACAGCACCACCGCGAGGAGTCCCACGACCACCGCGACGGCGGCGAGCCGCCCGGCGGCCCGGGCCGTCCAGCCCGCGACGGCCGCGCCCCGCCCGCCGCCGGGCGCGCCCAGCCGCTCGGACCGCCGGGCGGGCCGGACCAGGCGCAGCACGAGCAGGACGGCCACGGGCAGCTGGAGCAGCCACAGCGCGGTGCGCGGCCACTCGCCGTACCAGACGTTGGTGCCGTACAGCAGCGTGTGCCAGACGCTCAGGACGTACACGAGGATCACGAACCGGTGCACCCGCCGCCAGGTGCCGGCGCCAATGCGGTGCCGGACGTAGAACAGCAGCCCGAGCGGGACGGCGAGGTAGAGGGCGCCCTGGCCGAGGGGGATGGCAAGCCTGCCGGTGCCCGAGTCGTACCAGCCGGGTACGAAGGTGTCGGCGAACGCGGACCACAGCCGTGACGCCCAGGGCAGCGCGACCTCGTACCGCACCAGCTCGGCCGCGAACATCAGGGCGTGCGCGAACATCAGGGCCATGGTGGTGAGGCTCGTGGTGCGGTGCCAGCGCTCCAGACGGGGGCGGGACACCGGGAGGCGTCCGGGTCCCGGCCCGGACAGCAGCAGGCCGAGCATGACGGTGCCATACGCCCACAACAGGCCGGACCAGCCGAAGGCCTGGCTGAGCAGGTACATCCAGAAGGTGTCGGGGTCGTCCATGAACGGCATGACCGCGACGGTCGCCGATGCGCCGGACCGCATCCGGACGTACAGGAACACGAACACGGCGAGGGTGACCCCCACGGCGGCCGCGGCGTCGGGCAGCGCGGCCCGCAGGTCCGTACGCAGGTCCGCACGCGGCCGTACCCGTCCGCCCGGGCGCTCCTCCACCGCTGCCACGGGACGCGCGTCCTCGTGATCCGGCGTCACTTCCCGCTGCATGCACGGCCTTTCGGGTTGCGCTCACCGGCGTGCTCACCGGTGACACCAGTGTGACGTGCGGGGCGGCCGGTGCCGAGACGGCATTCGGCCAGTCGTCACGCCGGCCCGGGGACACGGTCAGCGACACGCCCGCGCGGGCGGCGGGGCGGGGCACGGGTGAGTGCTACTACAGGTCGATGGACAAGGGTGAAGGGCACACGGACGTCCCGGCCGCCGGGCAGCAGGTCCCCCGGCACAGGATGCTCGCACTGACCGACGGCGTCGTCGCCATCGCCATGACGCTGCTGGTCCTGGACATCCAACTGCCCGACGACCTGAGCGGGACCGCGCTGCGCAGGGCCCTCGACGACGTGCAGTCCCAGGTGGGCGCCTTCCTGCTGAGCGCCGTGGTGATCGCGATGTTCTGGCGCGCCCACCACGCCACGCTGCGGACCGCGGAGTGGCTCGACACGCGCCTGTTCTGGCTGAACGTGGTCTTCCTGGTGCTGGTGTCCCTGATGCCGTTCCCCACCCGCGTCCTGGAGGACTACGCCCACCTTCCGGTGGGGCCGGGACTGTACGGGGCCGTCATCGGCCTGGGCGCGCTGGTGCTGTACGCGATGCAGGTGCACATCGCCCGCACGCCGCCCTACCGGACCGACCTGCGCCCGCCGCTGCCCGCGCAGGCGTTCGTGTTCCTGCTCTCGGTGGCCATCGCCCCGTTCTCGCCGCAGGCGGCCATCTACAGCTGGGTGGCCTCCGTACCGCTGTCCGTCCTCGCCCACCGGCACGCCGCCCGGCCCCGCGACGGTGCGCCGCGCCGCACCTGAGCCCGGCCGCACCTGACGTCGGCCGCACCGGGCGGAACGCGTGGTGGGGGCCGCCTTCCGGGGTACACGCCCCTCCACGCGACCGCCACGGCGGGCGCCTGCGCGTCGCGGCGGGAGCGGGAGCGGGAGCGGGACAATGGTGGAGGGGAACGCGGTGGAAGGAGACCGGGTCGTGGACGAGTCGGAGTCGGAGAAGGATCTGCTGGCCGGGCTCAGCGTGGACGACAGCCGGCCGGAACGGCCCCTCCTCTACGACGGGGACGGCCGGCCGATCCGCACCTGGCAGGAGAACTACCCGTACACGCGCAAGGTGCGCCGGGCGGAGTACGAGCGGGTCAAGCGCACCCTCCAGATCGAGCTGCTGAAGCTCCAGCGCTGGGTCAGGGAGACGGACACCCGGCTGGTCGTGATCTGCGAGGGCCGGGACGCCGCGGGGAAGGGCGGGACGATCCAGCGGTTCACCGAGCGGCTCAACCCGCGCGGCGCCCGGGTCGTCGCCCTGGACAAGCCGTCCGCCAGGGAAGCCGGGCAGTGGTACTTCCAGCGCTACGTCGCCCACCTCCCCGGCCCCGGCGAGATCGTGTTCTTCGACCGGTCCTGGTACAACCGCGCCGGCGTCGAGAAGGTGATGGGCTTCTGCACGGACGAGGAGTACGAGCTGTTCCTGAAGCAGTGCCCCGCCTTCGAGCGGATGCTGGTGGAGGACGGCATCCACCTCGTGAAGTTCTGGTTCTCCGTCTCCCGTGCCGAGCAGCGCACCCGGTTCGCCATCCGCCAGGTCGATCCGGTACGCCAGTGGAAGCTGTCGCCCACCGACCTCGCCTCCCTCGACCTGTGGGACGCCTACACCGAGGCCAAGGTCGCCATGTTCCGCGCCACCGACACCCACGAGGCCCCGTGGACGGTGGTCAAGAGCAACGACAAGCGGCGGGCGCGGCTGGAGGCGATGCGGCACCTCCTCACCCGCATGGACTACGCGAAGAAGGACCCGGCCGTCGTCGGCACCCCCGACCCGTTGATCGTCGGCGCCGCCGACACGCTCCTGGAGCCCGGGGAGGAGGAGTCCGCACTCTCCCCCACACCGCTCGTCCACGACCCCACCGGACCGGGCCAGCACCCGCCCGCTTCCTGACCACGTCAGTCGACGGGCCAGGTGTGGGCGGGGGCGTTCAGGTGCATGTAGTCGATGTACTGGTGGGTCATCCGCCGCAGCGCCTGGTGCCGGTCGGTGTGTCCGATGTCCTGGATGTGGTGGAAGGTCTCGGCCTGCCACACCGCGCCGTTGCGGCCGCTGACGCAGCGCTGCTCGATGACGCCCAGCAGCGGCTCCCGCCACGCCGCGTCCATGCCCGCCCGCTCCAGCCCTCGGTGGGCCATCGGCAGCAGGCGCCGCAGCACCAGCTCGGTCACCGGGACCTCGCCCATGCCCGGCCAGTACACCTGGGCGTCGATGCCGTGCCGTGCGGCGGAGTGCAGGTTGTCCTCGGCGGCGGCGAACGACATCCGGGACCAGACGGGCCGGTCCTCGTCGACCAGTGCCCGGGTGAGCCCGTAGTAGAAGGCGCCGTTGGACAGCACGTCGGCCACCGTCGGGCCGGCGGGCAGCACGCGGTTCTCCACCCGCAGGTGCGGTACGCCGTCGACGACCGCGTACACCGGCCGGTTCCAGCGGTAGATCGTCCCGTTGTGCAGGGTGAGTTCGGCGAGCCCGGGGGTTCCCCCGCCGTCCAGCGTGCGGTGCGGGTCCTCCTCGTCGCACAGGGGCAGGAGTGCGGGGAAGTACCGCACGTTCTCCTCGAAGAGGTCGAAGACGCTGGTGATCCACCGCTCGCCGAACCAGACCCGGGGCCGTACGCCCTGGACCTTGATCTCCTCGGAGCGGGTGTCGGTGGCCTGCTCGAACAGCGGGATGCGCGTCTCGCGCCACAGCTCCTTGCCGAACAGGAAGGGTGAGTTCGCCGCGAGGGCCACCTGGACGCCGGCGATGGCCTGCGCGGCGTTCCAGTAGTCCGCGAATTCGTCCGGCGACACCTGGAGGTGGAACTGCGTGCTGGTGCACGCCGCCTCCGGTGTGATGGTGTCGGCGTAGGTCCTCAGCCGCTCCACCCCGTCCACCGCGATCAGCAGGTCCTCCCCGCGTGCGGAGAAGATCTGCTCGTTGAGGAGGTGGTAGCGCGGGTTCTCCGACAGTGCCGCCAGCCCGACGTCCTTGGTCTCCAGCGTGGGCAGGATGCCGATCATGACGAGGTGGGCGCCGACCGCCGCCGCCTTCGCCTCGGCGTGGTTGAGCGCGCCGCGGATCTCCTGCTCCCAGGCGTCCGGCCCGCCCGCCGTCAGCCGGCGCGGCTCGACGTTGATCTCCAGGTTGAACCGGCCCAGCTCGCTGGACCAGGAGGGATCGGCGATGGCCTCCAGTACGTCCGTGCTGCGCATGGCGGGCTCGGCGGCGCCGTCGACGAGGTTCAACTCGATCTCCAGGCCGACCATCGGCCGCTCGAAGTCGAACCGCGACTCCCGCAGCATGCGCGAGAAGGCTTCGAGGCAGGCGTGCATCTTGTTCCGGAACCGGCGGCGGTCGTCGCGGGTGAACACCAGCGCCGGGACGTCACGTCCCATGCGGCCCTCCCGAGTGCCCTCGGTGTGAACGGCTCCAGGCGGCGGATCCCGGTGCACTCGGTGGATCTCGGTACACCTCGGTGGATCTCGCCGGATCTCATTGCAAGGGTCCCACTCCCCCGCCGTCGCCACCACCGCCGCCGCCGGTGTGGAGGATCTCGCGGGCCTGTTCCGCGGCGCGGGCGATGCTCTCGGAGACGAAGTCGAGGAAGCGGGCGATGTTCTCCAGGCGGGCCGCGGCCGGTGTGCCGGTGCCGAGGACGCCGACGCCCTGCCGTGCGGTCTCGACGAGCTGGGCGGTGGCGCGGGCGCTGCCGATCATCGACTGGTACCAGAGGTCGTCGTCCACGCTGTAGCGCTCGCGGCGGCCCTCGGCCCGCTCCCTGCGGACGAGGTCCTGGCTCTCCAGGAACGCGATCGCCTTGGACACGGACGCCGGGCTGACCTGCAGGCGCCGGACCAGCTCGGCCGCGGTGAGGCTGCCCTCGTCGGTGGTGTAGAGGCAGGTCAGCACCCTCGCCATCATCTTGGGCAGGCCGGAGGCCATGAGCACGGTGGTGAACGTCTCCTCGTACGCGCGCACGGCCTCGGCGTCGCGTCCGTGGAGCTGCGGGGTCTCCCGCGCTCCCGTGGAGGGGGCCTTGCGGCGGTGGGCGCGCTGCTCGGTGGCGCGGTGGGCCAGGTCGGCGCGGTAGGCGGTGGGGCCGCCGTTGCGCATCACCTCGCGGGTGACGGTCGAGGTGGGGCGGTCGAGGCGTCTGGCGATCTCCGCGTAGGCGAGGCCGTCGGCCAGCCCGAGCGCGATCCGCTGGCGTTCGGCCTGGGTGAGTCTGCCTCCCGGCATCGCGTTCTCCTTCGTTCGCCGCGCGGGCGGTGCGGTGCTGTGCGGTGCGATGAACGAAACGTAGCGTTCACCCCCGCCCTATTGCAACGCCATTGAGTGGAGTCGTTGCGTTGCCTCACAGCCCGTTGCAATGAAATAGCGGCTTTGACCTGCTCTAATGCCGTACATACGCAATGAATGCGTTGCCAATCCATTGAACGCAACGTAGCGTTTCTGGTGTCAGAAACAACGCAGCGCAGGAGGACATCATGCAGAAGTTCGACACCACCGCCCCGGTCTCCGCCGTCCTCGACGTCCCCGCCGGGCGCGTGCAGATCATCGCGGCCGACCGGGCCGACGCCACGGTCGAGGTCCTGCCCGCGGACGCCTCGAAGAGCCGGGACGCGCAGGCGGCCAAGGAGACCACGGTCGCGTTCACGGACGGCGTCCTGAGGATCGCGGCGCCGGAGGCGAAGAACCAGCTCCTCGGCCACTCCGGCTCGGTCGAGGTGACCGTTCAGCTGCCGGCCGGCTCCCACGTCACGGTGAAGGCGGCCGACGCGGAGCTCCGGGGCGTGGGACGGCTCGGCGACGTCACCTTCGAGGGCGCGCGGGGCACGGTCAAGCTCGACGAGGCCGCGAGCGCCCGGCTCGCCCTCGCCGCCGGTGACGTCTCGCTCGGCCGCCTCGGCGGCCCGGCGGAGATCAGCACCCAGAAGGGCGACCTCCACGTCGCCGAGGCGGAGCGCGGCACGGTCGTGCTCAGCACGGAGCACGGCGAGATCTCGGTCGGCGCGGCCCGCGGGGTCTCCGCCACCCTGGACGCCGGCACCTCCTACGGCCGGATCCACAACGCCCTCAGGAACGCCGAAGGCGCCGGCGCGGCCCTGGAGATCCGGGCGACCACCGCCTACGGCGACATCACCGCCCGCAGCCTGTGACACCCGGGCCCGGACGGCACCGGCCCGGCGGGCATACCGGCGTACGTCCGCGGGGCCCGGGCCCCGCGGCTACGCGCCGTGGACGATCTGGATCAGGTTGCCGCAGGTGTCGTCCAGGACCGCGGTGGTGACCGGGCCCATTTCCAGCGGCTGCTGGGTGAACCGCACGCCGAGGCCGCTCAGCCGGTCGAACTCGGCCGGTACGTCGTCCACGGCGAAGGAGGCGGCCGGGATGCCGTCCTCGACCAGCGCCGTTTGGTACGGCCCCACGGCGGGATGCCCGGACGGCTCCAGCAGGAGTTCGGTCCCGTCGGGAGCCTCCGGCGAGACCACGGTCAGCCAGCGGGCCTCACCGACCGGGACGTCGTGCTTCTTCACGAAGCCCAGGACGTCGGTGTAGAAGCGCAGGGCCTTCTCCTGGTCGTCGACGAAGACGCTGGTGATGTGGATCCTCATGGGGTGCTCTCCGGTCCGTCGGGCCTGAGCCATCGGGTGACGATGTGCTCCAGGGGTCGGGTGTTCAGGTCGTGGAACTTGTAGCGGCCCTGTCGTCGCGTCACGACCAGGCCCGCGGATTCCAGCACGGCCAGGTGCTGGCTGATCGCCTGGCGCGACAGCGCCGAGCCGTGCCCGGCAACCAGCCGCGCGCAGATCTCGAACAGGGTCTGGCCGTCCCGTTCCACCAGCTCATCGAGGATGCGCCGACGCGTGGGGTCGGCCAGCGCCTTGAACACATCGTCCGCCATGCGGCCACAATAGGCAAGCATCGACTTGCCTATCAACCCGGACCACCCCCGTGGTCACCCAGGCTCGCTCCCAACGGCTGAGCGCTGCTCAGCGCAGGGTCTCGGGGGCGGCGAAGGGCCGCGGCATCGTCTGCTGCGACCGCTTCGCCGTACCGCCGAGGGCGGTGGTGACGTACCGCAGCATCGCCGCGTCTATCGGGTGCGGCTTCATCTGGCCCTGGTCGTCGAAGCGCTGGTACTTCATCAGGTTGTAGCCGACGGCGACCTGCCGCCGGCCGTCCTCGGTGGACAGCACCCAGGTGCCGGCACCGAAGACGCCTCCGTCGTGGCCCCAGTACCACCGGCCGTCCGGCAGTCGCAGGGTGTAGAGGCCCAGGCCGTACTTCATCACGGCCTCCTCGCCGGGCGGCGTGTCGTGTCCGGGGACCGTGGTCTTCATGGCGCGCAACTCCGCCGGCGGGAGGAGCTTCCCGGTCAGCAGCTGCCGGTAGAAGGAGTTGAGGTCGTCGGCGGTCGACACCAGTGACCCGGCGACGCCGCACCACGACATGTCGTACGCGCTGTAGTCGCGGGCGGGTTCGATCATCCCGTACATCGACTCGTACATCTTGGTGTGCGGACCGGTCAGGTAGGGGCTCTTGGGGAAGTACGTGTGGCGGAGTCCGGCCTTGCGGATCACATGACGGGTGATGTACTCCTCGGGCTCCAGTCCGGTCACCTCGCGCAGCAGCAGTCCGGCGATCACATAGTTGGTATTGGAGTAGGAGTGGGTGCCGAGCGGCTTGGGTGCGGGCGTCTCAAGGCCGATGCGGACGAGTTCCTCCGGTGCGAACCGGTGGAAGCGCCGCGCGTCGAGGGCCTTGCCGGGGTCCTCCAGCAGCCCCGGGAAGGCGCCCAGGACGTGGTCGCCCAGCCCGCTGGTGTGATTGAGCAGCATCCGCACGGTGATGGTGCGGCCGCGCTCCCCCGGTATGAGGTCCGGCAGGTAGCGGCCGACGGGGGCGTCCAGTTCGATGCGGCCCCGGGCGACCTGCTGGAGGACGGCGACGGCGGTGAACGTCTTGGTGATGCTGCCGGCCCGCTGCCGCACCTGGGGCCGCACCGGGCGGTGCGTGTCCCGGTCCGCGAAGCCGGCGGCCCCGGTCCACCGTGCCGAGCCGTTGCGCACGGACGAGAACGTCCCGTACATGCCGGCCTGGTGTATCGCCGTGAGCGCATCCCGCAACTCCGCGCGGTCGAGGCCGTGACGCGCGTCGAACGCGGCGACGGCGGCGGTGCGGGTCCCGGCCGGGTGTGCGCCGGTCGCTGCGTGGGCGGGCAGGGTGTCGGCGGCCACGGAGAGCAGGACGGCGCTCGATGTGAGGGCGACGAGCCGCATCCTGCGGCGCGGCGCGGCGCGGTGACGGTGGCGTGGGCGTGCGGGGTGTGGTCCATGGGCGCTCCCTGTACGGTCGACGGCGCACGTGTCGGTGTGCGCGTCAGCCATACTCACGGTGCCGCCCGGGACGGGACCTCCTCCTCCGGGTCGATTGCGTGCACAGGATCCGGTGACGTTTGTCAGATGCGCGGGAGCGCGGTGCGTGGCATGGTCACCCGGTTCGCAGCGCTCTCAACGGGCCTGCTCCGCTTGCCGGTTCACACGGGACGCTCCCGGTGGAACGCCGAGGCCGGACCCGTCGGGTGCCGGGTCCGGCCTGGGCGTCGGCGGGTCGGTCAGACCCGGTCGGCCGCGATCAGGACGTACTGGAAGGAGCCGTCCTTGTAGGAGTTGATGAACGCCTCCTCGATGCCGGTGACCAGCGAGGAGGTGGCCCTCAACTCCCAGTAGGGCAGGGTGGCGGGGGTCAGGTCGACGACCGCCTGCGGTACGAGGCGGTTGTCGGCCATCGCCCGCAGGTACTCGCGGCGGGAGTGGATGTTGCACTCGAAGTGCGCGTTGATCTGGGAGACCCACTTGGAGGGCTGGCCGTAGCGCGGGTTCCAGCAGCCGGTGATGGTGACGTAACGGCCGCCGACCGCGAGGACGCGGGAGTGCTCGGCGAAGAGGTCGTGCAGGTCGACGTACATGCTCGACTCGTTGTTCCACGAGCCGGCCGCGCTCCCCGTCTCGAAGGGCGTGGCGAGCATGTTGCAGACGCGGGCGCGGACGTGGTCGTCGATGCCGAGTTCACCGGCGCGGCGGTTGGCGAATTCGGCCTGCTTGGCCGACAGGGTCACACCCTCGACCTTGCACCCGAAGCGCTGGTGGGCCATGACCATGGAGCCGCCGCGGCCGCAGCCCGCGTCGACGAGGGTGTCGTCGCGCCCGATGGAGCCCAGGTGGTCCAGGAGGACCTGCGCCTGCGCCGACTCCAGGCGGTGGAGTTCGGCGATGAGCTTCTTCTCGTACTCGGCGTCCCCGGTGTCGCCGAGGGCGGCGTGGTCGACGTCGCCGATGCCGTAGTGGTGGTGGTAGAGGCCGTCGACGTCACCGAGGCGCAGGTTGACGGGCCTGGCCTCCTGGTCCCAGTAGCGGGCGATGTCACCCTGGTAGGGCGATGCCGGGGAGGGGACGAACGCGGGGGCGTCGTTGACGGTGGTGAACTCGGTGCTGGTCACAGATAAGTCCTTCTTACCAGAAATCGGGCAGGCTGTAGCGATAGGTGTTGGTCTGGTGCCAGTAGTGGTTGCCGTCGACCCAGGCGGCCACTCCGCGCAGGAAGCGCGGCACGGCCGGCACCGGGCAGGCGGCGGCCAGCGCGGCGGCCTCGGCCTCGAAGGCGTGCATGAGGTCGTTGTGGACCTCCACGGCCTTCAGGTAGGCCTTCTGCTCGGAGCAGTCCTCGCGTTCGGCGATCACCACCGGCAGGTTCAGGTGCCGTCCGGGGCTGGCCTGTTCCTTGGTGTACGAGTAGAGGTCGTTGACGATGGTGGTCGCGTTGCCGGCGAGCGCGATGACCCGCTGCATGGCGGGCTGGGCGTGCAGGTCCGCCGGCAGCTCGTACCCGCCGACGGTGTCGGTGATGGTGGGGCAGGGGCGGAAGTTGTTGAACTGACGCATCGCCAGGTACTCCCACACCTCCGGCACGTGGTCCGTCTCGGCCCAGGCCGCCTCGGCGAGGTAGCCCATGTGCAGCCGGGCCATGTCGTGCCGGAACCGGTCGGCCTGGGAGGGCGTGGCCAGCCGCACCAGGTAGTCCATCGCGGAGCGGTAGGCGCGCCGCGGGGCGTCCGACAGGAGCGACTCGGCCCAGGCCGGCTCGTACTCCTCGGTGGTGTGCAGCGGGTCGAGGGCCGTGTGCGCCAGCAGCAGACGGCTGCCGAGGCCGACGGGCGAGCCGCCGTGGTCCTCGCAGTAGCAGTCGTCGACCGCGTTCTCGGCGACCATCAGGCGGGTGGCGACCATCAGGTGCTCGACGGTGGGGGCGTCGGGGTGGCAGGCGACCATGTAGCGGCCGACGGAGAAGCCGTCGAACTGGTCCTCCCACTCCGGCGGGAAGGCCTGCACCTCGTCGACCGCCCACGCCTTGATCCTGCGGCTGACCTCGGCCACCCGCGCCTCGTCGGGCTCCGGCACCGGGTGGAAGTAGAGGCCCGGGATCGGCCTGCCCGCGACCGGCTCCCCGGGCGCGGCCGGTGCCGGTGCCCCGTCGCGCCGGAACAGGTGGAGGCTCGCGGTGCCCAGGCCGCTGGGGCCGCGGAGGATGCGCTCCATGGCGGGGCTCGGCTGCCGCGCCGCGGCGGCGTCCTCCCGTACGGGCGCGGCGGTCGCCGTCACGGCAGGACCGGTGTCCGTGCCGCCCGCCACCGCGGGGGCCGCCGTGGAGCCCGGGGCGGCCTCGGCCGCGGTCCCGGCCGCCTCCGCGGTGCGCGGCCGTACGGGAAGGGAGGGCGGGCCGGGCAGGACGGGCCGGGCGGCCCGCGCCGGCTGACCCGGCGTCACCGGGGGCGCGGCCGGCGGGTCCGGTTCGCCGGCCGGCACCGGCTCCACCAGCTGGGCGGACCGGACCACCCGGACGTCGGCGGTGACCTCGGTCCCCGCGGCGAGGGCGTGGGCGAGGACGTGCGCCCCGAACTGGGCCGCGGCGGCCGGCAGGCTCGACGTGGCGGGGGAAGGCCCTGGCTCGGGCATCCGTAGCTCCTTGGTGACGTGGTTGGGCTGTCCCCGGGCCCGGACGGACGCGCCCGGGCGGGGAGGGTCCGGGCCGTCGTGGCCGCCGGACGGCGTGCGCCTCAGTCGCTCCGGCGGGCGATCTGCACGTTCTCCAGCACTCCGAGCGCGTCGGGCACCAGGATGGCGGCGGAGTAGTAGGTGGTGACCAGGTAGGAGATGATCGCCTGCTCGTTGATGCCCATGAAGCGCACGGACAGGCCCGGCTCGTACTCCTCGGGCAGGCCGGTCTGGCGCAGACCGATGACGCCCTGGTTGTCCTCGCCGGTGCGCATGGCGAGGATCGAGCTGGTGCTCTCCTTGCTGATGGGGATCTTGTTGCAGGGCAGGATGGGGACCCCGCGCCAGGCCGGGACGTGGTGCCCGTCGATGTCGGCGTGGTCCGGGTAGATGCCCCGGGCGTTCCACTCGCGTCCGATCGCCGCGATCGTCCGGGGGTGGGCCAGGAAGAGCCTGGTGCCACGGCGGCGGCAGAGCAACTCGTCGAGGTCGTCCGGGGTCGGCGGACCGGAGTGGGTCTGGATCCGCTGCTTGAAGGCGGCGTTGTGGAGCAGACCGAACTCACGGTTGTTGATCAGCTCGTGCTCCTGGCGCTCACGCAGCGCCTCGATGGTGAGCCTGAGCTGCTCCTCGGTCTGGTTCATCGGCCCGTTGTAGAGGTCCGCGACCCTGCTGTGGACCCGCAGGACGGTCTGGGCGACTGAGAGTTCGTACTCGCGCGGCTTGAGCTCGTAGTCGACGAACGCGCCCGGCAGCTCGGCCTCGCCGGTGTGGCCGGCCGACATGGCGATCTCGGCCTCGCCGTGACGGTTCTGCCGCTGGAGGGGCAGCGAGCTGAACCGCTGGATGTGGTCCTGGAGGCTGGGCGCCGCGCCCATCACGGCGGCGAAGTCGGCGCGGGACAGCGTGAGCAGGGTGCCCGCGGTCTCGGCCGTCACGGTGTAGTCCCAGGTGGCGTCGGCGTCCAGCAGGGCGTTCTCGCCGAACCGGTCGCCGTCGGCGAGCACGGCGACGACGACCTCGTCCCCGTACTTGCCGACGGAGGTCTGCTTGACACGGCCGTGGGCGATCAGGTGGATCCGGTCGGCGGGCGCGTCGTGCTCGACCAGCACCTCGCCGGCCCGGAAGTCGCGCTGGACGCACCGGGCGGCGATCGTCTTGAGCGCCTCGTCGTCCTCGAAGCCGCGCAGCAGCGCCAGTTCGCCCAGCTCGCGGGGGATCACGCGGACGTCGGCACCGTCCTGGACGAACTCGATGTGGCCGTCGCCGACGGTGTAGCTCAGTCGCCGGTTGACCCGGTAGGCGCCGCCCTTGGTCTCCACCCACGGCAGCATCCGCAGCAGCCAGCGGGAGGTGATCTCCTGCATCTGCGGCGCGGACTTGGTGGTCGTGGCGAGGTTGCGGGCGGCCGCGGTGCTCAGGCTCTGCCGGGGCGGCTCCACCTGGGACTCCGGGTCGGTCTCAACGGTCATCGGGGCGAGCTCTCCTTCGCGGGTGTGGACCGGCGCGCACGCGCGTGCCGCCGGGGGGAAGCGGGAGAAAGTCAGGGAAGGTCAGGATGAAGAGGAGGAAAAGGAGGAAAGCGGAGGAATCTCTGGGAATCCGTCCAGATCCTCGGGAACCCTAACGGCCGTCACGCCCGGCTCGCCCCACCACGCCGTTGCCATTACCTCAATGCAGTGATCTTGCTCCATTCGTGGTTTATCCGGTCGACCCGAGGCTTTCCGGCCACCGGTAGCGGACGTCCGCTACCGGTGGCCCTGGGGCCGGGATGCCGGCGGCTCGGGAGGCAGCCGGTCCAGGACGATCCCGAAGTGCTCGCGGTAGGCGGCCAGCGTCTCGTCGTCGCTCTCCAGCATCCGTTCCGTGCGCCGCCCGGCGGTGGTCGTCACCAGCTTGCGGCCGCTGAGCGTGATCCGGCCGTCCTCCGTCAGCAGCGAACAGACCGACGACCGGGTGAAGTGCGACGCCGGGGACGTGCGGTGGTACCAGGCGCCGGCCTCGAAGTCGGCGAAAGTGCGGGGCCGTGGCTCGAGGCGGTACTGCGCCTCTCCGTTCCGCCGGACCTCGAGGTCTCCCCCGGGCAGCTCGTCGATGCGGAAGGTGCCGCCCGGATCCCGCTGCTCGCCGCGCTCGTCCAGGGCGAGCGGGTAGTGGCTGTGGTCGCCGAACCCGACGTCCACGAGCCAGGGCCCGGTGCCGTCGGCGGCCCCGACGCGCAGCGCCATGTGGTCGTACGGGATGCCCAGGCGGCCCCCGGCGGTGAGGGTGCGGGCCTGGAGGAGGTCGACGCGGAAGCCGAGCCGGCGCAGCAACGCCGCGAAGGCGCCGCCCAACTCGTAGCAGAAGCCGCCGCGCCGGGCGTTGACGACCTTGTCGAGCAGCGCCTCCTCCTCCAGCACGATGTCCTCGCCCAGGTGGATGGAGAGGTTCTCGAACGGCACGGCCAGCAGGTGGCGCAGGTGCAGCTCGCGCAGGGCGCCGGCGTCGGGTCGGGAGGGGCGCGGGGCGCCGATGCGGTGGAGGTAGGCCTGTGTGTCGACCGGGACGGTGCGGACAGGGCGGACGGTGCTCATACCGGCAGTCTCGGCCCCGCCCGGACGCCTGTCATGCGGCTGCGGTCGTAGGACCCGGGGGACGCCGCTAAGTCGTGGGCCGGGTGGTGCCGGGCCGCGGGGGGCGGGCGGCCGGTCGTGGCGTAGGGGCGCCGTCCTCCTCCTCGTCCGCCGGGGCCGGCCGGGTGAGCGGGATGCGGGTCTGGCCCTCGATGGGTGAGGGTGTCGGCCCGGCGAGCCGGTGTTCGATCTCTTCCAGCCTGTGGCGCGTTTCCGGTGTCGTCATGGTCTCCTCGTCCCCCTGCCCGGCCCGGTTCAGCGGCCCGCCGCCCGGGCGGCCACGGAGGCCACCGTCTCGGGCTCCTCGCCGGTCAGTTGGACGATGCGGTGCGGCGGAACGCCGGCGGCCACGGCCCGGTGGAGCAGCGCGTCCCGCTCCCCCGCGCAGTCGCGGTAGGCCAGCAGCTCGTCCTCGACACGGGCGAGGGCGCCGGGCGCGAGGGCGTGGCGCAGCCGGATCAGCTCCTCCTCGCTCAGGGGCACCGGCAGCTTCTCCGCCTCCTCGGGGATGCTCCCCGTCTCCTCGGGCGGCAGCAGCCGCAGCGCGGTGGAGGCGGGCGTGACGCCGTGGGCGTCGAGCCAGCCCCGTACGGCGGGCGTCTCCAGGCATTCCAGGTCGCCCACGAGAGCGAGCGGTGCGCCGAGGTGGGTCACCGAGCCGTCCGCGAGAAACAGGTAGGCGTCGTCGGTCATGCTCGTCTCCTTCAGGCACGGTCGTCGTGTGGAGTCCTCCTTACCCGCTTCGGCCCGGGTCACCACGGGCACTTTCGGGTGGATGTGACGCGGGCCACCCGGCCCGGTGTCACGTTTCCCGGACGGGTGGTGTCTCCACGGTGGGCACGGGCCGGAAGCCCCGGCCGAGGGAACGTGCCGAGCGGGAGGAAAGGGAAGTGAGCGAGGACGACGAGGACTTCGCGGGGTGCAGGCCGCTGCTGTTCACGATCGCCTACGAGATCCTCGGCAGCGCGGCCGACGCCGAGGACGTGGTGCAGGACAGCTACCTGCGGTGGCACGCGGTGCGCGGGAAGGGCATCGGGCACCCCCGCGCGTATCTGGTGCGCACGGTCACCCGGCAGGCGCTGAACCATCTGCGGGCGGCGCGGCGGCGGCGCGAGGAGTACGTCGGGCCGTGGCTGCCCGAGCCGGTGCGCACCGCGCCGGACGTGAGCGAGGACGTGGTGCTCGCCGAGTCGGTGTCCATGGCGATGCTGCTGGTCCTGGAGACGCTGGGCCCGGACGAGCGGGCCGTGTTCGTGCTGCGGGAGGTGTTCGGCTACTCCCATCGTGAGGTGGCCGGGCTGGTCGGCAGGAGCGAGGCGACGGTGCGCCAGATCGCGCACCGGGCGCGCGAGCACGTACGGGCGCGGCGCAAGCGGTTCCACCACGACCCGGGCACGGCGCGGGAGGTCGTCGGCCGGTTCCTGAGCGCGGCGGGCACCGGCGACGTCGGGACGCTGATGAGCCTGCTGGCCCCCGGCGTGGTGCACGTCTCGGACGGCGGGGGCCTCGTGAGCGCGGCCCGGCGGCCCGTGGCGGGTCGCGAGCGGGTCGCCCGGTTCGTCGCCGGGGTGGCCCGCAGGAGCGCGCCCGGTACCCGGTTCGACATCACGAGCTGCAACGCCCTGCCCGCGGTGCTGTTCCGGGTGGGCGACCGGATCGACCAGGCGCTGGTGTTCGAGATCTCGGGCGGCCTGGTCCACGGCATGTACGCGGTGGGCAACCCCCACAAGCTGGGCGCGGCCGTCACTCCGCGCCTCCTGAGCAGGAAGGGGCACGAGACATGGAAACCCTGACGGTGCGACGGGTCGTCGAGGCGCCGGTCGCCGACGTGTTCGACTGGTGCGCCACGACCACTCACTACACCCGCTCCCCCTACGTCCTGGCGGCCCGCCTCGCCAGGCGGGGCGCCGACGCGCCCTACGGGGTGGGCGCGGTCCGGGTCCACACCTGGCTGATCGGCCGGTTCCGGGAGCGCATCACCGCCTACGACCCGCCGTACGGCTTCGACTACACCGTCGAGCGGAGCTTCCCGCCGGCCCGGCACCGGCTCGGCCGCATGACCTTCTCCGAGACCTCCGGCGGCACCCTCGTCGAGTGGACGACCACCTTCGAGGTGCGGGCGCCCTTCGCCGCCGCCGCTCTGACGCGGGTGTTCGCCAAACCGGTCGTCGCGCACGTCTTCGGGGACATCCTGCGGGCCGCCGACGCGGCGCTCACGGGCGGGGCCGGCCACCGCTGAGACAGCCCGGCCGACAGGCGGCGGGCGGCGGACTCCGTGGCCTAGCCTCGCCGCATGGCGACGACCTACGTACTGGACGGTGAACGGATCCGGACGCTGGAGGACTTCTGGCGGGTGATGGGCGAGGCGGTCAACGGCCCCGGGGGCTACTTCGGCCGCGGTCTCGACTCCTTCGGCGACTGCCTCGCGGGCGGCTTCGGCACGCCGGACGACGGGGACTTCACCGTCGAGTGGCGGGACCACGCCCGCTCCCGGCAGGCACTGGGGCACGAGGAGACCGCGCGCCGGCTGGAGTCGCGTCTGGCCCGCTGCCACCCGACGCAGCGTCCTTCGGTCGCCGGCCTGCTGGCCGACGCCCGGGCCGGCCGGGGTCCGACGGTCTTCGACTGGCTGGTGGAGGTCTTCGAGGACGCGGCCCCGGGCGTGCTGCGACTGCGCTGAGCGCGCCACGAGCGGGCTCGTCGCCGGCCCGTCAGGGGGTGCGGCGCGGTGGGACGGCGCAGGCGGCCGTTCCGCCGGGCATGCGGTGCCGGTTGTCCGCGATCAGGCGGTAGACGGCGTGGGCGGCCCACCGGATGGGGGGCAGCAGGAGCAGGGCGCCCAGCGGTGCCCAGCCGCCGCCGGCGTCCAGCAGGAGCTTCGCGACCGCCTCGGCTCCGCCGTACACCCGGCCGGGCGGGGTCACCCAGAGCACTTCGTGGCCGGCGCGTTCCGGCGTCACTCCGAGGGCGTCCAGATCCGCGAACTGCCAGGGGACGAGGTCGCAGTCGGGCCGCAGGCGGCGCTCGGCGAACCGCGCGGACGTCGTGCAGAAGCCGCAGTCACCGTCGAAGACGAGCACGGGTCGGGTGCGCGGCACGGGTCGGGTTCGCATGGGTCCCATGATGCCGAACCCGTCCCGGAGGGATGTCCGGCGGCTGAGGGGGCAGGCGGGCCACCAGTGCTCGCAACCAGGCGGCCAGGCGTGCCCTCGGCAAGATGCACCGGTCGTGCACACGAGGGCGGGCGGACGACGGCAGGTGACAACAGAACGCAGGGAGCGCAGTGATGAAGGTCCGCTCGTGGCCGATACGACCCGACCACCGGCTCACGGCCCAGGTGGTGGCCGGACGCTACCGGCTCGACGATCTGCTGGGCCGGGGAGGCGCGGCGGATGTGTACGAGGGCCTGGATCTGCGCCTGCGGCGGCCGGTCGCGGTGAAGGTCTTCCGCCCGGACGGCGAGGCCGGGACGGAGGACCACTTCGACAGCGAGGGCCGCCTGCTGGCCCGGTTGCAGCACCCGGGGCTGATCACCGTGTACGACTCGGGCCGGGAGGACGGCACGCCGTACCTGGTGATGGAGCTGATCAGGGGGACCACCCTGCGCCGCCGTATCGCCGCGTCCCCGCTGACGCCCACCGAGGCGTGCCGGATCGGGTCCGCCCTGGCCTCGGCGCTGGCCCACGTGCACGCGGCCGGTGTCGTGCACCGCGACGTCAAGCCCGCGAACATCCTGCTGGACGAGACGGACGTCCCGCACCTGACGGACTTCGGCATCTCCAGGCTGCTGGACACCACGGCCCGGACCGTCACCGGCGCGCTGGTGGGGACGGCCGCGTACATGTCCCCGGAGCAGGTGCTGGGCAAGGGCGCGGGACCGGCGGCCGACATCTACAGCCTGGGCCTGGTGCTCCTCGAGTCGATGAAGGGCGAGCTGGAGTACGACGGCGCCCCGCTGGAGGCCGCGATCGCCCGCCTCCACCGGCCCCCGGTCCTCCCGCCGGGTCTGCCGGCCCCGCTCGCCGAGCTGCTGGAGGCCATGACGGAGGTGGACGAGCACCGCAGGCCGGACGCCCGGACCTGCGCGCGAGCCCTGGCCGTCGCGGCGCCCGAGGACGATGCGCGACCGGTGCCGGCCCCGGCGCCGGTCGCCCGCGTCGGCGTGCCCGGACGACCGGGGCCGGACGCCCTTCCGGGGCCGGATGCCTTCCCCGAGCCGGATGCTCTTGAGGGGCGGGCCGGGCGCGACGGCCGGGTGACGACACCCGCGCGTGTCCCCGCATCCGGCCCCGGGGCACGCCGTGGCGGCCGGGCCCTGCTGTCGGCGGGTGCCGCCCTGGCCGCGCTCGGGGTGGGGCTCACCGGCTCGATCGGCGCCGCGGGTGACGGGCGGGCGAACGCCGCCGCCGAGCCGGCCCGCCCGTCGGCGACGAAGCCCGACCCGGGGCCCGGCACCACCGCACCCGGCACCCCACCCGGAGCGGGAACGACGCCCCGCACGATGCCCCGCCCGGTCCCGGCGCAGCCCGGTACACAGTCCGCCGCGTACCCCGCGACGGAGCCCGCCGCGTCGACCCGCGCGGGCGACCAGGACGGGCAGGGCAGCCAGGGGTCCCGGGGCAAGCACGGCAAGCACGCAAAGCACGGCAAACCGGGCAAGCACGCGGTGCGCGACGACGCCGAGCCCGGTTCGGTACGGCAGGTGAAGGCGAAGGCGAAGGCTCACCGGTGACGGTGCAAGCCGGGGTCATCTCCCGGGGTCATCTCCGGGCCTGCTGCTCCCGCCACTTCTCCTCCTGCCAGTACAGCGTGAGGTAGAGCACCAGCAGGTGGTCGGCCGACAGTGGCAGTGCCTCCGCCCCGCCCTGGAGGCTGACGCGGGCGGCACGGCTACCGAGACGGTCGTAGTCGATGCCCAGCGGCCCGACGGCACGGACCCGGCTGCCGTGGCGGTCATAGGCCAGCTCGTAGGGGCCGATGCGCAGCAGGCGGGCGGCGAACCGGCTGTGTTCGCAGTCCCAGCGGCCGACGGTCCGGGGCAGGCCGGCCCATCGGCTGTAGGTGATGCCGGTGGGGCCCACGGCGCGCAGCCGGGAGCCCAGCGTGTCGTACTCCAGACGCCAGGAGCCGAGCGTGCGGGGGCGGCTGCCCAGCAGGTCGTAGGTGATCTCCACGCCCCCGATGCCGCGCAGTCGGGTGCCGAACGCGTCGTACGTCAGCTCGATGTCCATGCGTCGACTCACTGTGATGGGCCACGGGTGCCCGGCGCGGGCGGCTCCAGCTTGGCACCCGGGGCGGGCCCCGGCCACCGGGGCGGCTCCGCCCCCGCGCGGCCTTCCGCTCCCCCGCCGGGGCGTGCCGCGGCCGTCGCGGGGCAGCAGGAAGGGGACCCCTGCCGGCCGCCGCCCGGGGTGCGGCGGCCGGATGGTGGCGGGGCCGGAACGGAGCGGGTGGAGCGGTGTTCTCATGACGATCGGTGTCCCCGCGGACGGTGCGGCGGCCGGAGGGCGCGAACCCGGGGCGTACGGCAGGGCGCTGGCCCGTACGCCGGTAGCCGTGTGGGAGGACGACCTGACCGACTGGGCGGCGGCGTTGACGTACTACGCGGTCCTGGCGGTCTTCCCGGCGCTGCTGGTGATCGTCTTCTCACTGGCGCTGCTCGGCACGGGCTCGCCCCAGGAGGTCGTCGCGCAGTTGGGGGCGTTCGTGCCGAAGGCGGCCCGCCCGGTGCTGACGCAGGCGCTGGGCGCCCCGCAGGAGGACCCGTCGGTCCGCTGGGTGCTGGTGGTGCTCACCGGCGGTGCCGCGCTGTGGTCCGCCTCCAGCTACCTGGCCGTCTTCCGGCGCGCGCTGCACGCCATGTACGGCGTTCCGGACTGCCGGCCGGCGTGGCGGACGTTTCCCGCCATCCTGCTGCGGGCGCTGGCGGTGCTGGCCCTGCTCGTCAGTGGTGTGGTGACGCTGACGGCCGCCGAGCGGGTCGCCCGGGCGATCGGCCGGGGTACGGGGACGGACCATGAGGCCGCGCTGGTGTGGGCGGGTCTGAGGTGGCCGCTGCTGTTCGTGGTGGTGGTCGCGCTGGTGTTGCTGCTGTTCCGGTCCGGGCCGCCCGAGGCGCGAGGGGTGCGGCGGACGGTGGCCGGCGGGACGCTCGCGGTGCTGCTGTGGCTGCTCGCGTCGGCGGGGTTCGCCTTCTACGCGGCGCACGTCGCGACGTACAACCGGCTGTACGGGTCGCTGGCCGGGGTGGTGGCGTTCCTGGTCTGGTTGTGGGTCTCCCACGTGGTGCTGCTGGCGGGCGCGCAGTTCAACGCCGAACTCGCGCGGGGCGGGCGGCCTCGGGGCCCGGATCCGTGCTCCCCGGACCGGACCCCGGCGGCCTGAATCGCCCGTCCTCGCGGTTCACGCGGGCGTGTGGGGCAATACGTCGGCCATGACGAGCGGAAGCGGTGGGGCGGCCGGACGGCTGGGCCTTCTGGTGTGGCTGCCGGTGTGGGGCGTGCTGATGGTGGGGGCGGGGCTGGTGGTCACCGGTCCGGCGGCGGGGTGGTGGCCGTTCGCGGCGGAGGGCGCGGTCGGCGTCTGGTTCGCGGGGCGGCGTACGGCGGTGGCGACGGCCGTGTCGGAGTGGCTGACGTCCGCGGCCTCGACCGGGGCCGTCATCGGTGTCACGGGTGTCTGCGTGGTCGCGCTGGTCGTGCTGCCGCGTGCGCCGCGGTGGCGGGACGCGCTCTTCCTCGGGGCGTCGGTCACCGCGCAGTCGGCCCTCTTCCTGCTGGTCACGGTGTGCGTGGACCGCTCGCGGCCGGAGGTGGAGCGGCTCGATCCGGCCCCGCCGACCTCCAGCTTCCCGTCCGGGCACGCCGGCGCGTCGCTCGCGCTCTACGGAGGACTGGCCACGCTCGTGGTCACCCGGCTGCGCGGCCCGTGGCGGTACGTCGCGGCCGGGCTGCTGCTCCTCGTACCGCCGGCGGTGGCGGTGTCCCGGCTCTACCGGGGGATGCACCATCCGAGCGACGTGGTCGCGGGCCTGGTCAACGGCGCCGTCGTGCTGCTCGTGCTGGCACACGCGCTGCTCCTGGGGCGCAGCCCTGTGTCGCGTGGGGCGTACGCGCCGCGGCGGACGCGGGCGGTGGCCCCGTACGCGCCGGCCGGGTGGTGGGGAACCGGGCGGGGGCAGGGCGCGTTCTGGTACGTGGACGGGCGGACCGGCCCGCCCACCGAGGGGAAGAGACGGGGAACACGTGATCAGCGACAAGGCCCGCAAGCTGTTCGAGGCGCTCGACCTCGACCACAACGGGACCCTGACCCGGGAAGAGGTGATCGTCGCGCTGCGGACGAAGGGTCCGTCCCTGGCGGCGTCGGGTGATCTGCCGATCTGGGGCCTCGGTGACGCGGACGACTCGTCCGCGCTGTTCGACACCGCCGACCAGAACGGCGACACGGTCCTTAGCCTGGAGGAGTTCGCCGCGGTGGTGGACCGCCGCTTCGGCTGGCGGTGAGCGCACGCCCGCACCGGTCCCGCCCCGGCTTTTGCCTGTCGGGCAATTTTTTTGCCTCCGGGGCAGCGACCTGGCCCAATGGCGGTATGACCCGGGTGACCGGCCCGGGCCCGGCGGAAGGTGGCGGTCATGACGCGTGACCCGGCTCGTGCGGACACCGGCGTCGAGCGGGGGGACGGCCGGTTCCCCCGGGGGTTCGTCCTCCGGATCTTCGCCTATGTCGTGGCGGGACACGTCTTCGCCGCCTTCCTCTACTTCCTGTTCGAGATGGGCTCCCGGTAGGCGCCGCCGTGGACCGGGAACCCCGGCCTGAGGTGTGCGGGTCCGGTGAACCGCCTGTTGAGCGTGTTGCGAAGGATGCGAGGATGACGGGCATGGACATCTGCCGCAGGAACAACGTGACCGTCACCGGCCCGGCCTCCGCGCCCGTGGTGGTGCTGGCGCACGGGTTCGGCTGCGACCAGAACATGTGGCGGCTGGTCGTCCCCGCGCTGTCCGAGCGGTACCGGGTGGTGCTGTTCGACTACGTCGGCGCCGGCGGCTCGGACCTGTCGGCCTGGGACCCGGAGCGGTACGCCTCCCTGGACGGGTACGCCCGTGACGTGGTCGAGGTGTGCGAGGCCCTGGAGCTGGAGGAGGCCGTGTTCGTCGGGCACTCCGTCAGCGCCATGGTCGGCGTGCTCGCCGCGCAGGCCGCGCCCGAGCGCATCGGGGCGCTGGTGATGGTGGGCCCCTCCCCCTGCTACATCGACGACGAGGGCTACCGCGGCGGTTTCACCGCGGCGGACATCGACGAGCTGCTGGAGTCCCTGGAGTCGAACTACCTGGGGTGGTCCGCCGCCATGGCTCCGGTGATCATGGGCAACCCGGACCGGCCGGAACTCGGGCAGGAACTGACCAACAGCTTCTGCGCCACGGACCCCGACATCGCCCGGGTGTTCGCCCGCACCACCTTCCTGTCCGACAGCCGCGACGACCTGAAGGGCGTGACGGTGCCGACCCTGGTGCTGGAGTGCTCCCAGGACGCGATCGCGCCCCGCGAGGTCGGCGCGTACGTGCACGCCGCGATCCCCTCGTCCCGCCTGGTCACCCTCGACGCCACCGGACACTGCCCGCAGCTGAGCGCCCCGGAGGCCACCACGGAAGCGATCCTCGCCTTCCTGGAGTCGCGTCAGTGATGTGCCGCGCCGGTGGCGTGCCGGAGCCCGCCGACACCGGGGACGACGCGAGCACGGACGCGTCCTTCACCGCCCTGCTGGAGGACAGCGCCGACGACCTGTACGAGTCCGCTCCCTGCGGTTACCTCTCCACGCTGATGGACGGCACCGTCGCCAAGATCAACGCCACGCTGCTGCAGTGGCTCGGTCTGCGGCGCGAGGACGTCGTGGGGCGGATGCGTTTCGCCGATCTGCTCACCGTGGGTGGGAAGCTGTACCACGAGACGCACTTCGCGCCGCTGCTGCGCATGCAGGGCGAGCTGCGCGGCATAGCCCTGGAGATGAGGAAGCAGTCCGGCGGCCGGCTGCCGGTCCTGGTGTCCTCCCTGGTCAAGTACGGCACCGAGGGCGAACCACTGCTCATCCGCACCACCGTCTTCGACGCCTCCGACCGCCGGGCCTACGAGGAGGAGCTGCTGCGCCGCCGCCGGGACGCCGAGCAGGCCCGCGCCGACGCGGACCGGGCGCGCGCGGAGGCCGAGGAGGCGCGCCGGCAGGCCGAGGCCGACCGGGCACGGCTGGCCGACGCGCTGGCCGTGCTGCAGCAGTCGCTCGTACCGTCCTCACTGCCTCCGGTGCCGGGCCTGGAGACGGCCGTCCACTACCACACCGCCTCCGCCGACCGCCTCGGCGGCGACTTCTACGACCTGTTCCCGATCGACGGCAAGCGCTGGGCGTTCTTCCTCGGCGACGTGTGCGGCAAGGGCCCGGAAGCCGCCTCCCTCACCTCGCTGACCCGCTACACCCTGCGGGCCGCCGCCCTCCACGACCCGGAGCCCGCCACGGCGCTGGCGACGCTGAACACCGTGCTGCACGACCGGTACGCCGCCGGCGGCGATCCCCGCTACTGCACCGCGATCTTCGGCGTCGTCGAGCCCGGCACCGGGGACGAGCCCACGACCGTGCGCATCGCCTCCGGCGGACACCCGCCGGCGCTGGTGCTGCGGGCCGACGGCCGCGCCGACTACCTGCCCACGCCCGGCGGGCTGCTGATCGGCATCCTGCCGAACGCCCCGGTCGGCACCGCGCGGACCGTGCTCGCCCCGGGCGACACCCTGCTGCTGTACACCGACGGTCTCACCGAGGCCCGGACCGGCCCCGGCCGCACCGACCTGTACGGCGAGGAGGCGCTGCGCGCGTTCGCCGCCGGGCACGCCCCCGCCACACCGCAGGAGACGGTCACCGCGCTCACCGGCCTGATCCAGGGCTTCGGCGACGGTCTGGAGGACGACACCGCCCTGCTCGCCCTCGGAGTCCCCGCGTCCCGTCCCCCCGTCCACCCGAACCCGAAGCGCCCACGATGAGCCCGCTGAACATCACCCGCCGTGACGCCGCGACCGGACCGGTCCTGCACGTGGCCGGCGAACTCGACTACGAACAGGCCACCGCCCTGCGGCAGCAGGTCGGCCGGCTGGAGCTGAGCCCGGGCCAGTGCCTGGTGATCGACCTGTCCGGGCTCTCGTTCTGCGACTCCAGCGGCATCACCGCCCTCCTCGCCGCCCGCCACCACGCCCACGCCGCCGGTGCCGACATCGTCCTGAGCGCCGTCCCCTCCAACACCCTGCGCGTCCTCGGCATCGTCGGCCTGGACCAGGTCTTCACCATCCGCGACGCCGGCGCCGACGGCTGACCCCCGCGCGGGCCACCGAAAGAATCCGGGAAAACCTCGTACGGCGATGTCGAGAACCCGCGTCCGGCTCCGTCCCCGGGGTGAACGCGACCACAATGGGTCGCACGAGCACCGAGGAGAACCACGATGGCGAAGTACCTGCTGCTGAAGCACTACCGCGGCGCCCCGGCTCCGGTCAACGACGTGCCGATGGACCGGTGGACGCCGGAGGAGATCTCGGCACACATGCAGTACATGAACGACTTCGCGGCCCGGCTGGAGAAGACCGGCGAGTTCGTCGACGGTCAGGCGCTGGCCCCCGAGGGGGCGTGGGTCCGCTACGACGGCGAGGGGCGCCCGCCGGTCACCGACGGGCCGTTCGCGGAGACCAAGGACCTGATCGCCGGCTGGATGATCATCGACGTCGACGGCTACGACCGCGCCGTCGAGCTGGCCGGGGAGCTGTCGGCCGCGCCGGGGAAGGACGGCAAGCCGATCCACGAGTGGCTTGAGGTGCGTCCGTTCTACGGTGTGCGGCCCAACGTCACGGAGTGACGGCACCGATGGACGAGGCCCTGCTCAGGAGCCTCACCCCGCGCGCCATCACCGCCCTCGTCCGCCGCGGAGCCGACTTCCCGGCGGCCGAGGACGCCGTGCAGGACGCGCTGGTCGAGGCGGTCCGGGTCTGGCCGGCCGACCGGCCGCACGACCCCGCGGGCTGGCTGGTCACCGTGGCCTGGCGCAAGTTCCTGGACGCGGCGCGCGCCGACACCGCCCGCCGCCGGCGCGAGGTCCGCGTCGAGCGGGAACCGGCGCCCGGCCCGGCGCCCGCGGCGGACGACACGCTCCAGCTCTACTTCCTGTGCGCCCACCCGTCGCTGACCCCGGCGTCGGCGGTGGCGCTCACCCTGCGCGCCGTCGGCGGGCTCACCACCCGCCAGATCGCCGAGGCCTACCTGGTGCCCGAGGCCACCATGGCGCAGCGGATCAGCCGGGCCAAGCGCACGGTCTCCGGCGCCCCTCTCGACCGGCCCGGTGACGTCGCCACCGTGCTGCGCGTCCTGTACCTCGTCTTCAACGAGGGCTACTCGGGCGACGTCGACCTCGCCGCCGAGGCCATCCGGCTCACCCGGCGGCTCGCCGTCCAGGTCGACCACCCCGAGCCGGCGGGGCTGCTCGCCCTCATGCTGCTCCACCACGCCCGGCGGGCCGCCCGGACCGCGCCCGACGGCAGCCTGGTGCCGCTCGCCGAGCAGGACCGGGGGCGGTGGGACACCGCGTTGATCAGCGAGGGGGTCGGGATCCTCCAGGCGGCCCTGGCCCGCGACCGGCTGGGCGAGTTCCAGGCGCAGGCCGCCGTCGCGGCGCTGCACGCCGACGCGCCGACCGCCGAGGAGACCGACTGGGTGCAGATCGTCGAGTGGTACGACGAGCTGATGCGCCTGACCGACAGCCCGGTCGTCCGGCTCAACCGCGCGGTCGCGGTCGGGGAGGCCGACGGGCCGCGCGCGGGCCTGGCGGCGCTGGCCGGCGTGGAGGCCGCGCTGCCCCGCCGTACCGCCGTGGCGGCGTACCTCCACGAGCGGGACGGCAACCTGGCGACGGCGGCTCGGCTGTACGCCGAGGCGGCCCTCCGGGCGCCCAACCTCGCCGAGCGCGACCACCTGACGCGCCAGGCCGCCCGGCTCAACGCCCGGCGGTCGCCCTGACGGTGGGCGCGGACGTCCGCTCGAAGGGCGGGCGGGGCTCCCTGGCCTAGAGCCCAGAGAGGTCGTGCTTGTCTAGGATCCAGTGTCGACGGCTGATGTGTGGAGGGGATATGACGAAACTGATTCGACGTCAGTGCCTCGATGCCGATGTGGGCTATCACAGCTTCAGTTTCCAGGAGTCCGACGACGCTGCCCTGCCGGTGCCCTATCCGGATGCGTACGACTTCGGGACATTCCTCAGCGCCCATCCTGGGCGTATCGATTTCTTCAGCGCCGGCCACACTCACACGGCCGCGGTGACGGTGGAGGTGTGGGACGGGCCCGCACCAGAACTGACGGGCACCCACTGGGATGAGCAAGGAGAGGTCGAATTCGAATCGGTCAGTGGTCAAGTGGCCGTCTGGTCGATGAGTCTTGGCCGTACGGACGAGTTGATCGTCCTCAGCCCTGGCCTGTGGCGCGTGAGGGCGAGCTGCACCGGCCGCGCCGAGGCCGAGCGTCTGTCACTGGAAACGGGTACCGCGAAGGGAGCGGAGAAGTACCTGGTCCAGTTCTGGCCTAAGCGGTCTTGACGCGGACAGGGGCGGCCGATGGTGCGGCCGCCCCCCTCTGTCATGGGCTCACGACGTGATCTGCACGAGGAATCCGTCCTCAAGGCCGTCTATCAGCCTGTTCTTGGCGTAGAAGCCGAGCAGCAGGCTTCCTGCGGCCCCGTTGTCTTCCTTGGCCACCGGCTTGACCGAGAAGTTGAACTTCCTGGCGTCCCCGTCGTAGTCGGGCTGTGCGGCGCCTTCATAGGTCGTCGCGAAGGGGTACTCGTCGCACTCGCGAGTCGCCCCCTGGCTGTAGTTGTCGCCCCAGTAGCGCTTGCACTGCTTGACTGCGGCCTTGCGATTCTCCTCCTTCCGCTTGGGGTCGACGAGCCGGTGCAAGGGTTCGTTCGCCACCTGCCCAGCCACCTTCTTCGCTGCCATCTCGGGCTTGGTATCGCCCGGGTTGGTGAAAGCCGTCCTGAGGTGTTCGGCCACCGCCCGCTCGGGCGCGCCCGCCTTGGCGCTGTACGCCAGCGTGGGCAGGTAGCTGAACGTCGCGGCACCCTTCTTGGCAGGGTTCCCTCCGCCGGTGGAGTTGGCCAGGTATGGAGCTGCGTCCCAGCGCGGAGCCAGCATGAACAGCTTGCCACTGAGCGCTCCGCCCAGCCGCCACCCAGCCGGCGCAGTGATGGAGATCGACGGTTCGTAGGCGGTGAAGACCAGGTCGGTGCTACCGCTACTGCCCTGTCCGGGCTTGGCGTTGACGGTGTGCAGGTATGTTCGTGCCAACTTCAGCTCGTCGAAGCTCTTCGCGGCCTTGGGCAGGTTTCCACCAAGGTCGTACTTCACGCCCGCGGGCCAACTCTTCGGCATAGCCCCGGTTGTCGTGATCTTCATACCCGAAGTAGCGGTCTGGCCTGTACTCTGCATCTCGGTGAAGTAGTACTGGAACTTGATCTCCCTGCTGTGGGCGGCAATCGTTCCCACGGTGCGTACGTTGAACATACTTTCACCGACGGGACGGTTGTTCCGGAACCACGTCTGGAGAAATGTCGCCCCGGAACACACCGCGAACCTGGACTTGATGAAGAACTTCTTGTCCGCGCCCAGCCCGTTCCTGCATTCCTCGTAGGTCATCGTCCGGGCCGGCTCCGGATACACAGACCCCGCTGCCACATCGGCCGCCCCCTCGCCGTCCTCGGCCTTGGCGACCAAGCGGGACGTCTGCTCGGCCACCGGGGCGAATGACGCTGCTGGCCCCACCGTCTCCGCAGCAAGCTGTACAGCGGGTTCCCACGACTCGGCCAGTCGCTGCAAGCGGGCTATGCCGCCTTCAGCTTGTAACTCCTCCAACGTCGGTTTGTCCGCCCCGAC